>DLKD01000092.1 GCA_002477755.1 Gordonia sp. UBA7599
CTTGCAGAACTCCATGATGTTCACGCTGTGCTGACCCAGCGCCGGACCCACCGGCGGAGCCGGATTGGCCTGGCCCGCCTGGATCTGGAGCTTGATGATCCCGGCGATCTTCTTCTTCTTGGGAGGCATCCTCTTTGTCCTTTTTCTTTCCTCATCCGCGCACGCTGGATACGCGGAAGTCTGTTGTCACGACGACGGGCCCGGCGGGCCCTGCTCGTCGTCGTTAAATCTTCTCGACCTGGTTGAAGGCAAGCTCGACGGGGGTCTCGCGGCCGAAGATCGACACGAGCACCTTGACCTTGCGCTGTTCGGCGTTGACCTCGCTGATCGATGCGGGCAGCGTCGCGAAGGGGCCGTCCATGACGGTCACCGACTCGCCGACCTCGAAGTCGACCTCGATCGGCACGGCAGCTGCGACCGACACGTCGGCCGAGCCGCGCGACGACGCTGCCTTCTTCGGCTCGGTGCGCGGCACCAGGAACTTCAGCACCTCGTCGAGCGTCAGCGGCGACGGCTTCGACGTCAGGCCGACGAAACCGGTCACGCCCGGGGTGTTGCGCACCGCGCCCCACGACTCGTCGTTGAGATCCATGCGGACCAGGATGTAGCCGGGCAGCACCTTGCGGTTGACCTTCTTCGGCTGACCGTTCTTGATCTCGGTGACTTCCTCGGTGGGCACCTCGACCTGGAAGATGTACTCCTCGAGGTCCAGGTTCTGCACGCGGGTTTCGAGGTTGGCCTTCACCTTGTTCTCGTAGCCGGCGTAGGAGTGGATCACGTACCACTCGCCGGGCGCGAACTTCAGCTGGCGGCGCATCGCCTCGGCGGGGTCCTCGTCCTCTTCGACGGCGTCGGCAGCCTCGGCCGCGGCGACGATCTCCTCCGCCTCGTCGACGACCTGCGCCTCCGCGGCCTCCTCAGCGTCGGCGGTGTCGCCGATCAGCTCGGCGGCCTCTTCGACGACTTCCTGCTCGGCAGCATCCTGCGCGGCCTCGGCACCCGCATCGACAGCGTCGGCAAAGTCACCCGCCGAGGTGGTCTCCTCGGTCGATTCGAACTCGTTCTCGGGGGTGGTCACAGCCCGATGCTCCTTAGTTTGGTGTCGCTCACTTGCCGAAGATCAACAGCATCAGCTTCGCGAAGCCGACGTCGAGCCCGGTGATGAACGCGGTGAAGATGATGATGAAGATCAACACGATGATCGTGTAGACGATGGTCTCGCGACGAGTCGGCCAGATGACCTTCTTCATCTCGGTGACGACCTGCTTGAGGAACGTCCAGACCACGACGAACGGGTTGCGCCTGCCGGCGGCCTCGGATTCGGTGGACTTCGCGGTGCGGTCGACACGGCGGGATGAGCCGGCGCGCTTGCCGGTCGGCCGCAACTCGACGTCGTCGTCGAGCGTGTCGACAGCAGAGTCAGCGGCGTCGTCGACCGCGTCGTCGGCGGCCTTGCTCTTCGCAGCTCGATCGCGCTTGCTCATCCGAGTCCTCTCGTTTCCGGTGGCCCTGACAGTCCAGGGCAGGGGCGACAGGACTTGAACCTGCAACCTGCGGTTTTGGAGACCGCTGCTCTGCCAGTTGAGCTACGCCCCTTTGTGACCGTGGTCGGTCACGCCGATTGACCCCAACAACACCAACGCGCCACCCTATGGGCAGCGCGCAAGTCAAGAATCAATCTGACACTTCAGTGTAGATCACCGGGGCGCTCTGGCACCAATCCGTTTCGCCGAGGCCCCGGTGGAGCCGTCGTCGGGTCAGTTGAACTGGACGACGACGGTCGCGCGGCCGAAGATGCGGCGGTCGGCCTGCTTCGCGACGAGCGCGATCGTGCCCTTGCGGGTCTCCGGGTCCAGCGACTTGATCTTGGCGGTGAACTCGACGGTGGTGTAGTCGTCGGCCGGCACGTACACCGGGCTGGTGAACCGCACGTTGTACTCGCAGAACGCGCCCGGGTCGCCGATGAACTCCGACACATAGGTGGCGCCGAGGCCCATCGTCTGCATCCCGTGCGCGACGACCCCATCGAGACCGGCGGCCTTGACGATCTCGTCGGAGTAGTGAATTGGGTTAGGGTCGCCGACGACGCCCGCATAATTCACCAGGTTGCCGCGGGTCAGCAGAAACGATTTCGGCGGCAGCTCCTGGCCGACCGTCAGCGAGTCGAAGTCGATGGCCTTCCCCGCGACGGGCGACTCGGTGGGATCAGGCTGGCCCTGCTGACCAGCGGGGCGGTCTACGGTCTTGCCGGGGTCGCCGAACGCGTCGACCGTGATCATCACGTGCTCGAGCGAGTCGACCAGCGCCGGATCGACGTCGACGCCGGTACGCGCGACCAACGACGTATAGGTGGTCATCACCGGCTCGTCGTGTTGGTTCCAGATGATGTTCTTGCTGACCAGCATGTCGAGGTTCTCGGGCTGGCTGATGTGGCGGAAGGACTCCAGCGACACGTCGCAGATGAGCTGATCCCCCACCTTCATCGGCTGGTGGTAGATCAGCCTCTGGTCGGTCTGCATGATCTGCCAGAGGTCATAGCCTTTGATGACTTCCTCGAACAGATAGCGCTGCGCGGTGATCCCGAAGACCGACACGAACGTGGGCGCGGCGAGCAGGCTGTCGTGGCCGTACTCGGCCGCGGCCGCCTCGTTCCAGTGTGTCGGGTGGGCGTCCTGGACGGACATGGCGTGCTTGCGGACCTCTTCGCGCCCGACCTCGTAGTAGTCGTCAACGGTGTAGTGGTATCCAACGAGCCCGGCGGTGCGCTCAGCCAATTCCTCGGGCGTCAACTTGCCGGCTGGCGGTTCATTCGGGTCGGATCCGTAGAACACTGTCTCAACCTGCCTAAGAGTCACGAGCGATCACAATCGAGGCCACTACAGTATCCGCGGCCGGCGGTGGACAAATGAAAAGAGGGCACCGTCTCCGGTGCCCCCCTGTTCGTCAGCGCGATTCTTTGTGCGCCTGGTGCTTGCCGCAGTTGGGGCAGAACTTCTTGATCTCGAGGCGGTCGGGATCGTTGCGGCGGTTCTTCTTGGTGATGTAGTTGCGGTGCTTGCACACCTCGCACGCCAAGGTGATCTTGGGGCGAACGTCGGTCGAGGAGGCCACGTCGTTGCCTTCTTTCGGTGGTACTCGTGCCCGGCGCCGGATCGTCGACCGGCACCTGGCCATTGTTCACGGAGTCGGCGGCCGCCGACTCCGGTGTGTAGCGGTGGGGGGGCTCGATCCCCCGACCTCACGATTATGAGTCGTGCGCTCTAACCAGCTGAGCTACACCGCCGCGCGGACCAAAATCTTGCGATCGGATCGGGTCCAGCGAGCCCCCTGACGGAATCGAACCGTCGACCTTTTCCTTACCATGGAAACGCTCTGCCGACTGAGCTAAGGGGGCGTCGTCGACTTCTCCCGGGCACGCCCGATCGAAACACGACATGACGAGGTTACACACCGGTCACCGGGTCGGCCAAATCGCTGGCCGCCGCCGGAATTCCCGGAGAAACTCCACGTCGTGGCAGGTATAGGATTCGAACCTATGTAGCTTGCGCGACGGATTTACAATCCGCTCCCTTTGGCCGCTCGGGCAACCTGCCGGTGCACTCCCCCGCGCTCGGCGCAGCGACGAAGGGCAACGCCGCAAAGGATACAACGCCTCCCCGGTACCGATGCAAACCCGCTGCTCACGCTAGGCTGTCGCGCATGGCAGATTCATCGTTCGACGTGGTCAGCAAGATCGACCGGCAGGAAGTCGACAACGCTCTCAACCAGGCCGCCAAGGAGATGTCGCAGCGGTACGACTTCCGCGGCACCAACACCACTATCGCGTGGTCGGGCGACGAGGTGATCGTGATCACCTCCGACGCGGAAGAGCGTGCGCAGGCCGGCCTGGGCGTGTTCCAGGAGAAGCTGATCCGCCGCGACATCTCGTTGAAGGCCTTCGAGGCCGGCGAACCCGCCGCCTCGGGCAAGACCTTCAAGATCAGCGGCACGCTGAAGCAGGGCATCGACTCCGAGCATGCGAAGAAGATCACCAAGATCATCCGCGACGAGGGGCCCAAGGGGGTCAAGGCTCAGGTCCAGGGCGAAGAGGTGCGTGTCTCGAGCAAGAAGCGCGACGACCTGCAGGCCGTCATCGCCCTACTCAAGGGCTCCGACCTCGACATCGCCCTGCAGTTCGTCAACTACCGGTAGCGCCGACCGAGCCCCGGTGGGCCGGCTACACGCCCCTGCGGGCCATCGCCTGCAGGCGGGCGATGCGGTCGGCCGTCGGCGGGTGGGTGGAGAACAGCTTCTGCATACCGGCACCGCGGAACGGGTTCTCGATCATCATGTGCGCCTGCGACTCGAGCTCCGGCTCGGGCGGCAGCGGCGCCCGGTCGACGCCACCGGAGATCTTCGCCAATGCGGATGCCAGCGCCAGCGGGTCCTTGGTCAGCTCAGCACCGGACTCGTCAGCCTGGTACTCCCGCGACCGCGACACCGCCATCTTGATGACCGTCGCGGCGAGCGGCCCGAGCAGCGTCATCAGAAGCACCGGGACGATGCCGGGCCCACCGCCGTTGCGGTTCCCACTCCCGAACATCATGGCCATGTGTGCCAAGCCCGTGATGACCGCGGCCATGGCGCCAGCCACCGACGAGATCAGGATGTCGCGGTTGTAGACGTGTGAGAGCTCGTGGCCCAACACTGCGCGCAACTCGCGCTCGTCGAGCAATTGCAGGATCCCGGCGGTGCAGCACACGGCCGCATTCTTCGGATTCCGCCCGGTCGCGAAGGCGTTCGGCGACTCCGTCGGACTGATGTAGAGGGCCGGCATCGGCTGCTTGGCGTCGGTCGCCAACTCACGCACGATCCGGTACAGCTCGGGTGCCTGCACCTCGGTCACCGGCTGGGCGTGCATCGAGCGCAGCGCCATCTTCGCCGAGTTGAAGTACACGTAGCCGTTGGTGGCCACGGCCAGAATGATCGACCCGATCAGGATCGTCTGGTTCTGGAATATCGCCCCGATCCCGACAATGATCGCCGACATCAACCCCAACAGTGCGGCGGTCTTCAACCCGTTGAAGAATTGCATTCCCTACCTCTTCTGGCATGCGGAGCAGCGCGACGCCGCCCTCTCCTGTGCATACTGCCAAACGCCGAGGTGGTCCGGATCGTTCCCGGGTGAACCGGGGGCCGGGTGCCTCAGCCGGTGCGCTCGACGGTGTAGGCCGCCAGATCGGCCAGCGCATCGCGTGCCGGCGACGCCGGCAGCGGGGCGAGGTCCTCGCGCGCCGCGGCGAGGTACTCACCCAGCTTGTCGCGCGCGGCGGCCATCCCGTCCGAGGTGCGCAACAACTCCAGTGCGCGCGCCACCTCGTCGTCGTCGTGCAGGGGCCGCGGTTTGCCCGTCTGCGCGTCGACGAGGAGGTCGCGCAACTCTGCGGCATCGGGACCGTCGGCAGCGAGCGCGTACAGCACCGGCAGGGTGTGCACACCCTCGCGCAGGTCAGTGCCCGGCGTCTTGCCGGAGTCGTCGGTCGGTGAGGCGATGTCGATGATGTCGTCGGAGACCTGGAACGCCGTGCCGATGACGTCGCCGAGACGGGCCAACCGTTCGATGGTCTGCGCGTCAGCACCCGACGTCATGGCACCGAAACGCCCAGCCGCGGAGATCAGCGACCCGGTTTTCTCCCACACCACCTTCAAGTAGTGCTCGATCGGGTCGGCACCGGCGCTGACACCCACGGTCTCGCGCATCTGACCGGTGACCAGTTCGGCGAAGGTGTCGGCGATGATCAGCACCGACTCGGGCCCCAGCGTCGACACCAGGCGCGAGGCGCGGGCAAAGAGGAAGTCCCCGGAAAGGATCGCGATCGAGTTGCCCCAGCGAGAGTTCGCCGACGGTGCGCCGCGTCGCACGGGCGCCTCGTCCATCACGTCGTCGTGATAGAGCGTCGCCAGGTGAATCATCTCCACGACGGTGGCGGCGGTGATCACCTCGGGGGCCTGCGGACGCGGCCCGAAGTGCGCGGCAAGGATCGCGAACATCGGTCGGAATCGCTTGCCGCCGGCCTTGGCCAAGTGCGTGGCCGCTTCGGTGAGCAGGTCGTCTCCGGAGGAGAGCTCGGTCAGCAGCAGGTCCTCGACCTGCGCCAACGACGACTTCACGCCCTGCGAGAACTCGTCCGAACCCAGATTCAAGCCGGCGATCGTCGTCTTCACGTGTACTGCACCTGCGCCTGTTCTCGACCCCTGCCGGCGCGGTTGCGCACGACTCGGCCAGCGTAACGGACCACCTCGCACGACATACTGGTCGGGTGACCGATCCCACCGACGCCGATCCGCCCGCGCCGATGACCGTCGAAATGACCGACATTCTCGTCGTCGGCGCAGGTCCGGCGGGATCCGCCGCCGCCGCACACGCCGCCCGCGCTGGGCGCGACGTAACACTGCTGGACATGGCGGTCTTCCCGCGCGACAAGACCTGCGGGGACGGACTCACCCCGCGCGCCATCACCGAGATGCTCGATCTCGGTCTCGGCGGTTTTCTCGCCGACCGCCCCCGTATCACCGGACTGCACCTACACGGCTGGGGCGCGGAGCAGCGCGTCCCGTGGCCGGGCAAGCGGTTCGCCGACTACGGCAGCGCGGTGACCCGGGTCGAGCTCGACGAGGAGATCCGCGCGACCGCCCAGGCAGCCGGAGCGACGATGCTGATGGGATACAAAGCCGTCGACGTCGAATGGGACGGTGCCCGTGTCGGCGCCGTCATCGTCGACGGTCCCGACGGTCGGCGGGCAATCAAAGCGTCGACAGTGATCGTCGCCGACGGCGTGCGCTCTGGCCTGGGCAAGGTCCTGGGCCGCCAGTGGCACCGCGACACCGCATACGGCGTCGCCGGACGGGCCTACGTCGCCTCGGGCCGGTCCGACGACGAGTGGATGGGCTCGCACCTGGAGCTGCGCGGTGCCGACGGGACGCTGCTGCCGGGCTACGGCTGGGTGTTCCCGCTGGGCCACGGCCAGCTCAACGTCGGCGTCGGAGCACTCGCCACGGCCAAGCGTCCGGCCCACGTCGAACTGCGACCGACGCTGCGCCACTACGCGGAGATGGTCCGCGACGAGTGGGCGATCGACGGAGAACCGCAACGCCTCACGTCGGCATTGCTGCCGATGGGCGGAGCAGTCAGCGGCGTGGCCGGTCCCAATTGGATGCTGATCGGCGACGCGGCCGCCTGCGTCAACCCGCTCAACGGCGAGGGCATCGACTACGGGTTGGAGACCGCGCGGTTGGCCGTCGAACTCGTCGTCGACGGGGTTGGCGACTTCACCGATCGTTGGCCCGACGTCCTGACCGGGCACTACTCATTGGCATTCTCGGCGGCGCGTCGGCTGGCTGCCGTGCTGACCGTGCCGAAGGCCGTGCCTCTCCTCGGCCGGCCGGGACTGCGTTCGCAGAAGTTGATGTCGATGGTCGTGCGCGTGATGGGCAACCTCGTCACCGACGAGGACCGCGACCTCGTCGCCCGGGCATGGCGCACCGCGGGCCGGGCATCGGTCCGCATCGACGAGCGGCCGCCGTTCCGCTGAGGCGTCTATCGGGAGCGGCCGGTGATCGTCACCAGTGACGCGGCGACCGCGGTGGTGAGCGGGACCGACAGCGCAATGGCGATGCCGCCCACGAACGCGCGGGCCAGCTCGATCGCGACCTGATCGGTGGTGAGCAGTGAACCGAAGGGCTGAGAGGCCACCGAGAACAGCAACAACAGCGGCAAAGCACTGCCGGCGTAGGCGAAGACCAGGGTGTACACCGTGCTGGCGATATGGTCGCGGCCGACGCGCATCGCCGCTCGGAACGTCGCCAGGCGCGACGGCTCACCGGCTGCGGCCAATTCAAAAGTCGCCGACGCCTGGGTGATCGTGACGTCGTTGAGCACACCCAGGGCGCCGATGATGAACCCAGCCAACAGCAGTCCGGACATCGAGATTCTGCCCTGGTAGACCTGCAGGCTCATCGCCTGGTCGCCGGAGAGCCCGGCGATGTCCATCGTGTGGATCGCCAACCAACTCAACAGCGCGGCGATCACCAGCGACACCAGTGTGCCGACCAGCGCCGCGGAAGTTCGCATGCTGACCCCGTGGGCGAGATAGAGCACGACGAAGAGGATCAGCGCCGACGAGGTGACCGCAACCGCCACCGGCGAGTGCCCCTGCAGGATCGACGGCAGCGTGAACACCCCCAACACGCCGAAGGCGAACACCAGGCCGATGATAGACCGCAGGCCCTTCCACGCCGCGACAAGAACGATGGCGAGGACGAACAGGATCGCCCACACGATGACCGAGGATCCGCGGGCGAAATCGTAGAACGTGTAGCGCGGCGACCCGTCGTAGCCGGGCATGGCGCTCAACCGGATCGTGTCGTCTACGTGCAGTGTCGGTTGCCCCGGTTGCGGGTCGTCGGCGGTCGCCAGATCGGGTTCGGGCTGGCCCGGGCCGGTCCCGGCCTGCGCCCGGTTGGTCGGGATCTGCAGCAGGACGTACTTGCCCTTGTCCTCGCCGTCGCGCAGTCGCACCGTCGCCGCGCGGCACGGCCCGTCGGCGGTCGGGGTCACGCCCAGTGTCTCCTGCGCGTCGACCGCGATGCCGACCATCTGGTTGCCGCAGTCGGCACGCGACATCGCGACGACGACGCCGGTCTGGGTGCGGATCGGACCACCGTCGGCGGAGCGGAACTGCATCGGGATCGGATGGTCCTGCCCCGAGGACGGCCACAGCACGACCAATCCGATGGCCACGGCCACCGCCGCCAACGACAGGACCCCGATGACGACCCACCGCGCCGCCTGACCCAGCGGAACCGGGCCGTCGTGGTCGTGGTGGTGTGAATGGGCCACGGGCGCTACTTCACCGCGCTGTGCAGGGCGGCGATGCCGCCGCTCAGGTTGTGCCAGTGCACACCGCGGAAACCGGCGTCGCGGATCAGAGCCGCGAGCCCCGCTTGGTCGGGCCACTCGCGGATCGATTCGGCGAGGTAGACGTAGGCGGCCGGATTGCTGGACACGCGGGTGGCGACCTCGGGCAGCGCCTTCATCAGGTACTCGAGGTACACGGTGCGAAACGGTGCCCACGTGGGGGTAGAGAACTCGCAGATCACCAGGCGTCCGCCGGGCCGCAGGACACGGCGCAACTCGCCCAGCGCGACACCCACGTCGTTGACGTTGCGTAATCCGAAGGAGATGGTCGCCGCGTCGAAGGACTCGTCAGCGAATGGCAGTGCCATCGCATCGGCGGCGACTTTCGGGACGTCGCGATGAGACCCGGCCTTGAGCATGCCCAGGGAGAAGTCGGCGGCGACCACGATGGCCCCCGACTTGGCCAGCTCGACCGTCGAGACCGCGGTGCCCGCGGCGAGGTCGAGCACCACATCGCCCGACCGCAGACCCAGGGCCCGGGCGGTCGCCGCCCGCCACCGCCGGTCCTGCCCGAACGAGAGCACCGTGTTGGTCAGGTCGTAGCGCTTGGCCACCCCGTCGAACATCGAGGCCACTTCGTCGGGCCGCTTGGCCAGGTCCGCGCGCGAGGAATCGCTCATGCCACAAACGGTAGTCGGCCCCTCCGTCGGGCCCACGGGCACACCGGTCACCCGGCGATCCGTGCAGCTTCTCCTCCGCCGAGGACGGCGGCGTAGTGGTCGAGCAACTCCTCACACACCGACGGCCACGTGCGGGTGCGTACCAGCGCCATCCCCGCCGCACCGAATCGGGCGCGCACCGCCGGGTCGCGCAGCGCGTCGATCGCGGCGGGGAGCTTGGCCTCGAATTGGTCGGGGTCAAGGAGGAAGCCGGTGCGGCAGTGGGCGATCAGGTCGCGCGGACCGCCCGCGTAGGGCCCCACGACGGGCAGGCCGGTGGCCATCGCCTCCTGGATCGCCTGGCAGAACGTCTCATGTCTCCCGGCGTGAACGAAGACGTCGAGACCCGCGTAGGCCCGGGCAAGATCGGCGCCGTGAAGCTCGCCGGTGAAGACCGCACCGGGCATGGTCGCGGCCAGGCGGCGGCGCTCCGGGCCGTCGCCGACGAAGACGAGTTGCACTCCCGGGTCGGCAGCCAGTGGCGCCAGCTTCATCAACTCCTTCTCTGGCGCGAGTCGGCCCACGAACCCGACGACGAGCTTGCGCTCGCGGTCGTCGGAGGCTCCGGACCACGCGGCAATCAGGTCTTCGTCGGCGTACTCGGGGCCGAACTGCTCGATATCGACCCCGCGGCCCCACCTGTGCACGCGGGGGATGCCGTGGGCCCGCAGGTCGGCGGCGGTCGCCGACGACGGTGCCAGTGTCCGCTCGCACGACGAGTGCAGTCGCCGCAAGTGGCGCCATGCCGAGCGCGACGCGAAGCCCGCCCGGTAGGTGGCGGCAAAACCAGCGACGTCGGTCTGGAACACCGCCACCGTCGGCACGTCGAGCCGACGCGCCGCGCGCGCCCCCACTGCGCCCAGGACGAACGGTGAGGCCAGGTGGACGATGTCAGGCGCGAAGTCGCGCAACACGCGGGCGATCATCGGCGTGGGGACGCCAACGGGCAGCGATGAGACGCCGGGCACCATGACGGCGGGGACGCGGTGCACCGGGGTCGACGTCCCGACGACCGTCGGACCGCTTGGACGTCCCCGAGGGGTGTCCGGTGCGATCACCACCGCACGGTGACCGCGGCGTTCGAGGTGCTCGACTACCTGCAAAACGGTGTTGGTCACGCCGTTGATGTGGGGCAGGAAGCTCTCGGTGACGATGGCTACGCGCATGGGCCCCAGTGTCTGCGGGCATGGCGGCGCGCCGGTGGTGCCCACACGAAATCAGGGTGAACGTCCGGTCAATTCACAGTGTGCGCGATGCTGCGTCGGCGTCGCCCCGCCTCGGCGACGAGCACCATGAGGACGGCGATGACCGCCCAGCCGACGACGATCAACGACAAGCAGGGGATGATCGCCAACGATGCGTTGCGACCGGTGGGGCGCACCAGCCCGTCGGGGTTGCTGGCGTCGTAGTCCACCGAGATCCGCTCCCCCACCGACAGCTTCGTCGGGTAGAGCAGGCCCAACTGCGGACTGTGGAACTTCCCGTCGGGAGTGAAGAATCCGGCGGCTGCGTGTAGCCGATCCGCGGAACTCACCTCGGCGACGGCGACGGCCTTGTTGGCATTGATCTGCGCGTCGTTCTTGACGCACCCCGCGAAGAGGAAGACCGCCATCAGCGTGATGATCGTCCCGACGACGAGCAGCACGATCTGGATCGTGCGCTGCGCGGTCGGGTTCATGGGGACAGCGTACTCAAGTGCGGGACCGCGCCGCGGCGCCAACGGTGCTCAGACCAGCTTCGTCGCGATCGCCGCGTGGACGCCGCGCAGGCCGGTGCGGTCGGTCGTCACCTCGATCACCTGCAGACCCACAGCCGGCTCGGCCAGGACACCCGGCAGAGCGTCAACGCCGACCCGCCGGTGGGCGACGTGCACCCCCGCGCACAGCGCGGCGATGTCGGTGCGGTGCGGAGTACCGAAGATGCGCTCATACGCTCCGGCGTACACACCGCCGTCGAATCGCGGGTCGCCCTGCTCGAGCAGGCCGAAGATCCCCCCGCCGTCGTCGTTGGCAACGACGATGCGCAGGTCGTCCGGGCGCGGCTCGGTCGGCCCGATGATCAGGCCGGTCGCGTCGTGGATGAACGTGAGGTCGCCGAGCAGTGCGACCGTCGGCCCGCCCGCCAGCGCCGCGCCGATGGCTGTCGAATTGGCCCCGTCGATCCCAGCGACACCGCGGTTGCTCAACACGCGTACACCCGGCACGAGCATGCCGGCCAGCGACACGTCGCGGATCGGGTTGGAGGCGCCGAGGAACAGCTGTCGATCCGCGCCCACCGCGCCGGCCACGGCCGCCGCGACGTGCAGACCAGTCGTCGTCGGCGTCTGGCCCAGCACCGACGCGACCGCGTCGACGGCGAGCCGGTGCCGCTGCGCGGTCTCCTCGAGCCACTGCGCCCGTGGCGCGCCC
This sequence comes from Gordonia sp. UBA7599, assembly GCA_002477755.1. Lineage (GTDB taxonomy): Bacteria > Actinomycetota > Actinomycetes > Mycobacteriales > Mycobacteriaceae > Gordonia. The sequence continues at coordinate 12,024 of DLKD01000092.1, forward strand.
ACCGGTTCGACACGGGTGCCCGTGGCGACGACGTTGCCCGAGACGTCTGGCCACCGCGGCCCGGTTGTGACGGCACAAACTCGCACCGCCGGATCGGCGAGCAGCCGCGACACCCCGCGGTGCAGTGTCGGCCGTCCGCAGATGATCGCCTGTTGGGGGGCGAGCCCGGCCAGCGCCATCGGATGCAGGGGGTTGGCCGGCAACGGCGCCGTCGGTTCGGCCACCGTCGGCAGACCGGCGAGCTCGGGGTTCACCCCGGCGCCGTGCCCGGCGACGACGACGGTGTCCAGGCTCAGGTCCACCGGTACCGGGATGTCGAGGCGTCCGGCGGGCGCCTGCGTCCACGGCGCCCCGTCGGGACGGCCGGTGAAACCGTCCAGGTCATCGGCGACGGCAGCGTCGGGATCGGGGACCAGCGGTTCCCGCAGCGGGATGTCGAACTGGACGGGCCCGGCATTGCCGGTGCGCGCACCGCGCGCCGCGGCCAGCACCCGACCCACTGCCGAGCGCCATTGGCTGTTGGCGTCCAGCCCGTCCTCGGCGAGCCCGAGGCTGATGGCGGTACGGACCTGCGTGCTGAACAGGCCGAACTGTTCGACGGTCTGGTTGGCGCCGGAACCGAGCAGTTCGTAGGGCCGGTTGGCCGTCACGACGACCAGCGGCACCCGCGCATAGTTGGCCTCGAAGACCGCCGGGCTGACGTTGGCAACGGCGGTGCCGCTGGTCAGGACGATCGGGACGGGTCGACGCGACGCCACGGCCAGCCCCAGTGCGAGGTAGCCGGCCGAGCGCTCGTCGATTCGGACATGCAGGCGGATCCGCCCGGCGGCGTCGGCGGCATGAAGCGCAAATGCAAGGGGCGCATTGCGCGAACCGGGGCACAGCACGGCATCGGTCACGCCCCCGCGGATCATCTCGTCGACGATGACCCGACCCTGCAGCGTCGACGGGTTGATCGGCATGGCGTCCAGTCTGTCACGCGCCCGAACCATCCCCGTGGGGCGTACCCGGGGGCCACAATCGAGGCATGGGCTACTACGAGGACAAGATCCTGCCGCACGTCGTGCAATTCACCTGCGGGATGCCCGCGATGCGCAAGGTGCGGCGCAAAGCGACGGCCGGGCTGCACGGCGACGTTGTGGAAATCGGGTTCGGGTCGGGCTCCAACGTCGGCTGCTACCCCGACGAGGTGGAGTCGGTGACGGCGATCGAACCGTCGGACACCGCCTGGGCGATGGCTGCCGATGCCGTGGCCGCCAGCGCCGTGCCCATCACACGCGGCGGGCTCGACGGCCAGCGTCTCCCGTTCGACGACGACACCTTCGACGCGGCGTTGTCGACGTACACGATGTGCACCATTCCCGACCTCCCGGCGGCGCTGGCGGAGCTGCGCCGCGTCGTGAAGCCAGGCGGGCAGCTGCACTTCCTCGAGCACGGCCGTGCCCCCGACGAGAGCGTGCGCCGCTGGCAGCGCCGACTCGAACCGGTACAGATCCGCCTCGGCGGCGGCTGTCACCTCACCCGCGATATTCCGGCGTTGCTTGCGGCGGCCGGGTGGGAGTCGGTCGGCCTCGACCAGCACTATGCGGCGAAGACGCCCAAGGTGTTCGGCGCCCTGTCGATCGGGACGGTCCGCGCACTGGACTGAGTGCTGTGCTGCGGCGCGTCTAGGCTGGTTGTATGAGCCGCGAATTCGACATCGTTGTCTTCGGCGCCACCGGGTTCGTCGGTGAGCTGACCGCCCGCTACCTGGCGCAGTCCGCGCCCGATGGCACCCGCATCGCGTTGGCGGGGCGCTCGGAGGCCAAGCTTTCGGCCGTCCGCGACCGACTCGGTGAGCGTGCCGCGCAGTGGCCGCTCATCGTCGCCGACTCCGACAAGCCGTCGACGCTCGACGAGATGGTCGCGCGCACCCAGGTCGTGTGCACGACCGTAGGGCCCTACTTGCGCTACGGCGAGGCCGTGGTGACGGCAGCGGCCAGCGCCGGCACCGATTACGTCGACCTGACCGGCGAGGTCCCATTCGTTCGCTACTCCATCGACAAGGTCGGGGAGACTGCGGCGGCGACTGGCGCTCGGATCGTCCACGCGTGCGGCTTCGACTCCGTCCCCTCGGACCTGGGCGCCTATCGCCTCTACCGCCGCGCGCAGGCCGACGGCGCGGGCGGGCTGGGTCAGACGACGATGATCGTGACGTCGATGCGCGGCGCCGCGTCGGGCGGCACGATCGATTCGGTACGGGTCATCGCCGAACAGGCCCGCGACTCGTCGACCCGCACCGTACTGCTCAACCCGCATGCCCTTTCGTCAGGCCCCGGCGAACTCGTGCGCGCCGACCGGCGGTCCGAGCCGAGTGACGCCGCACTGGTGCGGGCGTCGAGCATCGACCCGTCGCTGAGTGGCACCTGCGCGCCTTTCTTCATGAGCTCGTTCAACACCCGGATCGTCCGGCGCTCGGATTCACTGCTCGACTACGGCCCTGATTTCCATTACGGCGAAGTCATGTCCGTCGGCCGACTCCCCGTCGTCTCGACGATCGCGGCGGGCGCTGTCGCCGCCGGATTGGGCATCGGCCTGGGGGCGATGTCTTTCAAACCGACGCGCACCCTGCTCGACCGGGTCCTGCCCAAGCCGGGGCAGGGTCCCGACGAGAAGGCCCGGGACAAGGGATTTTTCGCGGTGCAAACCTACACGACGACGGAGAGCGGGCGCCGCTACCGCAGTGCGATGTCCGCCAAGGGCGACCCGGGGTACAAGGCAACGGCGGTGATGCTGGGCGAATCGGCGCTGACGCTGGCCTGCGACCGCGACCGGCTCCCCGACCGCGCCGGCGTCCTGACCCCGGCGGTGGCAATGGGCGATGCGCTCACCGACCGTCTGATCGCCGCGGGGTTCCGGATCAGCGTCGTCGAACTCTAAACCCTAGGGCTGGCCGGGCTTCAGTTCGATGAACAGCGACTCGAGGTCGGCACATAGGCGCTCCCCGTCGTGCAGCGTGCCCGCGACGAACAGCTTGCGGCCCTCGCGGCGATCCACCCAGGTCCGCAGGGTCAAGGGCGTCTCCAACGGGGTCAACGACCGATAGTTGACCTTCAGGTAGGCGGTACGGCACACGCCGTGCACGGCTACCGCCGACGCCATGCCGCCGAGGTCGTCGAAGGCGACCGCGACCTGGCCGCCGTGCGCGACGCCGTTGCCGCCGAGGTGGAAGACGCGGAACCGCACCGTCGCCGTCACACCGTCGGGTCCGGCATGTTCCACCTCGTACGGGGGCACGGTGAGGTTGCCCCGCGCGGGCAGGTCGATGCGCGTGCCGGCGGGGGTGGTCCATTCGTCGACGAGGTGTGCATCAAGCTTGGCGTTCAGATCTTTGAGCGTCGCTATTGCCTCGGCGGCAAGTTCGTCGGTGGGGCACGCCAACCGTGCCTTGTCCATCAGCGTCCGTACCTGCTCGCTGAACTCGGCGTAGTCGGGACCGCCGCGATCGGTGGAGATGGCGAGGTCGGCACGGAAGCCGCCCTCGCGCGGGGCGACGGGGGACGAATCACTCATCCGCTCACGTTATCCCCGCGGTAGCCCGGAGGATCAGCGGACCCGGTTTGTAGGCTGGGCGCCATGAGCGAGCACAACCCGTTCGACCCCGCCCAGTGGCGCGCGGTCGGTGGCTTCGAGGACCTGACCGACATCACCTACCACCGCCACGTCGGGGAGGGTCGCGCGAACGGAATCGTGCGCATCGCTTTCGACCGTCCGGAGGTGCGCAACGCATTCCGCCCGCACACCGTCGACGAGCTGTACCGCACGCTCGATCACGCCCGTCGCACCCCCGACGTCGGGACAGTCCTGCTCACCGGGAACGGACCGTCGTCCAAAGACGGCGGATGGGCCTTCTGCAGCGGCGGCGACCAGCGCATCCGCGGCCGGTCGGGCTATCAGTACGCGGCCAGCCACGACTCCGACGTCGTCGCCGCCGGAGCCGAGGGTGTCGATGAAGCCCGGGCCAAGGCGGAGGGCGGGCGCCTGCACATCCTGGAGGTGCAGCGCTTGATCCGCACGATGCCCAAGGTCGTCATCGCCGTCGTCAACGGGTGGGCCGCTGGTGGCGGGCACTCGCTGCACGTCGTCTGCGATCTCACCCTCGCCTCGCGCGAGCATGCCCGCTTCAAGCAGACCGACGCCGACGTCGGGTCCTTCGACGCCGGCTATGGCAGTGCCTACCTCGCCAAGCAGGTCGGGCAGAAGTTCGCCCGCGAGATCTTCTTCCTGGGCGAGGCCTACGACGCCGAGACGATGCACCGCATGGGTGCGGTCAACCGCGTCGCCGACCACGCCGCGCTGGAGTCGACGGCGATCGAGTGGGCCCGCGCCATCAATTCGAAATCACCCACGGCGCAGCGCATGTTGAAATTCGCGTTCAACCTGACCGACGACGGTCTGATGGGTCAGCAGGTCTTCGCCGGGGAGGCGACGCGGCTGGCCTACATGACCGACGAGGCCGTCGAGGGCCGCGACGCCTTCCTCGAGAAGCGCGACCCGGACTGGGACGCCTTCCCGTATTACTACTGATCGTCGACGGTGGTACGGACCACACCAGCAAGGCCCCTATATCGGACATCGCCGCGGGTCAGGCTACCCTTACCGCCATGACGTTCATGACCAATCGCACCCGGGCAGCCGTCCTTGGGCTCGCCGCCGTCCTGTCCTTCGGCACTCTCGTCGCGCCGCAAGCCGCCGCCGCGCCCTCACCGGCGCTTCCCGGCCCCGCGGTGCCGCAGCCTCCCGGCTACACCATCAAGGGCTACAGCGTTGGCGTCGGCGATGAGCGCGGCGGCAACTACCGTGGCGCCATCGACCCGCAGACCGGTGACCTGTGGATGACCCAGGTGGAGCCGATGAGCGGTGCCACCCGTTCGAACCTCTTGAGAATCGATCCGAACACCATGGCCGTCAAGCAGAGGTTTGACGTGATCGAGCCCGCCAACACCGGCGGTCACGGCAAGTACGGCGTCCAATACGAGATCAACGTGCCCAAGACCGGAAACGTTGTCTGGACCACGGCCGCCGCCGCCAACGGTGGTGAAGCCAACGTGTGGGACAAGACCACCGGCAAGCGGGTCGTTCGCCTGACGAACCTGCCGCACGCACACTGGGTGGAGTTCGCTGAAGGTATTCGCGTCGCCATCATCTCGATCACCAACGGCCTGGCGTTCTACGACATGGACACCTACGCACGCCTCGGCGAGTGGACGTTCCCCAGCAGCGGCAAGAAGCTTGGCGCCGGTTTCGCTGTGACCAACGCCGACGCCAATGGTGCCACCATCTCGCTCACCTCGTACTACCGCGATCTCTCCCAGCTGCGCATCACCCGCAGCGGCGGCAAAGTGGCGACCAAGCTCAACTGGACCACACGGCAGACAACCGCCGAAGGCCATGGCAGCGTCGCCGCGGACACCAGAACCAACCGCCTGTATGTGAACAACCTGATGACCCCGGTTGCCGGCCTGTCGGTGTACGACCTGACCACCGGTAAGCACATCACCGACGTGAACACCGGCATCGGCACCAACTCGATGCTCATCTTCGGTGGCAAGCTGTATGTCGCGAACTACTTCCTCGGCTTCATCTCGGTGATTGACCAGAAGACCTTTGCCATTCAGCAGCTGATGACCACCGGTCTGCTTCCGAATCATTTGGTGGCATGGAAGAAGAACACCTTCCTGGTGATCGACAAGAACTCGGCCGTCTCCGAGCTTCCGACTTCCATGATGGGCATGAAGCTGCCCCCGCTGGCCAGTGGCGACTACGTCTTCAAGGTCACCAAACACTGAGCCTGCACCACGTCGCACTAACAAAGCGAGGTCCCAATCCGTTGCTAGCGGATTGGGACCTCCCTTCTTCGTCGCTCAGGCCCGGTGCGCCTACCCGATCAACTCGGCGAGCGTGGCCATCGTCTCGACGCGCTCGCGGTGCGTGCCCGCAAGGGGGCTGGCGAGCATTACGCCGACGCCGGACCGGGTGAACGCGTCGAGGCGTTCGGAGACGACCTCGCGCGGTCCGATCAGGCTCATCGCACGGACCAGTTCGTCGGGGACGGCGTCCGCCGCTTCGGCCTTCTTCCCGTCGAGGTAGAGATCTTGGATAATTTTGGCCTCGTCGACGTAGCCGTAGCGCTGGACCAGGGAGTTGTAGAAGTTCTTCCCGCGCGCCCCCATGCCACCGATGTAGAGCGCCGCGTGGTGGCGCACGCCGGCCAGCGCGTTGTTGATCTGGTCCTCGTCCTCGGTGACCAGGGCAGCGGCCTGCACGACGATCTTCAGCTCGCCCATCGAGGGGTCGCGCTTGGCCCGACCCGCGGCGAGCGCCTCGCCGAATACGGATTCGACGTGCTCGGGGTGGTAGAGAACCGGCTGGAATTCCTCGAACACCTCGGCGGCGAGTTCGACGTTCTTGGGGCCGATGGCCGCCAGCAGCATCGGGATCCGCTCGCGAATCGGGTGGTTGATGATCTTGAGGGGCTTGCCCAGTCCGCTGCCGCCGTGCTCGGCGTCGAGCGGCAGGGTGTAGTGCTTGCCCTGGTACTCGACCCTTTCGCGCCGCCACACCTTGCGGCAGATCTCCACGTGCTCGCGGGCGCGCCCGAGCGGGAAGTCGTACTTCACGCCGTGGAAGCCCTCGATGACCTGCGGTCCCGAGGCCCCAATGCCGAGGATCGCGCGCCCACCGCTGATGTAGTCCAACCCGGCCGCCGTCATCGCGAGATTGGTTGGGGTGCGTGAGTACATCGGCAGGACGGCCGTCTGCAGCTCCATCTTCTCGGTCTTGGCGGCGATGAAGCCCAACTGGCTCACCGCGTCGAAGCTGTAGGCCTCGGGGACCGCGACACGGCCCACGCCGGCGGCTTCGAAATCGGCCAGATTCGCAATGGTCTCGCGGAAATCACCCGCGTAATTGATGGGCATTCCCAGAGTGATGGCAGTCATGGGGGTGATTCTGGCACGGACGGGCCACACCGCGATATCCCCACCGACCCGCCCCGACGAGACGGTACGCGGTGGACTCGGGCCGACGCCAAGGTGAACAACAGATGAACAGCCCTGGAACTCCAGATTCTCGCAGGTCAGAGGGCTGCGGAGGAGATCGGCAGGTTAGGAGATTCGGCCGCTCGACCCCATGATCTATCCATGACCGTAGAGATGCTGATCTTGGTGCTGTTGGTCGTCACCGCCCTCGGTTTCGACTTCACCAATGGCTTCCATGACACCGGCAATGCGATGGCCACGTCCATCGCCACCGGCGCCCTCAAGCCCAAGGCTGCTGTCACCCTCTCGGCAATCCTCAACCTGGTCGGCGCCTTCCTCTCCGTCGAGGTCGCCGCGACCATCACCAAGGACGTCCTCAAGATCCAGGACGGCCACGGCGAGCTGATCCCGGGCCTCGACACGACGAAGGCGCTGTTGATCATCTTCGCGGGCCTCGTCGGCGGAATCCTGTGGAACCTGTTCACCTGGTTGTTCGGTCTGCCGTCGAGTTCGTCGCACGCACTCTTCGGCGGCCTGATCGGTGCCGGTCTTGCCGCACTGGGCACCAGCGGCATCAACTGGAGCGGTATCACCGCGAAGATCCTGATCCCTGCCTTGCTCGCCCCGGTCATCGCCTGCGTCGTGGCCTCCTGTGGCACGTGGCTGGTCTACAAGATCACCGCCGCGCTCGCCGACCACCAGAAGGACGACGGATTCCGCTACGGCCAGATCGCCACCGCGTCGCTCCTCTCGCTGGCCCACGGCACCGGCGACGCGCAGAAGACCATGGGCGTCATCGCCCTGGCACTCATCGCGACCGGTCACCTCGACGCCGGATCGGTCTCGCACGGCCTCCCGTTCTGGGTGGTCCTCACCTGCGCGATCGCCATCGCCCTGGGCACCTACCTGGGCGGCTGGCGGATCATCCGCACGCTCGGCAAAGGCTTGGTCGAGATCGCCCCGCCCCAGGGCTTTTCCGCCGACGCCAGCTCCGCCTCGATCATCCTGACCTCCAGCGTCGCAGGTATGCCGCTGTCGACCACCCACGTCGCCACCGGCTCGATCCTCGGCACCGGCGTCGGCAAGAAGGGCGCCCAGGTCCGCTGGCAGGTCGCCGGACGGATGGTCGTCGCCTGGGTCACCACGCTTCCCGCCGCCGCCCTTGTCGGCGCGGTCTGCTTCGCCCTGGCGCACATGCTGGGCAACCTCGGCGGTGCGATCGCCATCTTCGCGGTTCTCGTCATCCTGTCGGCCTACATGTACTGGCAGGCGCAGCAGAACAAGGTCGACCACAGCAACGTCAACGCCGACTGGGACGACGATCGGGGGCTCATGCCCGCCGAAGCGCCGACACCCGTGCCGGCCGGGCGCGAGACCGCCGAGATCTGATCCGCCGGATCGAAAGGAAACCCCTGAATGACCGTCGCAGAATCGATCATCCGAGTCCTACTCATCGGTCTGGCGTTCGGCGCCGGCCTCCCCGCACTGTTCGCGCTCGGGCTTCGGCTGTGGGCCAACGGCTACAACGCTGATGGCACCGTCACCGAACACAACCCGGTACTCAAGGCCCTCGGTGGAGTGCTGTTCGCGCTCGTCGCCCTCACGATCGTCATCGGCATCCTCTGGATCACCCGGCAGACGATCTACTTCCACCTGGGGATCAAACTCTTCCCCTTCGGTTACAAGTAGCCCGGCAGGATCGGCGATGGCCGCTCGCGGCTCACAGATGGGTCCGCGGACCAGACCTATAATCGAAGTACTGCGACAACGGAGAGGAGCGGTGGTGGATAGGCCTGCACTGCTGGACTCGGTTGTCCGCTGGCTGCGCGCCGGATACCCCAACGGTGTCCCGTCGGGCGACTACATCCCGCTCGTCGCGATCCTGCGCCGTCAACTCTCCGACGACGAGGTACAGGCCGTCGCGAGCACCCTCGCCGCGGAGGCCACGACCGCGGCCGAACCCGAACGGCCCACCACCACGGTCACCGAGATCCCCGAGATCAGTCGGATCGACGCGGGGGTGGAGATCAACAAGGTCACCGACGAACTGCCCAGCGAGACCGACCTCGCCCGGGTCCGCTCCGTCCTCGTCGGAGCCGGTTGGCCGTTCGACGACGACCCGCTGCGCCGCGATTCCAACGATCCAACACCCAGGTAGCCGCAGTGCCGGTCCTGCGCGCACTCCCCCTCGATTCGGGCCCAGCGCTTGCCGAATCGTTCGGCGACCTCGTGGCGATGGCGGCCGGAGCCCGCTGCTTCCTTCCCGTCGTCGATGATCCAGATGCCCCTGACCGTCGCGTACTTGAGGAGTCGTTGGGCGTCGGGACGCAGGTGATCGACCCGGATGCCTGTCTGGTCATCGCGACGTCGGGATCGACAGGGGACCCGAAGGGCGCGATCCACACCCCCGCCACGCTGGCCGCCTCGGCCGATGCCACTCATGCGCGACTCGGCGGCGCGGGTAACTGGCTGCTGGCGCTGCCGCCGCACCACATTGCCGGCCTGCAGGTGCTGCTGCGAGCACTGCGAGCCGGTTACACACCCGCGATCGCCGATCTGCGCGGGGGTTTCGACGTGCAGCGTTTCACCGATGCCGTGACCCGGCTGCGGGGGCCGCGGCGCTACACCTCCCTGGTGCCCACCCAACTGGTAGCCGTGCTGCGCTCACCGGAGGCGACAGCGGCACTGGCCGGGCTCGATGCGGTGCTCGTGGGCGGCGCCGCGATTCCCACCCCGTTGGCACAGCGCGCGCGAGCCGCCTGCATCCCGCTCGTGACGACCTACGGCATGAGTGAGACCGGCGGCGGCTGCGTGTACGGCGGGCGTCCGCTAGACGGGGTCGCGGTGTCCATCGACGACGAGGGGCGCGTCGTGTTGTCGGGGCCGATGGTGGCGCACGGGTATCACCGTCGTTCCGACCCGGCGTTCGCCGTCGCGGGGTCGTTCCGCACCGATGACCTCGGCCGCGTCGACGACGGTGTGCTGACCGTCCTCGGCCGCGCCGACGACGCGATCAGCACCGGGGGCCTAACCGTCGTGCCTCGTGTCGTCGAGGACGTCCTGGCCGCCGATCCGGCCGTCGCTCAGTGCGCTGTTGTGGGTGTTCCCGATGAACGGCTCGGCGAGGAGATCGTGGCCCTCGTCGTCGCCGAACCGGGGCGCACTCCGAACCCAGAGTCGTTGCGCGCCAGCGTCGCGCAGCAGGTCCACCGCCACGCCGCACCGCGCCGAATCCTCGTCGTCGACGAGATCCCGCTGCGCGGGCCCGGCAAGATTGATCGTGCCGCGGTCCGCACGCTCGCGGCACGCGCCCGGGCCGTTTAGCGGTTTGCCGGGCCCGGAAGCGTCGCGGTCGGGAAGCGGCAGCACGACCATGATTGAATAGCCCAATGGCCTCCCTCGCGCAATGGGTCGACGGCATTCGCCCGCGTACCCTGCCCATCGCTCTTGCACCGGTGATCGCCGGCATCGCCGCCGCCAACCATGTCGACGAGTCGCCGAGTTGGCCCGCCATGATCGGAGCGCTCGTCGTCGCACTCGCCTTGGTGGCCGGGGTGAACTACGCCAATGACTACTCCGACGGGATCCGTGGCACCGACGACAACCGCGTCGGCCCGCAGCGGCTCGTCGGGTCCGGCGCGGCTTCGCCCGGCGCGGTCCGCACGGCCGCGATCATCGCGTTTCTGATCGCAGCGGTGGCGGGCGTGTGGCTGTCGTTGGCAACCCACTGGTGGCTGATCCTGGTCGGCGCTGTCTGCATCCTCGCCGCGTGGTTCTACACCGGAGGTTCGCGGCCGTACGGGTATGCCGGGTTCGGCGAGATCGCCGTGTTCGT
>DLKD01000108.1 GCA_002477755.1 Gordonia sp. UBA7599
TTTTCGACCGGAGCCGACAGCTGTACGAGCTGCGAGCAGCGCTCGACGGCGCGGTCTACTTCATGGCCGTGCGTGACAGCGGTCAGAATCCGCCGCCGAATGAGCGCGGGTTGATGTTCCCGACTTTCGACGACGCTACAAAGTTTGACAATAAGAGTCATCGCGGTCGATTGAAGGCACTCTCTGACAACAGCTTCGACCTTCTCCGATATGTTCAACCGTTCAACGCCCAACCCGACCACCTCGGCAACGTCCTGTGGTGGCTCGACGAGCTGGCGCGGATCGACAGACACCGCTACGGGCACGCCCTCGCTGCGCACGCTGACCACATAAGGGTCGGGGTGTCGGCCCCATTGGAGATGGTCGAGAGCTACCTACCGCCCAACCCAGCGGGTCCGATCATCGTCGATGAGACACAACCCGTGCGGATTATCGAGGTCAAGGCACCCTCGGCTTGGGACGACGTGGAGTTCCAGGAGCACCTGGCTATCGGCGACGGCTGGTCGAGTTTCCTTGACGTGCCCGAGTGGCGGTCTCGGGCCGCGACGTTATTGAGTGGGCTGACACTCGACAAGCGTATGTACGCCTGCGAGACCTTCGTCCTGGACGACATCATCGAGCCGTTGGTGGCGGGGACAGCGACACTGCCCGACCCGAACGACGAGGACGCAGCGTAGGACACGCGCTGTCGGCCGCCTCTACTACTGTCATCACCTGTGACCACCCTCGGCAACTTCGTATGGTCGATTGCTGACCAACTGCGCGGAGTCTACAAGCCCCACCAGTACGGGAACGTGATCCTGCCGTTCACCATCCTTCGGCGGATGGACGCGATTCTGGAACCGACCCGCGACGAGGTGCGGGCGCTCGCGAAGGAGACTGCGGCGGGCCCACGTCTGGACCGCGCCGTGCACAAGGCGACCGGGCTGCGTTTCTACAACACCAGCAAATTCGACTTCGCCAAGCTCCTGGCCGACCCCGAGGGCCTGGAGGAGAACCTCGTCGACTACATCAACCGGTTCAGCGAGAACATCGACGTGTTCGAGCGCTTCAAGTTCGAGGGCGAGATCGCGACGCTCGCGGAGAAGGATCGGCTCTACCAGGTAGTCAGCCAGTTCGCCGAGGTCGACCTGCACCCGGACCGGATCTCCAACGCCGACATGGGCGACCTGTTCGAGGAACTGATCCGGCGGTTCGCCGAGGCCTCCAACGAGGAGGCCGGCGAGCACTTCACGCCGCGCGATGCGATCCGGCTGATCGTCGACCTGATCTTCGCCGAGGAGCAGGAGGGCCTGATGGAGCCGGGCACCGTCCGGTCCATCTACGACCCGACCGTCGGCACCGGTGGCTTCCTCTCCGTCGCCGAGGAACGACTCCTCGAGCGCAACCCGCAGGCCCGCCTGCGCCTCTACGGGCAGGAGATCAACGACCAGTCGTACGCGATCGCCAAGTCCGACATGATCGCCAAGGGCCAGGACGCCACCAACATCCGCCTCGGCGACACGCTCGCGGACGACAAGTTCGCGGGCCAGACCTTCGACTTCGTCCTCTCCAACCCGCCCTACGGCGTCGACTGGAAGTCGTCGTTGGAATCGGTGAAGGACGAGGCGAAGCGGTTTCCCGACGGCCGCTTCGGTCACGGCACACCAGCCGTCTCCGACGGGCAACTCCTCTTTCTCACCCACGTCGCCCACAAGCTGCGCCCGCCGGCCGACGGCGGCGGCCGGGCCGGCATCGTCCTCAACGGATCACCGCTGTTCACCGGAGCGGCCGGCTCGGGCCCGAGCGAGATCCGCCGCTGGCTGCTGGAATCGGACCTCGTGGAGGCGATCGTAGCGCTGCCCACCAATCTGTTCTTCAACACCGGCATCGCCACCTACGTGTGGCTCCTGGACACCACGAAACGACCCGAGCGCAAGGGCAAGGTCCAACTCGTCGATGCGACCGGCTTCTGGACCAAGCTGCGCAAGAACCTCGGGTCCAAGAACCGCGAGGTCGGTGACGCCGATCGCGAGCGTATCGTCAAGATCTACGACGACTTCGCCGACGGCGAGCACTCCAAGATCTTCGACGTGGAGGAGTTCGGCTACTGGACCATCACCGTCGAGCGACCGCTCCTCGACGACGACGGCGAGATCGTGCGCGACCGCAAGGGCGATCCCAAACCCGACGCCAAGAAGCGCGACACCGAGAACGTTCCCTTCACCTACGAAGGCGGGATTGAGGCATACGTCGCCGCCGAGGTTCTGCCGTACGTCCCCGACGCTTGGGTCGACGAGAAGAAGACCAAGGTCGGCTACGAGATCCCGTTCACCAGGTACTTCTACAAGTATATGCCACCCCGGCCGTTGGAGGAGATCGACGCCGAGCTCAACCAACTGGCGGGGGAGATCATGGAACTTCTTCGTGAGGTTGAGGCGTGACTTGGTCACCGGAGTGGCAGCGAAACCTTCCTGCGGGGTGGGAGTTGGTACAGCTGCGTCGTGTCGCGGCGGTTCGCAATGGTGCCGATTACACGGATGTCGAGGTCAGCGAGGGTGGGTATCCGGTCTACGGATCTGGTGGCGAGTTCCGTCGTGCGTCTTCATATCTCTACGACGGCGATAGCGTGCTGTTCGGCCGTAAGGGAACGATCGACAGGCCGCTGCTCGTGGCTGGGCGTTTCTGGACGGTCGACACGATGTTCTACACCGAGTTGTCGCCGCAGGTAGACGCTGGGTTTCTGCATTACTACGCCACGACGATGCCATTTGGGTACTACTCAACGAGCACGGCCTTGCCGAGTATGACTCAAGGTGACTTGGGGTCCCACCGGATACCGCTGCCAGCGGTTGAAGTTCAGCGGATGATTCGCAGCTACCTCGACCGCGAGACCGCCCAGATCGACGAGCTGATCGTGAAGCAGAAGAAGTTGATCGAGGTGCTCCGCGAGCGTTCTTCTGTGGTGCGAGAAGCGGGCTTTGCCACAGTGGTCGGCTCCGGCCACCGGTTGAAGACCGTGCTAGCGGAGATTGACCAGCGCGCGGGGGGACAAGTTGGGCGGCAGTTGCCCCTCCTGTCAGTTTCGATCGTCAGTGGCGTCTCTCGGCGGTTGGTGGACTCGGCTCAAGCGGCATCAGAGGACCTCAGCCACTACAAGGTGGTCCGGGCGGATGACATCGTAGTGAACCGCATGCGTGCATTTCAGGGGGCGCTTGGTGTGGCCCGCGAGGATGGCATCGTCAGTCCTGACTACGCAGTCCTGCGATGTGCGCCGGATATCGATCCCACTTGGCTGTCACAGGTAATGCGAACAGCGAAGTTCGTCGCCGAGATGACGAGTCGTCTCAAGGGAATCGGTGGCACTGAAGGCGGCGCCGTGCGCACTCCGCGTATCAACGTCGTCGACCTCCTCGAGATTCGCGTCGCGGTGCCGGCGCGCTCGGTTCAACTCGAGAGTGTCGAAGCTGATTCACTTGCACGTGAATCCTGTGGTCGCCTCACGGACAAGGCGGAGCGGTTCATCGAGCTGTCCAAAGAGCGCCGAGCGGCACTCATCACCGCGGCCGTGACCGGCCAGATCGACGTGCAAGGGGCAACGACGTGAGCCATCGGGACTATAGGATTAGCGAACTCGTAGCGATGATCGAGAATGGTCAACTGCAGCTACCCGAGATGCAGCGGCAATACGTGTGGACGTCGACGAAGGTGCGAGACCTTCTTGACTCTCTCTACCGCGGTTACCCCTCCGGCCTGATCCTGATGTGGCAGACGCCGCACGACTCAGACGTTGCGACGAGAGAGTTTGCGGTCGCAGCCAACGCGGCAAAGGTGGGTTCGGCGTTGCTGCTGCTCGATGGCCAGCAGCGCTTGACCTCGCTTTCCTCTGTTCTACGTGGCGAGCCCGTCAGTGTCGGGCACCGTAAGAGGCCTGTCGACATTCTCTTCAATCTGAATCACCCGGACGAGTTGACCTTCATAACTGAGGTCGACGAGCCGGATGATGCGGATGCTCCTGATGAAGCGGAGCTATCGGTAGTTGACAAGGCTAATCGTCGTGCGTTCGTAGTTGCGAGTAATGCGATACTCGCCCAGGACAACTGGGTGAAGGTCTCAGACGTCTTCGCCAGGGATGAGACGGAGATTCTTCAGAGTGCTGGATTGACGGGATGGGACGACCCTCGTTTCAAGCGCTACCAGGCTCGACTGGCGCAGTTACGTCGGATCCGCGAGTACGTCTACAGGGCGGAGGTCCTTGCACCGACGATGTCCTACGAGGAGGTCACCGAGATCTTCGTGCGAGTCAACTCGCAGGGTGTCAAATTGCGCAGTTCCGATCTCGCGATGGCGCAAATCACTGCGCGCTGGCGCGGGTCGCTCGACTTGTTCACCTCTTACAAGGAGTCGGTGGCGGCCAAGGGCTTCGACTTTGACCTCAGCGTGTACTTGCGGACGATGATCGCCACCCTCACGGGTCAATCGAGGTTCCTCACCGTTGGCAGCCTGACCAAGGAGCAACTTGAGCCGGCGTGGGAGGACACGAAACGCGTCGTCGACTTCGCTATCGACTACCTGCGTAGCAACTTCGGAATCGACAGTCCCACTGTTCTGTCCTCGCCCTTCCTGGTGACGACCGTCGCCTACTGGGCGCACGTGCGTGACCTGAAGATCGCGCCGTCTGAGGCTGCCGCCTTCCGACAGTGGTTCTTGGTTGCGAACGCCAAGGGCAGGTACTCGAGAGGGTCCTCGGAGACGTTGCTTGACCAGGACCTCGCCGCATTGCGCAAGGACGAGGGTGTGGGCGGCCTGCTAGCCCGACTACAGCAGCAGTTCGGCCGCCTCGACTTCACGCCTGCCGACCTGGTGGGCAAGAGTGCCCGCAGCGGTGCCTTCAAGACCATGTTCATCCTGTTCGCGGGACACCACGCGCGAGACTGGAAGACGTCGCTGGTGATCAGTCCCAAGCACCAGAACAAGGCCGACAAGATCGAATTCCATCACATCTTCCCGAAGGACTACCTGAAGACGAACCGGCCTGAGTTGTCCGACGCCGAGATCAACGACATCGCCAATCTCGCGTTCATCGGATCTGGGACGAACAAGCAAGTCAGTGCAAAGGCACCCGCCGAGTACCGAGGCGTCTACGCGGATGAAGACTTCGCGGCCCAGCTCATCGACTTCGATGCGTGGGGCGACCAGGCTGGTGACTATGAACGATTCATCGCGGAGCGCCGGGCGGAGATAGCAGCGGCATTGAACGAGTTCTTCGGATTGGAGACGCATGAGTGACGACGAGGTTCAGATGATCGCGCACTGGCCCACCGTGCTCGATGACGGCAACTATGCGGAACTGGCGATCCTCACCGACGAGTCAGGGGAGCGGGTGGCGATGGCTCTGGCTCGCGGAGACGAGCCCGAGCCCGTCCTCCTTGGCTACATCTACGACGTGCCATCGGCCGGTGTTGCCGCCGATCTCATCGAGCACATTGTGGCAATGCCCGAGCAGGCGCGGATCGGTGGCGAGCACGTGCTCGACGGAGCTGACACCAGCCATCCCGGCGTCGAATGGGTTGCGCCTGTCGAATTGAGCAACGACCCCGACCCGAAAAGAAGGATCGCGGCCGGCGGTATCCGACGGCTGTGGGTCGTGCCCAGCGTCACCGGTGACGTACTCGGCCTGTTGGCGCCCAATCTCGATCCCGAGCAGTTGGGCGAGTTCGTCTCGGTCGACGCCGCGAACTCCTTCATCGAGGTGATGGACGTCTTGGTGGCCGACCCCCGGTACTCGGTGTTCGCCGACGACTCGGATGCGGAGGAGGACTACGGGGACGGTGCCAGATAGATCACGGTCCCAGTGTCGGCGTCGATGATCGACGCAGGGAAATCGCGGTAGTCGACCGTGAGCGCGGTGTCGGAGCCGCGTGGTCCGGGCTTGAGTGTCTCCGTGACCGTGAACCAGATCTGATGGAACTCGTCGTACCGTGGATCGTCCATCTCGATGTCGAGGTCGCCGGTGTTCTCACTCTCGTAGTCGGTGAACCAGGTGCAAATGTAGCCTTCGCCGTCGGGGAACTCGATGCGGTAGCGTGAACCCGGCTTGCTGTCCGCGTAACGCATAACGACTCCGACTGTGGCTGCCTCCTCTGGATGGAACCATCCCATTCCTGCTACTCCCTACGGGCGACTTGGATCGGGCGGCACCAGCGTGCAGGTTGCGCGGATGGTGCGAAACCTGGGACCAGCCTTGCAGACATCACGGCCGTCATTGTGGATCATCGACGTATCGGGCAAAGTGGCAGTCAATCGACCCCCTCCCCAGCCTCTCGACGATGCTCAAATTGGAGGGGCCTTTCTTTCCTAGACTGGACGGAATCTCTACGAGGAGTCGGAATGAGGACGATCACCGTCACGGAGTTGCGTCGAAACGCTACTGAGGTTTTCCGTGCGGTCGAATCGGGTGAATCGTTTGTCGTGACCCGGCGCAACCGGCCGATCGCTCGCTTGCTTCCAAATCAGAGTTCCTCCTCATCGCTCGTCATCCGCCCCGCCCGCAAGCGAGGGCGTGCGGATCTCGCCGCGCGACCGCGCCATCAGCCCAAGACTGCCCCGACGATCGAAGCGCTCATCCAGGACATGAAGTCGACGTGGTGAACACCAACGCGTGCCTAGGACGGCCCGCTCGTGGCTGATTACAACGAGTACAAGCTCGAAGAAGAAATTGCCGAGCACCTGGCCGCAAACGGGTGGCACTACTCGCGCACCGACGACGGTTACGACCGTGCTCGCGCACTCTGGCCCGACGACGTCTTCACCTGGTTGGAGGAGACACAACCAGACCAGTTCGCGAAGTACGGCCGTTCGGACGTGGTGCTCGATGCGCTGGTCAAGCGGCTGAACACTCCGATGGAGGCTGGCGGCGGCTCGTTGAACGTGCTGCGGCGCGGATTCCAGCACATCGCCGCGTCGTTCAGAATGGCGCAGTTCCAGCCGGAGTCAAGCCGCAACGAGACGGCGGTCGCGAACTATGCCCGCAACCGTCTCCGCGTCGTCCGGCAGGTGCACTTCTCCACCGCCGACAACCGCAGCATCGACATGGTGCTGTTCGTCAACGGCATCCCCGTCGCGACCATCGAGCTCAAGACCGACTTCACCCAGAGCGTCGACGACGCCGTCGAGCAGTACCGCCGCGACCGCAAGCCCAAGACCAACGGCCGCGACGAGCCATTGCTCGGTTTCGGCACCCGGGCGCTGGTGCACTTCGCCGTCTCCAATGTGGAAGTCCGGATGACCACGCGGCTGGCGGGGGAGAAGACCCACTTCCTACCGTTCAACCGGGGAACCGCCGACGGCGGCGCGGGCAACCCGCCAGCTGCCGACGGCAAATCGGCCACCGCGTACCTGTGGGAAGAAGTCTTCGCCCGCGACGCGCTGCTCGGCATCCTCGGCCGGTTCATGCACCTGGAGAAGGTGGTGGCCACCGATCCGATCACCGGTAGGAAAGACCGCTCGACGAGGCTGCTCTTCCCGCGTTTCCACCAATGGGATGCGGTGCGGAAGCTCGCCGCGACGACGGCTGCAGAGGGGGTCGGCCAGAAGTACCTCATCCAGCACTCCGCGGGCTCGGGGAAGACCAACACCATCGCGTGGACGGCGCACCGACTCGCACGACTGCAGGTCGCCGACGAGAAGGTCTTCGACACCGTCATCGTCGTCACCGACCGCAACGTCCTCGACGCCCAGTTGCAAGATGCGCTGAAGCAGATCAGCAACGACGCGGGGATCGTCGCCTCTATCGACGCCAAGGCCGTCCAAAAGGCCGGCGCGGGTTCGAAATCGAAGCTCCTGACTGCTGCGTTGGACTCGGGCAAGCTCATCATCGTCGTCACGCTGCAGACGTTCCCCTTCGTCGCCGAGGAACTCGGTGGTCTGGTCGACAAGCGATTTGCCGTCATCGCCGACGAGGCGCACTCGTCGCAGACGGGGCAAGCGGCGACCAAGCTCAAGAGCGTGCTGACCCGGGCCGAGATCGCCGACCTCGGCGACGGTGGTGAGGTCGATACCGAAGCCCTCCTCGCGGCCGCCGCTCAGGAGCGCGGCTCCGCGTCGAACATCTCCTACTACGCGTTCACCGCCACCCCGAAGGCCAAGACGCTTGAGATCTTCGGCCGCACACCGCCAGGCGGCGACAAGCCGGAACCCTTCCACGTCTATTCGATGAAGCAGGCGATCGAGGAGAACTACATCCTCGACGTGCTGCGCGGCTACCACTCGTACTTACTCGCGGCAAGGCTCGCCACCGAGGGCGGTGAGGTCGAAGTCGACCAGACGGAAGCCACGAAACAGGCGAAGCGGTGGCTGCGGATTCAGGCTCAAACGATCGCGCAAAAGTCCACCGTCATCGTCGAGCACTTCCGCGAGAATGTGGCCCACCTGCTGGACGGCCACGCCAAGGCTATGGTCGTCGCCGATTCCCGCCTCGCCGCAGTGCGCTACAAGCGTGAGATCGACCGTTACATTGCGACGAAGGGGTATGTGTACCAAACGCTCGTCGCCTTCTCGGGGTCCGTCGACGACCCAGAGTTCGGTGTAGAAGGCGCGACTGAGGCTACGTTGAACCCTGGGGCCGGCGACTTGCGAAGCGCGTTCATGCGCGACGAGAACCGGATTATGATCGTCGCCAACAAGTTCCAGACCGGCTTCGACCAGCCGTTGCTGTGCGCGATGTACGTCGACAAGCGGCTATCGGGCGTGACGACGGTACAGACCTTGTCGCGGCTCAACCGGACCTACCGGACCCCCGATGGCGTTGTGAAGGACACGACGATGATCGTCGACTTCGTCAACAACCCCGACGAGGTGCTCGACGACTTCCGGCCTTACTACCGCGACGCCCACCTCGACACGATCACCGACCCCAACCTGGTGTGGGAGTTGAAGGCGAAGCTCGACGCCGCTGGTGTGTACGACGACGCGGAGCTGCGTCGGATTGTGGATGTGTGGCTCAAGCGCCGAGGTAACCAGGCCTTGGATTCGGCTCTCGCGCCCGTGACCTCGCGCTACACGACGATGTATACGAACGCCAAGGAGCGCGGCGACAAGGCCACCGTCGACGCGCTCGAGATTTTCAAGAAGGACGTGTCTACGTTCAACCGCGTGTACGACTTCCTCAGCCAGATCTACGACTACTCCAGCGTCGAACTGGAAGAGCGGTCTATCGCGTTCCGGCTGCTGGAACGGCGGCTGTCCCTGCCGCACGATCCGGGTGCACTCGACCTGTCGAGCCTGCAGATCGTCGCGCTCAAACTGCGAGATCGCGGGTCGGCCGAACTGAAGCTGGAAGGCGACGACAAGGGTCTGCGCGGTGTGACCGCGGCCGGCTCGGGTGCTGCTCAGGACCCGAAGATGGTGGCCTTGTCTGAGGTCGTGGAGCTGCTCAACGAGCTGTTGGGGGCAGAGGAACTTGGGCGTAGTCAGGTTGAGTCGTTCATCGAAGCCCTTGTCGCCAACCTCGCCGGCAATGACGACCTGCGTCAGCAGGCGAGGGTCAATACGATCCAGCAGTTTGCAGAGAGTCCCGACTTCGACGAGGCCGTCGTCGACGCCGTCGCCGACAATCAGTCGGCCTTTAAGACCGTCGCCGATTTCTTCTACACCGATGCGCCGATGCGACAGATGGTCATGTCTCGGTTGGCGGGGCTCTTATACGCCGAGGTCGCCGGATAGCCGACGCCTATCGAGGTGTCCTAGCCTGGGCGGGTGAGGACCACCGATCGTCTACTGCCGCCCGGCTTGATGATCGTCGGGGCGACGTCGATGTACCTCGGCGCGGCCGTGGCCGTCGGGTTGTTCGACGTGCTCTCACCGTCGGCGGTGGCGTGGTTGCGGATCGCCGGCGCCGCCCTGGTCTTGGTGGCGTGGGTCCGCCCCGGACGCGACGCCTGGCGGTGGAACCGGCTGCGACTGGCGATGGCATTCGGGCTGATCACCGCGGGTATGAACATCACCTTCTACGAAGCGTTGTCGCACCTGCCGCTCGGCACGACGGTGGCGCTGGAGTTCCTCGGGCCGATCGCCGTCGCCGTCGTCGGCTCGCGGACGCGACGTGACATGGTGGCGCTCGTTTTCGCCATCGTCGGGGTCCTGCTGATCGCCGATGTACGGTGGAGCGGCACGGCGGTGGGCGTGGTGCTGGCGCTTGTCGCAGCGGTGTGCTGGGCCGGTTATATCGTGCTGGGCAAGCGGGTCGCCCAGCGCGGATCGGGTGCCGAAGATCTGGCGACGGGGTTCGTGATGGCCGCGGTATTGACGTCGCCTTTGGCCTGGTTCGTGTGGCAGGGGATTGCCGACGGTGCGCCGGTGCTGGACGTGCTGGGCAAGGGGCTGTTGGTCGGCGTCGCGTCGACGGCGATCCCGTATGCGCTGGACCAGGTGGTGCTCAAACGGGTCGGCGCGGCCAGGTTCGCCATTCTGCTGGCGCTGTTGCCCGTGACCGCCGCGGTGATCGGCTTCCTGGCGCTGAGTCAGGTGCCGCGCCCGCTGGAGACGGTCGGGATCGTGTGCGTGGCCATCGCCGTCGCGGTCCGCTCGGCCGAGGATGAAACGGCGGAGGAAGTCGTCGGCTGAGGCGGGGGCAGAACAACCTTCTTTCGCTGGTCAGGGGTTTGTCAGACCTCCGAGTTAGCCTGCGTTCAGATCGGATCGGGAGTTGGGGAAACCTCTAGACATCCGAACACATGTGCGATAGTGTGATACACAACACATTGAGCATCAGGGGGGCGGGGGATGGACACCACGAGATTGGCCCAATTGATCGGGGAATTGGCCGATGACCTCGCGCCAGCGGCGGTCGAATCCGGCGCCGGGGTGGGGTATCTGCTTGCTGGGGCGAAGCCGATCGAGGATGACACGGCGGTGTTGTCAGTGTTGGCGTGTGGGTTCCGGTTGGTGGCGATCGGGAACTATCTGATGGCCGCCGGGTCCGCGCGTGCCCAGGCGATGGGGTTGCCGGTGCGGCGCAAGCTTCGGTCGGGTCGCGATGTGCTGCTCGAGTTGCCGTTGGCGCCGTCCTCGGTGGCCAAACTGGTCCGGGTGGGGGCACGGTTGGAGGAGTTGCCCCAGCTCTGCCGGGAGATGCGTGACGGGGATCTGTCGCTCGAGCACGCCGATGCGATGGTGCGCGGGCTCGATCATGTGCGCTCGCGGGTCGGGGCCCACGGGTATGCGGCGCACAAGGAGGCGGTCGTCTCGACGTTGGGGGTCCATGCCCGCTTCGATACTCCGGCCCAGATCGGGGAGAAGGCCCGGGAGATCGCCCACGAGTTGGCCCCGGCTGATCCGCCCAGTATCGCTGCGGCCGATAACCCGATGCTCAACGAGGCCAGCGTCAGTCGTACTGATGAGGGTCGGGTGCGGGTGCAAGCCGATTTGGATCAGATCAGTGGTGAGAAGTTGTTGACCGCGTTGGAGCCGTTGACCAAGCCGGTCCCGGCACCGGATGGTGGGCGTGATCCGCGGACCAAGGGTCACCGTTGTGCTGATGGGCTCGTCGAGATGGTGTCGGCGTATCTGGCGAATCCGGATCGACCGATCGCCGGTGGGGTGGTGGCGCGGGTCGCGTTGACCGTGCCGCTACCGGTGTTGATCCCCACAAGTCCATTGGCCGACGCCACCCGAACACC
>DLKD01000082.1:0-14155 GCA_002477755.1 Gordonia sp. UBA7599
TCACCTTCAGCACGTTCGGGTTGACGTGCGAGAGCCATTCCGGCTTGTCCGGGTGGGTCTCCATCCCGATGCGGGACACGAACGTCTCGTAGCCGCCGATGATGACCATGATCAGTAGGTTGGCGATCATGACGACATCGACCAGGCCGAGGACGATCAACATGACCTTTTCCTCGGACAAGTGGTCGAAGTCGGAGACCAGATGGATCAGTTCTTTCCAGAACACGACTACGTAGACCGCCTGGGCGACGATCAGGCCGATGTAGAGCGGGGCCTGAAGCCAGCGGCTGATGAAGATCGAGGATCCGATGAAGCGGACGAACGACTCTTGGGCGGGGTGGCGCGGCGAGACCTGCGCGACAGGTGTGGTTTCCATAACGCGAATCAGACTAGCCGACCGATTTGGGCGAGTCAGTCAAGCGTCCGCAGTTCGATCCCGATGTTGTTCTTGTTGCCGCCCCGCAGCTTGGAGAACAAGGCGAAACCGCGTCCCATCAGGCCGTAGCGCTTGGTGATCGCGCGGTAGACCTCGTCGTTGTGAGACGGGTCGAGCAGACTTGCCGTCGCCTGCACGGCCTCGCCCTTGACCGTGCCGCGGGCGTCGCACTTGGCGATCGTCACGCGGGGGGTGTTGCGGATTCGCTTGACCTTCCATGCCGAGGCCTGAGAGAGGATCCAGTAGGCGCCATCCCCCGACAGCGCTGGCGCCAGCCACACCGGGGTCGGCTTGGGTCGCCCGTCCTTGGTGAAGGTTGTCAGGCTGACGTACTGGGAACGGGCCACTTCGTCGAACGTCGGCGCCATGGCGATCCTTTCGTGCATTCAGTCCCGCGCAGTCGCTGCCCGGGAGTACCCCCGCAGCGCGGGGTAGGTGAAGAGGACGACGATTCCCACTGTCCATGCGAGTACGACCAGCAGGTTGTGGGCCACCGGCCCCCCGACTGCGAGATTGCGCATCACGTCGACAGCCGGGGTCATCGGTTGATTGCGCACGATGGGCTGCAACCAGCCGGGATAGCCGTCGGCCGGGGCGAAACCGGAGTTGAAGAACATCAACAGGCTCGTCAGCAGCGACATGAGCGGGACGACTGGCGCACCCGTACGGAAGAAGACCGCGAGCGCGAGCACCATGACGGCGAATGCCCCGCCGAAGGCGAGCGCGACACCGACGATGCCCAGTGCGGGTCCGATGCCCTGGGTGAAGCGGAATCCGATGGCGTGGCCGGCACCCAGCAGGATTCCGGTGGTCACGAGGATGCGGATGAGTTCGGTGACCACCCGTGAGCTCAGGTCGGCGCCGCGGTTGATCGGCAGTGTCGCCAACCGGCCCAACAGGCCGGTGCTGCGCTCGGTGTTGAGCCGGATCGCCGCGGCTAGTGAACCGAACATCGCGCTCAACAGGATGACCAACGGGACAGTGCCGAAAGCGCTGTTTTGTCCGGTAGACGAACCGACGACCTCACCGAGCACCACCTTGAACATGATCATGGTCAGCACCGGCATGCCGAGCACGGTCATCAGACCCAATGGGTCGCGTACCCACACGAGTAGCTGTCGCCCGGTGAGGACCATCGTCTCCACGGCCCAGCCCCGTGGGCTGGGCGGAGCCGCTTGTGCCAGCACCGCTGCGGCCGGGTCGGCGAGCGGCGTGGGGACGGCTGGTTGGCCGATCGACATTGTAGGCGTGCTCATCGTTGCCTGTTCTTGCGTGCGGCCAAGAGGATCAGCGTGATCGAAAGGACGGCGAGGAAGCCCACCCAGCCGAGGGAGGCACCTATCCGGTTGGGTGCCTCGGACGCGCCGTCGAGGTGGCGCATCGTGTCGGCCCACACCGAGATGGGCTGGTTCTGCGCAAAGCCGCGAATCCACGGCGGGAACTTCTCGACCGGGGCGAACCCGGTGGACACCATGCCGAGGATGAGAATGGGCAGCGACAACACCTGGCTGGTGACCTCTGGCGACGGCGCGATGACCCCGAGGGCATCGCCGATCGTCATCAGGCAGGCGCCGATGGCTGCCGCGATGGCGATCAGGGCCAGCGTGCCCGTCAGCCCGCCGCCGGGGCGCCACCCGATGATGAGCACTGCTGCCGCACCGCACACCAGGGAGATGATGAGCAGGAAGATGTTCGCCGAGAAGCGCGCCGCCGGTGGGACGGCCGTGGGCATCGGCAGCGTCGCGAATCGCGTGGTGATGCCGTTCTTGCCGTCGAGGGCCGAGCGCATGGCCGCCGAGGTCGCGGTGAAGGCCACCGATTGGAGCACGATGATCGGCATGAGGAACTGTGCGTAGTTCATGCCGGGGATGTTCATGATGTTGCGCAGCGGCAGATAGAAACAGACGGCGAGGAACGCCGGGGACACAAAGGCCATGATGATCTCGCCGTTGACGACGACCGCGCGAATGGCGCGCGTAGACAACGTCCACCACTGTCGCACCGAATTGGGGGTGGCGACAGGTATTGCGGCCGGAGCGAGCGATGCTGCCGCCTGGCCGGCCGTCAGCGCCGTCATCGGACTGGGGCGCCCGGGGCGCCGGGTGAGGTGAGGGCAAGGAAGACGTCGTCGAGGGAAGGACGCCGCATGGTGATGTCGGCGAGATCGATTCCGGCCTCGGTGGTGCGCCGCACGATCTCGACGAGGACGTCGGCGCCGCCAGGAGCGGGCACTGACAGGAACACGTCGTTGCGGTGGCCCCCCACACCGAGGAGGTCGGCGAGGACCGACTCCAGATGGGGCAGTTCGGTGAGATGGGCCGGAGTCACGTCGCAGAAGGTGCCACCAGTCTGTGCTTTGAGCTGTTCGGCCGTGCCCGAAGCGATGATCCGGCCCGTGTCGATGACCACGATCTCGTCGGAGAGGAGGTCGGCCTCCTCGAGGTACTGGGTGGTCAGCAGGATGGTCACGCCCTGATCACGCAGGCGCTCGACGAGGCTCCACACATCTTGGCGACTGCGCGGATCGAGGCCGGTCGTCGGTTCGTCGAGGAAGACAACCTCCGGCGCGGTGACCAGGCCGCAAGCGAGGTCGACGCGCCGCCGCATACCGCCGGAGTACTCGGAGACCTTGCGCGCGCCCGCTTGAACGAGATCGAAGAGGACGAGCAGCTCGTCGGCGCGGGCTTGGGCGGCCTTCTTGTGCAAACCCTGCAAGCGGCCGAACAGCACCAGGTTCTCGCGGCCGGTGAGGGATTCGTCAAGCGCAGCGAACTGGCCGGTGAGTGCGATCTTCTTGCGCACCTCACGCGCATCCTTGACGACATCATGGCCAGCGACCTTCGCGACCCCCGAGTCCGGTTTGAGCAGCGTGGTCAGCAGGTTCACCGTCGTGGTCTTGCCGGCGCCGTTGGGGCCCAGTAGGGCGAGCACGGTACCGGGCGCCACGGAGAACGAGACGCTGTTGACGACGGTCTTGCCGTCGAAAGACTTGGTCAGCCCGACGACCTCGATTGCGGGCTCGCTCAGCGGTACGCGCGGTCGCGGTATCCGGGAGGCATGGCTGCGCGGTGGCACTGGCGTTCCCCCAGCGTCCAGCCACCCGGGCGCACCGGCGGGCGTGGCCCCTATGGGGGCTGCGCCGGTGGGCGAGAGGGCCACCCGGCCGTCGACCGTCTGGGCGGACTGGTCGGGCGTTGGCAGGGCACCGTAATAGTCGTCGTACACCTGGGGTGCATCGGCGTCGACGGGGCGGATGTTCGCCGCGGGCGTGACTGCGGCGCGCTGGCCGACCGGGCTTGCGCCGTCCGGCTGCGGAAATGCGTGCCGCCCGTCGTGTGAGTGCCGACCCGTGGTCGTGGCCGGCGCAGGTGCCGTCACGGCCGGCGCGGGGAACATCGGGGTGACTGCGGGGACGGGATTCTGGGGGAGCGCTACACGCTGCGCCGGGGGCAGTGGCCCAGGCGCGGACGGCGAGATGTTGGCTGCGGGCGCACCTTGACTTCGCCGGACCGGCGGTGGGCCGTCAACGGGTGACTCGGCGTGCCATTGGATGCGTGGGGACGGTTCACTGCGCTTGTGCACGTTCCAACCGCCGACCTCGTCGTCGCGTTCCACCGCGGCACCCCTTCCCGTCGTGTCACCAAATCGTGTCCGAAGGCCAGAGTGTTACTCGCCGGTCCCACGCAGACCCGGCCGACGCAGACGTCACCCAGCCAGCCAATTCTGTCACGACTGGGCGCTCGGGCATCACCCGCCACCGCACATTGCTGACACGCCCACACCTGACCGGCCGGTAAACTGCGGGTGTTGTGTCGGGGCTCACAACTGGATACGCCCGAGTAACGAGGGGATCGCCGGGACCGACAAACTGTAATGACGCTGTTTAGGAGGTCGGGGTGACGGTGGAGCGGGCGTCCGGTGCTGCCCAGGGGTCGGTGGAAGCTCTTCCGCTGACGCCTGCGCAGCGGGGGATGTGGTTCGCCGAGAACCTTTCGCCTGACTATTCGGTGAATGTGGCCCAGTACCTGGACATTCGCTACGAGCCGGGTTCGTTCGACCACGAGTTGTTCGGCGATTGCACGCTGGCAGCAGGCCGGGTGCTGCAGTCGCCGTACGTCCGTTTGGTCGACCTGGAGGACGGGTCGCCGGGCCAGGTGGTGGACCCGGACCTGCCGATCACCGTCGATATCATCGACTTCCGCGGCGAGGACGATCCCGAGGCCGCCGCGATCGAGTGGATGTGTGAGGAGTACCGGCGGCCCCTCGACATCCGCAGTGATGCGCTGGTGCTGTCGCGGTTGCTACGCATCGCCGACGACCGCACGTTCTGGTACGGGCGCGGACACCACATCGTCATCGACGGCTACGCGGCGCTGACGATGGTGCGGATGACGGTGGACCGCTACAACGCCGCACGCGCCGGCGTCGAGGTCAACGAGAAGCCCGCCGCGACGTTGGCCGAGATCGTCGCCGACGAGCAGAAGTACGCCGACAGCACCAGGCGCGAGTCCGACGGTGAGCATTGGCGCGAAGTGATGGCCGATCTTCCCGAGCGCGTCACCTTGAGCCGCCGGCCCTCGGCCACGGAGCTCTCGCCGAACAACATCGTCGCCAGCGCCGCGTTGCCGCCGCAGGTGCAGGCCCGCGTCGAGCAGGTCGCCTCCGAACTGGGCAGCTCGATGGCGGTGGTGATGGCCGCGGCATACGGCGCTTTCCTCTACCGGATGACTGGCAACGACGATGTGCTGATCAGCCTGCCCGTGACGGGGCGGGCCACGGCGAAGATCAAGCGGGCCGGGGGCATGGCGTCGAACATCCTGCCGGTGCGGATGGACGGCCTGTCGGGTGCGACGGTGTCCGAACTGGTCCGGTCGGTGCAGGTCGAGATGACCGGTGCGCTGCGCCACCAGCGGTACCGGTCCGACGACATCCGTCGCGACGCGGGTTTGGACCCCGATGCGGTGGGGTTCGGCCCGACGCTGAACATGGTCTTCTTCGACGCGCCTATCGAGATCGACGGGGCCAGCGTCGAGTACCGCATTTTGGCCTCGGGGATCCTCGAAGACCTGTTGGTCAACCTGTACCAGTCGAGTCCGACCGCGCCGCTGGTCGTCGACCTGCACGGCAATCCGTTCCGGTACACGCGGGCCGAGATGGAGAACCACCACCGCCGGTTCATGGCGTTCATCGAGGGCTTTGTTGCCGATCCGACCACTCCGGTCTGGGCGCTGCCGCTGCTGCTGCCGGGCGAGGAGGCGCTGCTGGCGGGGTTCGAGCAGGGCCTGGAGCGCGATTATTCGATCGAGACCGAGCACATTCTTGACCGGTTCGCCGCGCAGGTCGCGTCCACTCCGGAGGCGGTGGCGGTGTCCGACGACGGCCGCGAGTACACCTATGCCCGCTTCGACGCGATCCGTTCGGAGCTCGCGCGCGTGCTGAGGTCACACGGGGTCGGGCTGGGCGATCGTATCGCCATCGTGCTCGATCGCGGGGTGGCACAGGTCGCAGCGGTGTACGCGGCGGCGTCGCTTGGGGCGGCGTACGTGCCGTTGGACCCCGCCGATCCGGCCGGACGGCGGGACTTGGTGCTGGGTGCGGCGGATCCGGTCGTGGTCGTCGACGCCGAGTTCCTCGAGCGCGAGGGCTTCGACCCCGATCAGGTGGCCGACGGGCCGTCGGAGCCGTTGACCGGGACCGGCGCACCGTCGTATGTCTACTTCACCTCCGGGTCCACGGGCACCCCCAAGGGGGTGGAGCTGGGCATGGCCGCCGTGGTGAACCGCCTGGCCTGGATGCGCGAGGAATTCCCGATCACCCCCGCCGACGCGTGGCTCTACAAGACGCCCATCACCTTCGACTGCTCGGTATCGGAGCTGTTCGGTCCGCTGCAGGTGGGCGCCCGCATGGTGATCGCCCGTCCGGGCGGCCATCGGGAGCCGGACTATCTGCGCGACCTGATGGAGCGCGAGAACGTCACCATCGTCCACTTCGTGCCGTCGATGCTCGACGTCTTCGTGGAGACGGTCGGACCGTCGTTCCCCGCGTCGGTGCGCCGTGTCCAGGCGACCGGCGAGGCACTTCCCGGTGCGCTCACCAACGAGGTGCGCAGCGGCCGCGAGATCGAGATTCTGAACACCTACGGGCCCACCGAGGCAGCGGTGGAGATCACCGCCTACTCAGTCGAGAGCGAGATCGTCGGCGGCGTGCCGATCGGGCGGCCCACGCCCAACTCCGAGACCCTGGTCCTCGATGCGCATTTCCAGCGGCTCCCGGTGGGCGCGGTGGGCGAGCTCTACCTCGGCGGCTGCCAGCTGGCACACGGCTATGCGGGGCAAGCGGGGCTGACGGCCGAGCGCTTCGTGACGAATCCGTTCGTCCCAGGCGAACGGATGTACCGGACCGGAGACCTGGCGCGCTGGCGCGACGACGGGAATCTGGAGTACCTGGGGCGCACCGACTTCCAGGTGAAGATCCGCGGCCAGCGCGTGGAGCTCGGCGAGGTCGAGGCGGCACTGGTCGCCGATGACTCGGTGGAAGCTGCGGTGGCGGTGGTCCGCGACCTGCCCGCAGGCACCAGCGTGGTGGCTTACGTGCGTACCGCGTACGACGATCCCGACCTGGTCGACCGGCTGTTGCGCCGGTCCGCCGAGGTGTTGCCGAGTCACATGGTCCCGGCGGCGATCACGGTTCTCGAAGAGTTCCCGACGAATTCGGCGGGCAAGCTGGACCGGGCGGCGCTGCCGGAACCGATGGTCGTCGACCGCCCGGCGGCACAGTACATAGCGCCGGTGAGTGCGGTGCAGACGCGTATCGCCGAGGAAATCCAGGCCATGTTGGGCCTGGAGCGGGTGGGCCTCGGCGACAACCTGTTTGCCCTCGGCGCCGATTCGCTCGCGGCCGCGCGCTTGGCGACGCGACTGCGTGTCGAACACGACCTCAACATCCCACTGACCGCGATGTTCAACTGCTCTGACATCGCCGGTCTCGCCGAAGCAGCTGAGGTAGGTGGCAGCGAGGCCCGACCCGAACTGGTCGCCGGGGATCGGCCGGACTCGGTCCCGGTTTCTGCGGCGCAAACGCGGCTGTGGTTCATCAACCGCTTGGACCCTGCCTCGCCGACCTACAACATGGCGGGAGCCGTGCGGCTCGGTGCGCAGGTCGATGTGGAGGCACTGGGCCAAGCGGTAGCCGACGTCGTCGTCCGGCATGAGTCGCTGCGGACGCGGTTCGTCGAGGTAGGCGGCGAGCCGACACAGGTCGTGGACCCGGTGGAGTCCGTCGAATCGGTGGTGTCGGTGGTGGAGACCGACGACGTCGACGACGAGATGGCCCGGGTCGCCGCAGCGGGGTTCGACCTGGGGGCAGGTGCGTTCCGTGCGGTGTTGGTGAGTGGCCCACAGACCAGTCTGCTGGTGGTGGTGCTGCACCACATCATCGGTGACGGCGCATCGTTGCGGCCGTTGATCGGCGATGTACTGACGGCCTATAACGCGCGGCGCTACGGATTCACTCCGTTCTTCCCGCCACTGCCGGTGCAGTACGCGGACTATTCGCTCTGGTACGACCGCGTCCTGGGCGATGCCGCCGACGAGGATTCGGTGGCCGCGCGTGAGATCGCGTTCTGGGCCGAGCACCTGGCTGGCGCACCCGAAGTGATCTCACTGCCCACCGATCGGCCGCGTCCAACTCGCCCGTCGGGTCACGGGGACTTCGTCGACCGCGTGCTGTCGGAGTCTGCGGTGGCGGCGCTGCGGTCGCTTGCGGCGCAGTCGGGCGTCACGTTATTCAGCGTGGTCCAAGCGGCGTTGATGCTGGTGCTGGCCCGGTTGAACGACACTGACGACGTGGTCGTCGGCACTGCGGTGGCCGGGCGCGACGAACCGCAAGTCGCCGATCTGATCGGAATGTTCGTCAACACGGTGGCGCTGCGCACGGCGGTGTCACCGGGGCTGACCGTCGAGGAGTTGCTGACGCGGGTCCACCGTGGGCGCGCCGAGGCGCTGGCCAATTCGACGACCCCGTTCGAGCAGGTCGTCGATGCGGTTGCGCCCAGTCGCACGCTGGCGCACAGCCCGGTCTTCCAGGTGGCGTTGACGATGGTGACCGACGCAATGGGGGTCATCGACGACGATCTGGGATTCGAGGTCGTCGATGCGCGGGTGCCGGCGGCGAAGAGCGACCTGACGCTGACGGTGACGGACTACCTCGATTCGGGTCGGCTGGCGCTGGAGTTCAACTACGCAACCGACCTGTTCGATGAGTCGTCGGTGGAGTCCTTCGCCGACTACCTCGAGCGCGTCCTGGTGGCAATGGCCGCGGGGGCCCAGGCCCCGATCGGGCGGATCGACCTGCTTTCTGCCGACGAGGTCGACCGTGCGGTCGCATCCGTCGCGCGAGTCGTGGAGCCCCGTCCGTTGCGGGCGTTTGTCGGTGACTGGTTGGCCGCCGGGTACAGGCGTGACGAACAGGCGCTGCTGGTCGGTGCCGGCGTGCGGCTCACCGCGACGGCGGCGTCGTCGCGGATCAACCAGTTGGCGCGCGAGCTATTGGCCCGTGGCGCGGGCCCGGGGTCGGTGGTCGCGGTGCGGATTCCGCGCTCGGTCGACTCAGTGGTGGCAATGTTGGCCGCGGCCGTCGCTGGTGCGGCGTTCGTGTTCGTCGATCCGAAGCATCCGGATGCGCGACAGGCGGAGTTGCTCGCCGACAGTGGCGCAATATCGGGCGTCACCACAACCGCAGTCGATACACCCGCGGTTGGGGACGTCAATTGGATCGTCCTGCAGGACGAGTCGACCGAGCTGCACCTGGCAGGTCATCCGACCACTGCGGTCGCCGATAGCGACCTGCCCCGCCCGGTCTATCCCGACGACACCGCCTATCTGATCTACACCTCGGGGTCGACCGGCAAGCCGAAGGCCGTCGAAGTCTCCCATCGCGGTATCGCCAACCTCGTAGCGAACACGAATTCGGTGTTGGGCGCGCGGGCGGATTCGGTGGTTCTGCACGTGGCGTCACCGGCATTCGATGCGATGGTTCACGAATTGTTGCTTGCGATGGGATCGGGCGCGCGTTTGGTGGTGGCCGAGCCCGACGCCTATGCGGGGCCGGCACTGGCGCGAACGATTGCCGAGGGCGGCGTGACGCACGCCACTATGACTCCATCGGTGTTGGCCACGATGGAGCCCGCGCAGGTGCCGTCGTTGAGGACGGTATGCAGCGGCGGCGAGGCATGCCCGGAGGACCTGGTGACCACGTGGGCGCCGTCTCGTGACTTCTTCAATGTGTACGGGCCCTCCGAGATGACAGTGTGGACCGGCGTCGACGGCCCGATGTCGGCGGGCGCCACGGTGACGATCGGCCCGCCGATGCCGGGGGTGGTTGGTCTGGTGTTGGATGCGGGTCTGCGTCCGGTGCCGGTGGGCGTAGTGGGCGACCTCTACCTCGGTGGCGACCAGATGGCGCGGGGATACCGCCATCGCCCGGGGCTGACCGCGTCCGCGTTCGTGGCCGATCCGTTCGGCACCGGCGAGCGGTTGTACCGGACCGGCGACCGGGTGGTGCGCCGAGCCGACGGGCGATTGGTGTACCAGGGCCGCAGCGATTTCCAGCTGAAGATCAACGGCCTCCGGATCGAGCCGGGCGAGATCGACGCGGTGTTGGAGTCCCACCCGTCGGTGGCGACAGCCCTGTCGATGGGCGTGGAGCGCCCGGGCGGAGACACGGTGCTGGCGGCGTACGTGTCACCGCGCGCCGAGGAGGTGATCGCGCCCGACGCGCTGCTGGCCTACGCGCGTGAGCGGTTGCCCGCGCACATGGTTCCGCACACGGTGCGGGTCCTCGAGGAGTTCCCGCGCACCCCGATCGGCAAGATCGACCGTGGCGCGCTCCCGGCGATCGAGTTCGTCGCAGCGGAGTTCGTCGCACCGCGCACCGAGTTGGAGGCCACGGTGGCCGCAGTCGTCGCCTCGGTCCTCGACATCGATCGCGTCAGTGTGACCAGCGGGTTCTTCGAGGCCGGTGGCAACTCGTTGTCGGCGGCCAAACTGGCTGCACGACTGGGGGAGGTACTGGACCGCCCGGTCGGCGTGGAGGACGTTTTCGAGGCGCCCACCCCGGCCGAGTTGGCGGTACGGCTCGCCGAGAAGAACAGCGGCGCCACGGTTCCGCCGCTGGTGGCACGGCCGCGGGCAGCGGTGGTGCCGGTGTCGTCGGTGCAGCGCGGGATGTGGTTGCTCAACCGGGCCGCTCCGGAGTCGTCGGCGTACAACGTGGCGATGACACTGCGGCTGACCGGACAGCTGGATGAGGACGCGCTGCGTGCGGCATTGGTGGACGTGATCGGCCGACACGAGTCCCTGCGCACGATGTACCCGATGATCAACGGGGTGCCGGTGCAGGTGATCGAGTCGACCGAAGCCGTGGCGCCCCAGGTCGACGTGCCGGTCACCGACTTGACCGGCAGTGACGAAGTTCAGGTGGCCGCTGCGGTGGCGGCGGTAACCGACAAAGGCTTCGACGTGACCGCGGCGGTGCCGATCCGGGCGGCGTTACTGCGGTTGGGCCCTGAGGAGCACATCGTCTCCCTGGTGGTGCACCACATCAGTGTCGACGGCGCGTCGACGCTGCCACTGGCCAAGGACCTCATGATGGCCTACGACGCCCGGCATGGTGGCGACGTGCCCCGCTGGGCACCCCTGACAGTGCAGTTCGCCGACTATGCGGTCTGGAGTGCGGAACGGTTGGCGGCCGAAGACGATGGCGTCACCGAACGGGACCGCCAGCTGGCCTACTGGGCCGACCGGCTCGACGGGGCGCCCGAGTTGCTCAGGCTGCCCACCGACCGGCCGCGGCCGACGACGCCGACGTATGCCGCCGGCGAGGTGGAATCGGAGATCCCGGCCGAGCTCGTGGCGCGGCTGACCGAGACCGCGCGCACGGCGAACGCGACGTTGTTCATGATCACCCATGCCGCGCTCGCGGTGTTGTTGGCAAAGGTTTCCGGACGCACCGATATCGTGATCGGCAGCCCGTATGCGGGGCGTGGGGCCCAAGCACTCGACGATGTGGTCGGCATGTTCGTCAACACGGTCGCGTTCCGCACCGAGGTGGATCCGGCCACACCGTTCAACGACTTCGTCGGCACCGTGCGCCGCAGTGATCTCGCCGACCTGGCCCACGCGGACGTGGCGTTCGAGGAAGTGGTGACCGCCCTGGGGCGCGGCAACACCGCCGGCTACAACCCGTTGTTCCAGGTGTTGTTCGCATTCCAGAACCTCAGCTTCCCCACCGTCGAGTTGGGGGGGCTGCAACTGCAGCTCGAACCGGTCCCCACCGCCACGGTTAAGAACGACATTGCGGTGACCCTGTTCCCGAACGATCCGCTTTCGGGCCGCACAGACGGTGCCATGCGTGCCAGCTGGGCCTTTGCGGCCGAGCTCTTCGACGAGTCCACCATCACGCGTCTCGCCGACTGGTACTTGGGCATCCTGGAAGCCGTCGCCGACGATCCGACCATCGTCCTGGGTGACATCGCGCTGGTGACGACGCTCCAACCGGCCGCCGATGCCGCTGGAGCACCTGCGCCGTTGCCTCTGCCCGAAGCGGTTGCGGCCGCAGCCGCGGCCGCGCCAGAGCACCTCGCCGTCGAACTTGACGGGACCGCCATCACACTGGGCGAGCTTGCGGCCACGTCGGCCGCCCTGGCCGCGGTGCTGCCCGATTCCGACGGCGGATCGGCCCTGACCACTGCACTCTTCACCGCGCTTCCCACTCTGGCCGCCGGGGGACCTGAATCGCTTGACGACGCTTTGACCCAACTTCGTGCCAACGCCGACGAAGCCCGTAACGTATATGGGAGCCCTGACGAAAACCCGGCTGAAGCCCTGTGGCCCCGGTCGGCGAAAGGAACCCCCAACCAGTGATGCTCGCACCGCAAACGCGTATCGCGGAGTTGTGGGGCACCTCGGGGGACAACCAACCGGTGCGCGCCCTCATGGCCGCCGCTGCCGTAGCTGACCCGGGAGTGCTCGCCTTCACCGGACCCCAGGGACCGGTGGAACTGGGCGGCCTCGCGAAACGTGTTGAATCCACCGCGGCGGTCCTGGCGGCCAGCGGCGTGGGTGGCGATGCTGCGGTCACGGCCGCCATCGCCCCCCTCTTTGCGGCGCCGGGTGCACCGCAGGCCGACACCGCGGCCCGCGTCGCGGAGGTCGTCGCGCAGATCCGTGCGTCGGCGGCGGCAGTCCTGGGATCGTCGGATTGGGCAACGCTGCCGGGGATCTTCAAGTCGGTGGTGCATCGGTGCGGCGATCGCACGGCTATCACCGGCCCGGACGGCGCGACTCTTTCCTATGCCGAGCTGGATGCGCACTCGGATGCGCTGGCCCGCGGCCTCGTCGCGGTGGGCGCGGGCCCGGAGCGGCTCGTCGGCGTCGCCGTCGACCGCAGTGCAGACTCCATCGTCGCCCTGCTGGCCGTCGTGAAGACCGGCGCCGCCTATCTGCCGTTGGACCGCTCGCATCCGCTGGCGAGGCTGTCACGCGTGGTCGCCGACGCCGAGCCGGCGGTGATCATCGTCGACGACGAGCTGGCCGAGCTCTGGTCGGATCTGCCGGCCCAGCGGCGCACCGTGGCTGACCTTGTCGCACTCGGCGCGACCACCCCGGCCGCCGTCCTGCCGACCGCCGTGGACCCGCGCCACCCCGCCTACGTCATGTACACCTCGGGGTCGACAGGAACACCCAAGGGGGTGGTCGTCCCACACTCCGCCGTCGTCGACCTGCTCGCCGCGCTCGACCACGACTACCTGCCGTCGTGTGACGACACCTGGGTGACCTTCACCTCGTTCGCCTTCGACGTCTCGGTCGCCGAGATCTGGATGTCGCTGGTCAGCGGCGGACGGCTGGTGGTGGTGGACCGCGACACCGCCCGCAGCCCCGTCGAGTTCGCCCACGTCCTGCACCGCGAGGGCGTGACCATCGTCAACATGACGCCGTCGGCGTTCTACCAGTTCGCTGCGGCACTGCGCACCCGCGACGACGTGGAGTTGGCCCCGAGCCTGCGCGCCCTGATCCTCGCCGGAGAGGCGCTGGACTTCGAGCAGGTGCGCCGCTGGCACGCCGACCGCCGCGCCGCCGGTGTCGAGGGGCCGCAGCTCAACAACATGTACGGGCCGACCGAGACGACCGTGTACGTGACGCGTCGCGAACTGACGCCCGAATTCGTCGCGGTCACGCACGCATCCGACATCGGATACGCGATCGAGGGCGTGCGCGCCCAGATCCTCGACAGCCGGCTGCGCCCGGTTCCCGACGGTGTGCCAGGCGACCTTTACATCTCTGGCGATCAGGTCACGCGCGGGTACGCCGGCATGTTCGACTTGACCGCTACCAGGTTCGTCGCGGATCCGTCCGATCCCGATGGCGGCCGGATGTACTTCACCGGTGATGCGGCGGTGACCCGCAACGGCAGCATCGAATACCTGGGGCGCGGCGACGGACAGGTCAAGCTGCGCGGATTCCGCATCGAGCTCGGCGAGGTGGAGGCGGCGCTGCTGGCCGTTCCCGGCGTGCACGCGGCCGGGGCCGCGGTGAAGCAGCGCCGCGACGGAATCGACTGGCTTGCCGGGTACGTCGTCGCCGATGACGGAGTCGAACTCCAGACCGCCGACATCCGAGCGGCGGTCGCGCGCCGGGTGCCCGAGTACATGGTGCCCGACGT
>DLKD01000082.1:14256-14432 GCA_002477755.1 Gordonia sp. UBA7599
CCGAGTACATGGTGCCCGACGTCGTGGTCACCCTGGACCGGCTGCCGCTCAACGTGAACGGCAAGCTGGACCGGGTGGCGCTGCCCGACCCGGTCGTGCAGGCCGTTGCAGAGTATGTCGCCCCGGCACCGGGCCTGGAATCCGATCTTGCCGCGATCTTCGCCGACGTCGTCGGA
>DLKD01000149.1 GCA_002477755.1 Gordonia sp. UBA7599
AACGGCTCGAGCCGGGCGCTGCCACGGGCGCCGGACCGCGATGCACCGGTGTAGACGTATCCACCGTTGCCCACGGCGGCGTAGTCGCGCTCGTCCTCGTCGTAGCGGCTCGACGCACGGACGCGCTCGCGGCGAGGAGCGGAGCCGCCGTAGGACTCGGGCCCGTACGGGTCGTCGTCATAGCCGTCATCGCCGTACGAGTCGCGAGCGTAGGAATCCTGGCCGTAGTAGTCGTCGTAGCCGCCACGGCAGCGCACGCGCCGCACCTGGCCGGTCCCGTCGTCGAGGTAGTCGTCCTCGTAGTCGCTCGGGGGAACCATGCCGAAGTACGCCTTGAACCTCTGCATCGTGGTCATCTGGGGCCTCTTTCGTTGATCGGCGACGGCACTCCGCGTCACGATTGTGGTTGATGTTTCTCGTGTGACCAATGTGAATTTCTATTGGTGCCACCGTAGCCCTCGCGAACGGTCCGCGCGCGGCACGACACGCGCAGATTTCTATCGCCAGATCACCGATGCCAGCCGACCCGTCGGCGCACAACGTCGGTGGCTGAAGAGTTTCTCGTCGGCGATGGTGCACCGGGGGTCGACGGCGATCGCGCTCACCCCGGCCTCGGTGAGCTGACGCACGATCCCCGCGCGCAGATCGAGCCCCGTCGTCCCGGCGTCGGTCTGGCACAGGCTGCCCGGCAGGTGCTCCTCCACATCGCGCGCCATCTCCGGCGGCACCTCGTAGAAGTGCCCCGAGGCGGCGGGGCCCAGCAGTGCGCTGATCCGTTCGGGTTGCGCACCGAGTCCGACCATCACGGCCAGCGCCTCGTCGACGATGCCGTTGCGCGCACCGACCCGGCCGGCGTGCACCGCCGCGATCACCCCGGCCTGCTCGTCGCCGAGCAGTACCGGCACGCAATCAGCGGTGAGCACCGCCAAGGCCAAACCGGGAACCGTGGTGACCAGTCCGTCGCTGGCGGGGACGGGTCTGCTGCGCGGCCCATCGACAACCGTCACCGTGGTGCTGTGCGTCTGCTCCATCCACACCACGCGGTCGTCGGGCAGCCCCAGGTGTCGCGCCAAGCGGGTCCGGTTGGCCGCGACGGCAGCCGGATCGTCGCCGACGTGGTCGCCGAGGTTGAACGAGTCGTACGGCGGCGCCGACACCCCACCCTCGCGGGTGGTCACCACCCGACGGAGGGCACCCATCACTTCAAGAAGTCGGGAACGTCGACCTCGTCTTCGTCCTCGATCCGAATGCTGTTGATCGCGACCCCGTCCGACACGACGCCGTTGATGCGCAGCTCGTCGGTGCGCGCGGCGGCCGGATCACCAGCGGACCGGGAGCTGAAGATCGAATCCCCGGCATCGGGCGGGTTGACCCGGCCGGCCTGTCCGGCTGCGACGGCGGTCTGGCCGATCCTCGCGTCGTCGGCGCGACGGCGCGGTGCGCCGCCGTCGAACCCGGCGGCGATCACGGTGACCCGGACTTCGTCGCCGAGGTTGTCGTCGATGACGGTGCCGAAGATGATGTTGGCATCCTCGTGCGCGGCATCCTGGACCTGGGCGGCCGCATTGTTGATCTCGAACAGACCCAGATCCGAACCGCCGGCGATGGAGAACAGCACGCCCCGGGCGCCCTCCATGGAGGCCTCGAGCAGCGGGGAGTTGATGGCCGCCTCGGCGGCCTTCTTCGCACGATCCTCGCCACGGGCAGATCCGATCCCCATCAGGGCACTGCCGGCGTTGCTCATCACACCCTTCACGTCGGCGAAGTCGACATTGATAAGCCCCGGCGTGGTGATGAGGTCGGTGATGCCCTGCACGCCGTTGAGGAGGACCTCGTCGGCGCTGCGGAAAGCGTCCATCAGGCTGACGTTGGGGTCGCCGAGCTGCAGGAGTCGCTGATTGGGGATGACGATCAACGTGTCGCAGGACTCGCGCAGCTGGTTGATGCCGGTCTCGGCCTGGCCGCTGCGCCGCTTGCCCTCGAAGTCGAACGGGCGGGTGACGACACCGACGGTCAGCGCGCCGAGCTTCTTGGCGATCGACGCCACGACGGGTGCCCCGCCGGTGCCCGTGCCGCCGCCCTCGCCGGCGGTGACGAAGACCATATCGGCGCCCTTGAGGAGCTCCTCGATGTCGTCGCGGTTGTCCTCGGTGGCGCGTCGGCCGACCTCCGGGTCGGCACCGGCGCCCAGACCGCGCGTCGAATCGCGCCCGACGTCGAGCTTCACGTCGGCGTCGCTCATGAGCAGCGCCTGTGCATCGGTGTTGATCGCGATGAACTCGACGCCCTTGAGGCCCTGTTCGATCATCCGGTTGACGGCATTGACGCCACCACCGCCAATGCCGACGACTTTGATCACGGCCAGGTAGTTGTGCGGTGACGTCATTGCGTCCTCCTCCAAAAAACCCTCAACCTAAACCATAGATTTAGAGTTATGTCAAGTAGTGAACTTCCACGCGCAACGCTAGGCACTGGGGACTGGTGGGGCCAGCATCGCCGCGGCGTGTCGCCAAAGTTGTGATCGAGTGGCTACCGGTACGACGGGAAGTCGGGGCTCGACACGTTGTAATAGCTCCCCTTGCGGGTCGTGATGGCCCGCCACGCGACCGCCTTGTCCTCGCCGCGCGTCTCATCACCCCACACGACGGTGCTGCCGTTGCGCAGTACGAACCGGACGTCCACCGGCGACGATGCCTGAATCGAGGCCACCGAGCCGCGCAGATCCGGCGGGAGCTGCCCCACGATGCGGACCGCCGTCGTCGTCGACGGATCGGTCGGACCCGGGTTGGGCGTGACCAGCACCGGCAACTTGGCCAGGTCTGGCGGCAACTTCGTGCCGCGGTCGTAGTGCCGATACGGCACCCCGAGCCGGTCGAGGATGTGTATCGCACGGTCGGTCTCCACCCGCACGACCGGCATCCGCTCGACGACGATCACCTCGATCGTCGACGGATACTGCCGACGTACCCGGGCAGTCTCAACGGCGGGGATCGCGGCGACGCGGGAAGCGGCGCGAGAGGTGTTGACCTGCAAGAGCGGTCGCCCCTTGGGCACTTGTGCGGCCTTCAACACCTGATCTTGCGAGAGCACCGACGACGGGGAATCCAACCCCTGCACCGACACCGTGCGCACCGACATCAGCGGACTGAAGTAGGCCACCGCGGCCAACCCGCCGACCAGCACGGCGATTGCGACGGCCGTCACCCAACGACGGGCACGACTCACTCCCGCTCCCCCAGTGCCGCCAGGATCTCCGGGCCCTGCATCGTGATGTCGCCGGCACCCAGGGTCAACACGATGTCTCCCGGCGCCACGACGTCGAGCACCGCGGGCACCAGCTCGGACAGATCGGGGACGAAGCGACCCCGGCCGCGCATGTGCGCGGCGATCAGCCCGCCGTTGACGCCGGGCAGCGGCTCCTCGCGCGCTCCGTATACGTCGGCGACAATGACCTCGTCGGCTAGGCGCAACGCCGTCGCGAACTCGCGGGCGAACTCCTGCGTGCGCGAGTACAGGTGCGGCTGGAACACTGCGACGACCCGGCCGTCGCCCGCCGTCGCCCGTGCTGCGGACAGTACTGCGCGGACCTCCGTCGGGTGATGGGCGTAGTCGTCGTAGACGCGGACGCCGTCCGCGCTCCCCCGGTATTCGAAGCGGCGACGGACACCGGAAAACTCCGCGATCCCCTCCGCGATCTGCGCCAACGGCACCGACTGCCCCAGCACTGCGTGACCGGCCAGGACTGCGGCCAATGCATTCAACGCCATGTGGACCCCGGGCATCGGCGTGACCAGCCGCAATTCGGAGACCTCATCGACCAGCGGCGGATAGAGGCGGACACGGCTGATACCGCCGTCGGGACCCGTCGTGAACTCCATCAGCTCCGCGACGACATGGTCCGGGCGCTGTGCCCCGCCGCCCACATGGTGGCCGTAGCCCCACACCGACACGTCGTTGGCAGTCAGTGCCTCCTCGGTGCGCTCCAGCATGGCCCGCACCCCGGGGTCGTCGACGCAGGCCACGACGACGCCGCCGGATTCCACGCCGCCGACGAACTTGTCGAATACTTCGACGTAGGCCGCCTCGCTGCCGAAGAAGTCGAGGTGGTCGGCCTCGATGTTAGTGATGACGACGACCGACGCGGGATATTCCAGCAGTGACCCGTCGCTCTCGTCGGCCTCGGCGACGAAGACGGTGCCGCTGCCGTGGTGGGCGTTGGTGCCCGACTCGTTGAGTTCGCCGCCGACCGCGAAGGACGGGTCGGCCCCGCTGTGCTGAAGAGCGGCCACGGCCATCGAGGTCGTCGACGTCTTGCCGTGGGTGCCCGCGACCAGCAGAGTGCGGTAACCCGACATGAGGGTGGCGAGCACCGCCGGGCGCATCACCACCTCGATCCCCCGTTCGCGGGCCTCGACGAGCTCTGGGTTCGAGTCCGGGATCGCCGCCCGAGTCGACACGACGACGGTGGGTCCGTCCGGCAGCGAATCGAGCGCCGACGGGTCGTGGCCGATGGTCACCACCGCTCCCCGCGTCCGCAGGGCCAGTACCGCGCGGCCGTCCTTCGCATCGGATCCCGACACGGCGCCGCCGCGCGCGAGCAGGATGCGCGCCAGCCCCGACATTCCCGCACCGCCGATCCCCACCATGTGGACACGCTGCAGGTGGGCCGGCAGCTCCGCCGACTCGTTCTGTCCCATCGGTTGGTCCGATCCTCTCTTCTCGCTATCGGCCACCGCGGTGACCCTCCGCGAGTTCCAACGCCGCGCAAGCCACGCGGGTCGCCGCATCGCGGTGCCCGCCGACCGCCGCATTGGCGGCCATTTGCGCCAGCCGCGCAGGGTCGCCCAACAGGGCCGGGACCTCACGGGCCACCCAGTCCGGGCTCATCTCGTCGTCGGGCACCAGCAACCCACCGCCGGCCTGCACGACGGGCAGCGCGTTGAGCTCCTGTTCGCCGTTGCCGTGCGGCAATGGCACATACACCGCGGGCAGCCCGGTCGCCGACACCTCGGCCACCGTCATCGCCCCCGA
>DLKD01000148.1 GCA_002477755.1 Gordonia sp. UBA7599
ACCGCCTCGATCTCGGCGTCGGTCGCCAGCCTGACGGGACTGCTGTCATGACCGTCGTCGACGCGTTGCGCGCAGCGATCCGCGCAGAAGATTCGGCGATCTTCACCTACGGAGTGATGACCGCCTTCACCCGCAACGACGTGCGCGGGCGGGTCGCGGCCGACATCGCCGCCCACCGAGTCCAGCGCAGTGCTCTCGCCGCGGCACTGGTCAAAGCCGGCGGTCAGGCCCCGGCACCGGCCGCCGGGTACCGGCTGCCGCAAGCGGTGACCGACGTCCGCTCCGCCGCCCATGCGGCGGTGGCCGCCGAGGACGACACCTCGTCGGCCCATCGTGCGCTGGTCGAACAGGCCGAGACCAACGGGCAGCGCCAACTCGGGGTCGACGGCCTGACCGGGTCGGCGATCCGCGCGGTCTACTGGCGTGGCGTCGCCGACATCACGCCGACCGCCGTCGTGCTGCCGGGCGACGCCCGGGCCAAGTAACTCAGCCGCGCACAGCGGCCAGGATGGCCTCGACGGCACCGGCGACCGGCACCTCGTCGGCCGTACCGGTCGAACGGTCGCGGACCTCGACCTTGCCGTCGGCGAATCCGCGCCCGACGACGACCACCGTCGGCATGCCGAGTAGTTCGGCATCCTTGAACTTCACGCCCGGGGACGCCTTGCGGTCGTCGAAGAGGACCTCGACGCCCGCGGCGTCGAGCTGCGCTACCAGATCTTGGGCCCCGGCGATCGCCGCCTCGTCCTTGTTGGCGATCACGACGTGCACGTCGAACGGTGCGACCTCACGCGGCCAGCACAGGCCCTTGTCGTCGTGGCGCTGCTCGGCGATCACCGCGACCAGACGCGACACACCGACACCGTAGGAGCCCATCGTCACACGAACCGGCTTGCCGTCCTCGCCGAGTACGTCGAGCTCAAAGGCATCGGTGTACTTGCGCCCGAGCTGGAAGATGTGACCGATCTCGATGCCCTTGGCCGCGACGAGGACACCGGCGCCGTCCGGAGCAAGGTCGCCCTCGCGGACCTCGGCCGCCTCGATCGTGCCGTCCGGGGTGAAGTCGCGGCCGACGACGAGGTCCACCACGTGCTTGCCGGGCTCATCGGCGCCGGTGATCCACGCGGTGCCGGTGACCACGCGCGGGTCCACCAGGTAGGTGCCGCCGGCGGCCTTGACGCCGTTCGGGCCGATGTAACCGCGGACCAGCGCCGGATTGGCGGCGAAGTCCTCATCCGTCAACAGCTCCACCTGGGCGGGCTCGACCGACGCCTCGAGGCGCTTGAAGTCGACCTCACGGTCACCCGGCACGCCGATCCCGGTGATTTCCCACTCGCCACCGGGACGGCGGATCTTCACCAGCACGTTCTTGAGGGTGTCGGCCGCGGTCACCTCGCGGTCGAGTGCACCATTGGCCCAGTCGACCAGTGTCGCGATGGTCGGGGTGTCGCCGGTGTCGTGCGCGACCGCCGCCGGCAGGCCCTCGATGCTGCGCTCGTCACCCGGCGGGGTCACCACGGCCTCGACGTTCGCGGCGTAGCCGGACTCGAGGCACTGCACGAACGTGTCCTCACCGACCTCGCTGGTCCCCAGGAACTCCTCCGAGGCACTCCCGCCCATCGCCCCGGACGTCGCGGCGACGATGACGTAGTCGATACCCAGGCGTCCGAAAATCTTCTGATAGGCGGCGCGATGTGCCCGGTAGGACTCCTCCAAGCCCGCGTCGGAGGTGTCGAACGAGTACGAGTCCTTCATCACGAACTCGCGCCCGCGCAGGATGCCGGCGCGGGGGCGCTCCTCGTCGCGGTACTTGGTCTGAATCTGGTACAGCGTGAGCGGCAGGTCCTTGTAGGACGAGTACTCCCCCTTCACCAGCAGGGTGAACAGTTCCTCGTGCGTGGGGCCCAGGAGCATGTCGGTACCCTTGCGGTCCTGCAGCCGGAACAGCGCCTGGCCGTACTCGTCCCACCGGCCGGTCGTCTCGTAGGGCTCGCGCGGCAGCAGCGCCGGCAGCAGGATCTCCTGCCCGCCGATCGCGTTCATCTCCTCGCGCACGACGTTCTCGATCGCGCGCAGCACCCGCAGGCCCAGGGGCAGCCACTCGTACACGCCCGGTGCAGCGCGCCGGATGTAGCCGGCCCGCACCAGCAGTTTGTGCGACGGCACCTCCGCGTCGGCGGGGTCGTCTCGAAGGGTGCGCAGGAACAGCGTCGACATTCGGGTGATCACAAGGCCCCAGCTTAATGAGGTGCGCCGCCCGCTAGGGTGCTGGGGTGCTCGTGATCCTTCCCCCTTCGGAGACCAAATCCGACGGCGGTGCCGGCGCCCCGCTGCGCCTGGAGTCGCTGTCCTTCCCGTCGGCGAACCCGACGCGCCGCCATCTCGTCGACGCGCTCGTAGAACTGTCCACGGACCTGGACGCCAGTCGCGCCGCCCTGGGCCTGGGTGCGACGGCGATTGCCGAGGTCGACCGCAACGCCGAACTGTGGCAGGCCCCGACGCGTCCGGCGATCGAGCGCTACACCGGCGTGCTCTACGACGCCCTCGACTATCGCGGGATGACGCGGGCGGTGCGCGCCAAGGCGCTCGAGAGGCTGCTGATCGGATCGGCGCTGTTCGGGGTGCTCGGGGCGGGCGACGAGATCCCCGCCTATCGGCTCTCGGGGGGGTCCAAACTTCCCGGCGAGCCGACGCTGGCAACCACCTGGAAGCCGGTGCTTCACGAGGTGTTCGCCGGGATCGACGA
The DNA here is from genome assembly GCA_002477755.1 of Gordonia sp. UBA7599. Classification (GTDB taxonomy): domain Bacteria; phylum Actinomycetota; class Actinomycetes; order Mycobacteriales; family Mycobacteriaceae; genus Gordonia. Next base: position 2,747 of record DLKD01000148.1, read on the forward strand.
CTTCATCGTCGATCTTCGGTCGGGCGTGTATCAGAACCTCGGGAAGGTGCCGGGCGCGGTGACGGTGACCGTGATGACCGAGAAGCCCGACGGTTCACGGTCGGTGGTCAGCCACTTCAACAAGCACTACAAGGGCTTGGTCGCGCGCGATCTGGTGCGCACCCGCCGCCGCGTCGGCGATGTCAACAGTGTCGCCGGGGTGCTCGCGGACGCTGGTCAACGGGTGGAGATCGCCGATCGCAGCACCGTCGTCGTGCTCACCTGAGGTACGCGGGCACGGAGTCAGGAGCCCGCCGGGCCCTGCAGGTTCATCGGACCGGTGCCCGAGTGCTCTTCCTCGGTGGCCGCCTGGCCCTCGGCGACTTCTTCCGGGGTGAAGCGCATGAACAGCACGACGACGCCAGCGAGGATCGCAATCCCCGCACAGGCGGCGAACGCGAGGCCGTAGCCGCTGGCCAGTGCGTCGATCTGGCCGGGAGTGATGTTCTTCGCGGGCTCGGCGACGCCGCCCATCGACAACGTGCGCGACGTGGCGAATGCGCCGACGGCGACGAGGCCGACGGCTCCACCGAGCTGCTGGGCGACCTGCGCGACAGCGGTCAGCGGCCCGATCTCCGTCGCTCCGACACCGGCCACCACCGCCAATGTCAGCGGTACGACAGCCAACCCAACTCCGAATCCGATCACCAGGACGGGCACGAAGATCTTCGGGAAGTACGCGGGATCGGAGTTGGCCATCGAGCTGGCGTAGAGGCAGCCGAGGAAGATGATCGCCCCACCGAGAATGACCAGCCAGCGCGGCTGCATGCGCAGCGAAAGGTTGGACGCGATCGCGGCGGCGATGCCGAACCCGAAGGCGAACGGGACGACGGCCAGGCCGCTCTGCCACGGCTGGTAGACGAGGATCCACTGCAGGTACAGCGAGATGAACACCGCCATGCACATCATGATGGCGCTGGCGAACAGGATCGCGATGAGCGCGGCGACCCGGCTGGAGTTGTCGAAGATCGAGAACGGCAGGATCGGGTGATCGGCGTTGCGCTCGATCAGCACGAACGCGATCAGGACGGCGATGCCGCCGATCAACGTGCCGATGACCAGCGGACTGGCCCACCCGCTGCCCGGACCGGCGTTGACGCCGAACACGATCAGCGTGCAGCCCAGCGTCGCCAGGAGTGCACCAGGGACGTCTAGGCGCAGCCGGGCGCCCTGGGACTCCTTCAGGAACGCCCACGCACCGACCGCAACCGCGAAACCGATCGGGACGTTGATCAGGAACACCAACCGCCAGCCGACCTCGGTCAGCACGCCGCCGAGGATCAGCCCGGCCACCGAACCGATGCCGGTCATCGCGGCGTAGATGGCGAACGCGCGGCTGCGGTCCTGGCCGGGCGCGAAGGTCGTCGCGACCAGCGCCATGGCCGTGGGGGCGGCGATCGCCGCCGACGCACCCTGCAGCGCGCGGAAAGCGATCAGCATCTCCGGGTTCAGCGCGAGGCCGCACAGCAGCGAGGAGACGGTGAACGCCAGGACGCCGAGGATGAACACCTTCTTGCGCCCGTAGGTGTCACCGAGGCGGCCGCCCAGCAGCATCAGGCCACCGAAGGCCAACACGTAAGCCGTGATGATCCAGTTCCCGGTGGCGGTGTCCAGGTGCATCGACTTGGAGATGCGCGGGAGGGCGAGCGCGGCGACCGTCCCGTCCAGCACCATCAGCAGCTGCATTCCGCTGATGACGAGGATCTGCGGGCCGAACACCTTGCTGTAGGTGCCATCGGGGCCGCCGTCGGGAGTGGCCGAATACGCCATCGGACCGGCAGGTGAATTCATAGTGAAACGAAGGTACCGCGCCGCGGTCGCGTCAAGCCAATTCCGCGGAACCTTCGGTGAAACCGGCCACATCGCCGATCACGACTATAGCCGGCGGGGTCAGCCCCTCTTTGTCGGCGACCGCCGCGGCTGTCGCCAGATCGGCGCGCAGAAGACGCTGCGTCGACAATGATGCGTTCTCGATCATCGCGACCGGGGTCTGCGGATCCCGTCCGCCCGCCAGGAGAACAGTGGCGAAGGCGTCGAGCCGTTCGACGCCCATCATCAGCACGATCGTCCCGCGCAGCCGGGCCAGCGCCGACCAATCGGTGAGCGAGTCGGGATGGTCGGGCGCGACGTGCCCGGAGACGATGACGACCTCGTGCGTGACCCCGCGGTGGGTCACCGGGATCCCGGCTAGGGCGGGCGCGGAGATCGCGCTGGTCACCCCCGGCACGACCGTCACCGGCACGCCGGCTTCCACGCATGCCTGCAGCTCCTCGAAGCCGCGGCCGTACACATAGGGATCCCCACCCTTGAGGCGGACCACGAACTTGCCTGCCTTGGCCCGGTCGACGAGGACGTCGTTGATGACTTCTTGACGCATGGCGCGCCCATAGGGCACCTTGGCCGCGTCGATCACCTCGACGTCGGGCCCGAGACCGGCCAAAAGCTCGGCCGGAGCCAGGCGATCGGCGACGACGACGTCGGCGCGTGCGAGCAGAGCACGGCCGCGCACGGTGATCAGGTCAGCATCACCGGGGCCACCGCCGACGAGTGCGACACCCGGCGCGTGCGGCTCGGCGGGCAACGGGTCGACGCCGGTCGTCTCGTCGAGAACCGCCATCAAGCGGTCGCGTACGCGCGCCGAGCGCCGATGATCGCCCGATCCCAGCACACCGACGGTCAACGTTCCTGACCGTCCGCTCGCCGGGGTGACCGCGGTACCGAGCCGGGCGTCGTCGGCTCGGACGCAGAAGACTCGGCGCCGCGTCGCTTCCTCGACGACGGCCGCATTCACGTCGGGGTCGTCGGTGCAGGCGATGGCATACCAGGCACCGTCGAGGTCACCGTCGGCGTACGGGCGCCGCACAATTTCCACGAGCGGGTTGGCCTCGACTGCCGGCGTCGGATCGACGGCGACGACGACGACCTTCGCGTTCGCGGCGAGCAGGTTGGGCAGCCGCCGTTGGGCTACCGGGCCGCCGCCCACGACGACGACCTTGCGCCCGTCCAACCGCAGGCCGGCCAAGTAGTGCCCGCCCCGCGGTTGAACGGAATCCGCGCTTGTTTCGTCGCCAGCCATAGCTGCACAGCCTACCGGCCACCCAAGTGTCGATAAGTCTGGCGCCCAGCCTCAGACCCCGAGCTTGGCTGCGCGGTCGCGGTCGGCCTTGTCCTGCATGCGTTCGAGTGCACGCGCGCGGGAGGCCTCGAACTTGTCGACCTTGGCGTCGAGGTCGTTGAGGAACCGGGCCAGCTCCTCGCGGTAGTACTGGCCGACGGGGCCGAAGTCGTCGCGCTCGAAGATCCGCCACTTGCGCAGGACCGGCGCCAGGACGTCGGTGCGGTGCTGCGGCAGGTCGTAGATGCCGTCCTTGGCGATCAGCACCGCGTTGCGGCGGAAGTTCGGCATGGTCGCGCCAGGCATCGCGAAGTTGGACACGATCGAGTAGATCGCGGCCATCGCCAGGTCGGGCACGACATCGAGGGCCGCGGACACGATGTTGCGGTAAAAGGTCATGTGCAGGTGCTCGTCGGCGGCCACGCGCTGCAGCATGCGGTCGGCGATCGGATCACCGCACGCCTTGCCGGTGTTGCGGTGGCTGACCCGCGTCGCGAGTTCCTGGAAGCTGACGTAAGCCACCGAGAGGATCATCTCGAAGGCGCTGTTCTGGTGCAGCGTGGGCTCCAGCTTGTGCACCTCGCGGGCATGGTCGAGCGGGTCGTAGCCGTGCGTCATGTGGAGCATGCGCGTGTTCTCCAGCTCCACCGGGTCGACGCCGCGGGTGACGACGAGGTAGTCGCGCATCACGATCGAATGCCGTGCCTCCTCGGCCGTCCACCGGCCCACCCAGAAGCCCCAGGCGTCGTCGAGGGAGAAGTTCTCCGCGATCACGCGGTGATACGACGGCAGGTTGTCCTCGGTGAGCAGGTTGGTGATCATCGCGGCCTTGGCCGTCTCGGAGAGCTCCGACTGGGTCGGGTCCCAGTCTTCGCCGCCGAGGAAGGCGAAGTTGCGACCGGAGTCCCACGGCACGTAGTCGTGGGGCATCCAGTCAACGGCCACCTTCATATGGCGGTCCACCTCGCGGGCGGCCAGCGGCTCCAGCTCGCGCAGCAGGTCGCTGCCGTCCATCTTCTCCGTCAGTGAAATCACATCTGTCGCAGTCATAACAACGAGCCTGCCGTGGCCCGGCCACGACGGCATGAGTCGAAAGTCCTTGAGGCACTGCGACATGTGTCCCGAGGGCCGCGGGACCCACGTCCGGTCGTCGCCGGCGTGTCCGGAGTGGAAGCCGGGTAATCGCCGAGGCAATGGCAGTTGTCAGACAAACAACTTATTGTTCACCCCAAGATGTTCCGACCGGCGAGTAGCGGTCCCGAGTACAAGGCGAGCACATGGCACAAGGCGCGACACTGAAATTCTCCTCGGCGGTCCGGGGTGGCCCGTCCTGCGAGGTGCGGTCCCCTCTGGGATACCGCCTCACTGTCTCTGGGTCGACGAACGACATCCAGCCGAAAGTCGTCGACGGCGACAGCAGCATGACGGGGAACCTAGCCCTCGTCGAGAATGCCTGGGCTTTTACCCTGCACAAGGAGTTCGGCCGTCTCGCTCCGACCCCCGAGGAGCAGAAGAGCCATCGCAAGCAGGCAGAGGTCCACAAAGAAGTGGTCGAGAACATCGCGCCCCTGCTCGACTCGTTGGGTGACGAGGTCCTCAGCGACTGGTGCTCGGGGTGCTTCACCTACTCCGACCATGTCAAGGTCGAACAGGAAGGGCTGAAACTCCCGACCTACATCTGCGAGACATGCGGTACACCCACGATCCCCTGTGTGGCGCCGGGCTGCGCCTACATGGCGGTGCGTGGCAGCGGATCGATCCGGCTGCCCAGCTATTGCGCCGAGCATTCTCACAAGATCCCCAGCTTCGAGCGAGCCGCTGACAAGGTCGCCCGGTTGGAGGATTACGCGACCTTGTACGAGTACGACGAGCGAAACCTCGCGCGGGCCACGCGCGTCGTCGCGGTCGCCGGCATCGGCGCCGGGGTCCGCGCCGCGCGCCGCTAAGGGAAGACGCCTATGAACTGGATCACCAATTTCGTCCGTCCCCGGATCAAGTCGATGCTCGGCGTCAAGGAGACGCCCGACAATCTGTGGACCAAATGCCCGAGCTGCGGCGAGATGCTGTTCCAGCGC
>DLKD01000071.1 GCA_002477755.1 Gordonia sp. UBA7599
GGCCGGTCCCTGCTGCGCCCCAGCTACAAGCACTGGCTGCTCAAGGACGAGCTGCTGCGCATTCAGGCGACGACGATCCGCCGCAACGGCATGGGCCTGCCGATCGGCATCGGCGCACCCGGGTCGACGGACGCCGACATCGAGAAGCTGGCGCAGATGGCCCAGGGCGCACGTGCCGGCGAGAACGCTGGCGGTGCCCTGCCCAACGGTGCCGACATGAAACTGCTTGGCGTCCAGGGCAACATGCCCGATATCTCGCGGGCGATCGAGTATCACGACGAGATGATCGGCCTGGCCGGTCTGGCGCACTTCCTGAACCTGTCCAAGGGCGGCTCCTACGCGCTGGCCAGCGTCCAGGCGGACATGTTCGTGCAGGCGGTGCAGACCCACGCCGAGCAGATCCGCGACATCTTCACCGCGCACGTCATCGAGGACCTGGTCGACGTGAACTGGGGCCCCGATGAGCCGTCACCGCGCCTGATTTTCGATCCGATCGGGTCGCATCAGGACGCCACCGCCGCCGCGCTGCAGCTGCTGGTGCAGGCCGGGCTGCTGACGCCGGACCAGGCGATCGAGCAGTCGGTGCGTCAGCGTCTCGGGTTGCCGTCGACGGCGATCGCGGTGCCGCTGAGCGAGCACACCAGCGTCGGGCCGACCGGTGAGATCGCCGCATCGCGGCGCCGCGTGCCGGTGGCCGCCGGGCAGGGGCACCTGTGGTGACCGCGCCAACGCTTTCTCGAGTCGCGGGTGTGGAGCTGGCCCGCACGGGGCAGTGGTCGGCGTCGACGGGGGTCTCGACGATCACCCGTGATGACCTCGTGGCCGCTGTTGCGGCGATGGGCTGCCCGGCGGTGCGGGAACCGGTCATCAAGCTCGGGCACACCGACCCGCGGTTCGACGGGCAGCCGGCGATCGGCCGGGTCACCAACTTGGCGGTGGTCAACGACTGTTCGCTGGTCGGGGATCTGACGGGGATGCCGGGCTGGCTCGGCCCGATCCTCGCGAGCGCCTATCCGTCGCGGTCCATCGAGGGCCAATGGAACTACCGCTGCAGCGTGGGGCACACGCATCCGTTCGTGATCACCGGCCTTGCGCTGCTTGGGGTTACCGAACCGGCGATCGGGTCGCTGTCGAACCTCGACGACATCGCCGAGCTGTGGACCACCACCGATTACGCGCCCGCCGTCGCGGCCGCGAAGGGAGACACCATGCCGAAGACCATCGCCGCCACCGCCACGGTGGAAGACATTCGCCGCGCCTACTACGACACCGCTGGATGGGATCTGTGGATCGAGGAGATCCAGCTGGCCCCGCTGCAGCTGATCGTCGTCGACGACTCCGACGGCACCCGCGCCCGCGTCGCGGTGGTCATCGACCCGGCGAAGGACGGCGCCGACGCGATCACGTTCGGCGAGACGGTGCCGGTCGTCGTTCGCTACGACGACGTGACCCCTGCCGCTGACCCCGCTGCTGAGGGCGGCGCGCAGGTCGCGGCTTCCAAGCTCCGGTTCGCTTCGCGGGCCGAGTCCCAGCGTGAAATCCACGCGGGGCGACCAGGAAAGGAGGTGTCCGCCATGGCTGCGGATACCACGCCCGCGAACAACTCCGGCGGGCTCACCGATGACCAGAAGGCCGCGCTGCGCGACGTTCTCGGTCTCACCGACCAGGCCGACGACGCCACCTTCGCCGCAGCGCTGGAAGCGCTGGTGAAGAAGGCCCAGGCCGACGCCGGGGAAGACGCTGCCGACGGCGGTGCCGATGAGGCAACCGAAGACGCCTCGGCCGGCGGTGATTCCGCGGCGGCTGACGACCAGACCGACGACCCCAAGAAGGTCGCCGCTTCCGTGGGCACCGCGACGGTGACCATCGACGCTGCCGCCTGGGACGACCTGCAGACGTTCATCGCCTCGGCGCGTGAGCGTGAGAAGGCCGACCGTGAGCGGGCCGCCGACGAGATGGTCGACGCGGCGTTCAAGGCCGGGAAGATCGCGCGGACCAGCGTCGCCGCGTACAAGACGGCGGCCCGTAAGGACCCCGACGGCACCAAGTCGATCCTCGACACCCTCGCCGCGTCGGCGGCGTTCCCCGTCGGAGAGCTCGGCCACTCGGTCGATGTCGCCGACAACCCCGAAGACGTCCGCACCAACGCGGCCTACAAGAACTGGAGCATCTGACATGGCAGGTATCTCGCAGGTCACCCAGGGTGGCCCGAAGACTTTCACCCCCGCCTCCGGCGAGACGATCCTCGGCGGCCTGCTCGTCGAGGCCCGCGCCGGTGGCCGGATCGGCGTCGCCGCGGCCGCCTCGACGAAGGTGCTCGGTGTGGCGCTGACCGACGCGCTCGCACCCGAGCAGTTCCCGCCGGCCAACACCACCGATGCGCTCGGCCGCACGGTCGTGGCCGCGGTGCCGATCCCCACCACCGTCGCCGTCGCCTACGGCGGCACCGAGGTGCGGGTGAAGTACTCCGCTGCCGCGAATTTCGGGGACAAGCTCGTCGCCACCGCGGCGGGCACCGTCGGCCCTGCCGGCGCGACCCCGGACGCCCGCACCATCGTCGGCGTCTGCACCGAACCCGCCGGAGTCGCGGCCAATGCGACCGGCCTGATCCGGATCGCCTGATCCGCACGACCACGAAAGGAAACCACTCATGGGCACCAGCATCGTGAGCGTCTCGGACGGCAACCGGTTCACCGTCTCCGACCTCGTCAAGCAGCCACTGTTCGTCCCGACCAAGCTGAAGGAGCTGATGGAGAATCAGTTCATCAGCGAGGCTCTGCTGCGCAACGCCGGGGCGAACCCGTCCGGCGTGATCGCCTACCGCGAGGGCGATCCGACGTTCCTGGACCAGGATGTGCAGGATGTCGCCGAGTTCGGCGAGATCCCGGTCAGCTCCGGGCAGCTCGGCATCCCCCGCACGGCGTACGCCGTGAAGAAGGCACTCGGCATCCGGGTGTCCAAGGAGATGATCGACGAGAACGACATCGACGCGGTCAACAAGCAGATGACCGGCCTGCGGAACACCTTCATCCGGGCCAACGACCGGATGGCGAAGACCCTGCTGCAGTCGGCCGCCGTGCCGACTTTGCCGGTGTCGACCGCTTGGGACGCCGTCGGCGGCAAGCCGCGCACCGACATCGTGCGGGCGATCGAACAGGTCACCACCGCCGCGCCAGCCGAGGCGACTGCTGACGAGTACTACGGCTTCCAGCCGGACACCCTCGTCGTGCACCCCGCGCTGCTGGCGACCCTGATGGATAACGAGCAGATCCTCAAGGTCTACAACGGCAACGTCGCCAACGAGTCCATCGCGTACACCGGCGCCATCCCGGGCAGCCTGCTCGGCCTGTCTGTGATCCAGTCCCGGACCTTCCCGGTCAACAAGGCGCTGATCCTGGAACGCGGCACCGTCGGGTTCTACTCCGACACCCGGCCGCTGCAGTTCACCGCCCTGTACCCGGAGGGTAACGGCCCCAACGGTGGCCCGCGTGAGACGTGGCGTTCGGACGCCACGCATAAGCGGGTCATGGGCCTGGACCAGCCGAAGGCCGCGATCTGGCTGACCGGGCTGGTGACGCCGTGACCGAGTACCGGCTCGCTGCCCTCCTGTTTGTGGAGGTGACCGACCGGGACGAACGTGGTGAGCCGCTGAACTGGCGGCGGTACCGGCAGGGCGACACCATCGAGGTGACCGGTTCGGAGGAGCAGCGGCTCCTGGAGGCCGGCGCGCTGGCCCCGCTCGGTGACACCGCGCACCCGGCCGAGCACGAGGCCGGTGGGCATCCGGTGGCCCCGGAGCCGCACGGCGCGACGCCGCGGCCGCCGAAGGCGGGGTCGCACGCGGCGTGGGTCGACTACGCCGTGTCCCGCGGTGTCGACCGTGAGCTGGCCGAGTCGATGACGAAGGCCGAGCTCATCGCCGAGTACGCGAGCGAGTAACCCCGGTGGCGGAAGCGTTCGCGACCCCGGCCCAACTGGCCGCACAGTGGCGCACGCTCACCGCTGCCGAGAGCGAGGCGGCCGCATCGCATTTCGATACGGTCGCCTCGCTCATTCGCACCGAGTTCCGGGAACGCGCCGGCCTCGACGATGTCCCGGACGATCGCCTCGGCGTCGCCCGGACCGTCAGCATCGAGATCGTCAAGACCGCACTGTCCACAGGTATGTGGCCCGGCCACACCCAGTACGGGCGCACCGAAGGGCCGCGCACCAAATCCGGCACCCTCGCCTCCCCGGGCGGCTCGTTGGCGCTGACCGACTGGCAGCGCCAACTCCTCGGCCTGCCGATCAACCCGGCGCCGCGGTGGAACTTCCCGGTGGGTGACTACTGATGCTCGGCACCGAGACCGTGCAGGTACGCCGACGCGGTGACAACGGTGCCGGCGGCTGGCCGTCGCTGCCGGTTCCGGTCGACGGATGCCTGGTCAACCCGGCCGGTGGCGCGGAAGCCATCGGCGCGGACCGCACCGCCGGCACCGGCATGGTCACCGTGACGATGCCGATCACTGCCGGCATTGACCATTCCTGTGAGCTGCAGATCCGGGGCCGCTGGTACCGCATCGCCGGCGACGTGGAGGCATACGTCAACGATGAGGATCCGGAGCTGTCCGGATACCAGTTGACGTGCCGGCGGGGTGCGGGCTGATGAACCGGGCACAGGCTGACATCATCCCGGCCACCGTCGACTGGCTGGCCGTCCGGGTTACTGCCGAGGTGCGCAAGAGCGTGCCGGAGGACTGGACCGTCTACGACGGGCCGCTGCTGGTCGTCGCCGACGATGGCGGGCCGGCGCGGTGGCCGGTGAAGTCCCGGCACACGATCCGGCTGACGGCGTGGGCCGAGGCTCGCGACGCGGCGCGGGAGGTCGTCACGCTGGCTGCGGCGCGGCTCGCCGGGGACCGGCCTCGGCCGGCCGGCGTGGAGCACGTCTCCCCCGACATGGGTGTGGTCCTCGACGGCCGGGACGCGAACACCGGGGCCTTCTTGGCGTCGGTGCTGGTGACGATGGTCGCCCGCATGGTGACGGTCTGATGGCCGATCCCGGTTTCAAGCTCGACCGCAAGGGCGGCGCGGAAGTGCTCCGCGAGATGGTCGCCGACCAGATCAACGAACTCGCGAAGCATATCGCTGCCCAGGCCGGACCCGACGCCGAGGTCGAGACGTACGCCACCGACCGTGCTGCCGCTTCGGTGCGGGTGCCCGCCGACCAGCAGGCCAAGGACGGCGTGCTGACCCGGGCCGCCGCTGCCGCGGGTCTCGAATTTCGTCCGAAGAAGTAGCCCACCGCGCCGCAGTTCGCCGGCGCGCACCTGATCAGCCCACCCGAATCCCCGGGTGGGTTTTTGCGCCCCCCGGGGCAACGAAAAGCGCCCTTGAAGGAGGGAACGATGACCATCACCCTGAACGATGCGGCCGACGCCGACCTGACCCTGATCCCGGACGACGCCGAGGTGTGGATCGCGCTCAAGGCCGATGTGACCAACATCGCCGCCATGATCCCCGCCGCGCCGGATGACGACCTGGCCGCGCTGGGTTGGTCTCCGGCCGGGCTGATCGACCCGAAGGGTATCCCCGTCGATCCGTCCGGCGAGATCAAGGAGTACGACGCGTTCGGCCGCCCGAACTTCCGGTCGAAGTTCAAGAAGGGCAAGCTCAAGACCGGGTTCACCGT
>DLKD01000105.1 GCA_002477755.1 Gordonia sp. UBA7599
AGCGCTCACCGGCGCTGCCGTAGCCGGCGCCGACGAGGGCGTCGACGGCTTGATCGAGGTCGGCGTCGGGAAGGATCACCATGTGGTTCTTCGCGCCGCCGAAGCACTGCGAACGCTTCCCGTTGGCCGCCGACGTCGCATAGATGTACTGGGCGATGTCGGAGCTGCCGACAAAGCCGAGCGCCTTCACGTCGGGGTGGTTGAGCAGCGCATCGACGGCTTCCTTGTCGCCCTGCACGACCTGCAACACACCGTCGGGCAGGCCCGCCTGCGTGAACAGCTCGGCCAGCATGACCGGCACCGACGGGTCGCGCTCGGACGGCTTGAGGATGAACGCGTTGCCACAGGCGATGGCCGGGCCGATCTTCCACAGCGGGATCATCGCGGGGAAGTTGAACGGCGTGATGCCCGCGACGACGCCGAGCGGCTGGCGCACCGAATGCACGTCGATGCCGCTCCCGGCGCCCTCGGTGAATTCGCCCTTGAGCAGGTGCGGGATGCCGATGGAGAACTCGATGACCTCGATGCCGCGCTGGACGTCGCCCTTGGCGTCGGGGAAAGTCTTGCCGTGTTCGAGGCTCAGCTTGGTGGCGAGCTCATCCATGTTCTCGTTGACCAGGTCGACGAAGCGCATCATGACGCGGGCCCGGGCCTGCGGGTTGGTCGCCGCCCACTCCTTCTGCGCCTTCGACGCGATGTCGACGGCGGCGGCCACTTCGTCGGTTGAGGCGAGCACGACCTGGGCCTGCACCTGCCCGGTGCTGGGGTCGAAGACGTCGGCGGTGCGGCCCGACGGCTTCGCATCTCCGACGGTGGTGGCGCGCTTGCCGTCGATGAAATGGGGGATCTGGTGGTTCACGGTGTTCTCCTCTGTTGCGCGTCAGCGGTCTGTGGGTCGTCAGCGGTGGGTAAAGTTCGGCGGGCGCTTCTCGATGAAGGCGGCCATGCCCTCGGTCTGATCGTCGGTGTGGGGTCTTCGTCCATCGTGGTGCCGTGGGTCACATGGGTCAACGGGCAATGGCGCACCCCGGGTGGTGCAGAATTGCCCCCGGGCTGTGGCTTTGCGCGAGCGATCATGCCTATCCTGGATTGGTGTCTGATCGTCGTCGATCGCAGGTCGATCCGCGCGCCATCCGCGCCGACGACTTGCGCTACCTGCTGGCCGTCGCACGCTCGCGCAACCGGCGTTCGGCCGCGTCGGATCTGGGCGTCGATACGTCGACGGTGACGCGGCGGATCCGCGCTTTGGAACGCGCGTTGGGTACCGAGTTGGTGCGGCAGAACGCCGCCGGGTGGGAGCTCACCGAGGCCGGGCGGACTGTCGCGGAGACGGCTGGGCCCATCGAGGACGCCGTCGAGCGGGTTGCCGGGGCGGTCGCGGGTGATCAGGGGCGCACGCTGCGCGGCAACGTGCGGGTCACCGCGCCCGATGCGTTCGGCGCCTACTTCGTCGCGCCCGCGTTGGCGGGGCTGCACCGGCGGCACCCCGATCTGACCGTCGAGCTGCTGACCGCCACGCGCGAGCCGAACCTGCACCAATCCGGGTTTGATTCGGCGATCACCGTCGGGACGCCGACGAGCGGGCAGGTCGTGAGTGAACCGCTCAGCGACTACTTCCTCGGGCTGTATGCGACCGACGGCTACTTGCGGGAGGAGGGTGTGCCGACGACCGTCGACGACCTGCACCGGCACACGCTGGTCTGGTACGTCGATTCGCTACTGCACGTCGGTGAGCTCGATTTGGACAAGCACCTGCCCGGTATCACGCCGCGGGTCATGTCCACGAGCGTCTTCGCCCAGGTGGAGTCCGTGCGTTGTGGCGGGGGGATCGGGTTGCTGCCCTGTTTCGTCGCCGACCGCCACCCCGAGCTGCGCCGCATCCTGCGCGACGAGGTTGCGGTGCGGTTGGGTTTCACGCTGTCTGCTCGTCGGGAGAGGTCGGTGCAACCCGCGGTGCAAGCGATCCGGGCGGCGATCCAAGCCGAGGTGCGTGGGCGTGTGGGCGAGTTGCTGCCAGAGCGCGGGTAGTTGCTGCGGAGATCTGTCCCATATCCGGTCACCTCGGTGATAATCACCGAGCTGACCGGTATATGTGTCGTTTTCAGCAGCGCCGCGCGGCGTTGACCGAGGAGTGCCGATGAAGCTAGATGGGGCTGGGTCATGAGGCTGCCGGATGCACAGGCGTGGGAGCGGTTGGCGGCGTCTGACCATGGTGTTCTGGCGACCGTCCATCCTCGTCGCGGTGTCGACGCGGTACCGGTGGTGTACGCCGTCGACGACGGTCATGTCGGGATTCCCGTCGACCGGGTCAAGCCCAAGGAATCAACGCGGCTACAGCGCGAGCGCAATCTGGAGGCCGATCCGCGCGCGACGCTCCTCGTCGACCATTGGGACCCGGTGGACTGGGCGCAGTTGTGGTGGGTGCGGACCGAGTTGCGACGGGTCGATTCGGCTGAGCGTGCCGGCCGACTTGGGGAGTTGCTTGAGGAGCGGTACCCGCAGTACACCGGTCAGCCGTTCGAGAAGGTGTTGGTGCTGCGTATCGAACGCGTGACGGGCTGGCAGGCTAGCGAGTCGTAGCCATTCCCGCTTCCCCGCCTCGATCCCGCGAACTCAGTCGGCGAAGCGGGATCGAGACGGGAGTGCGGGAAGGGTTGTCGAGATGCAGCGGAGATTAGCAGCGCTACCCCCGGAAGTCTGACAGAACATGCGTGCCTCGATGAGTCGTGTCAATTTTGATTCTCCATGTGGTCGGCCATCCAAGTCACTTTCGGCGAACATTTGGCGTAGATCGATCTCTTGCGGCGCCCATGCAGCGGCAACCCCTCTGCTCTGACGACCGAGCATCGCCTCACACAAGTCAGCATGTCGCACATATGCCAAGTGCCATAACGCCAATCGGAGAAAGACTCATAGACAACTGCACAAGCCGGTGCTTTGTCCACGCTATCTTGCTCATCTCCACGAGCTGTTTCGACAGTACCGGAAGAAGAGTCGGGCCCTCGAGCCGATCCTGAACGGCTTCGGGCGTCAGGTGCCGCAGGTGTCCGAAATAGACAAAGTTGTCCGGCGCCTCAACCTCGAGGTTGGAGGCCCGTAGCCGGGGACGCACAACCCAGGCCGCACATAGGACGCTAGCTACTAAGAGGAGGATGCCAACGACGTACCAGACTACGGCCCAGCCCCCAAGGTCATGGAGCACCCGCCCCTCGCCCGACAGCGTGATAACTCCCACGAGGAGCGCGGTCTCAATTGTCAGTGCAAATGGCGCCTTCGTATCGGAGATATTGTCAAGACCTGTGGATGAGGTTGTTTCAGGCGGCCTCCTCTTGCGATGTTGATGGGGTGTCGGATTCGACGAGTTTGCCTTTCTCGAAGGTCTTGCCGGCTCGGACGAGGGCGACGACGTGGGGTGCGTTGAAGCGCCCTGGGTTCCGTTCCGAGTCTCAGCAAGGAGAATCGGAGTATGCCCAAGAAGTTCAGTCCAGAGCTGCGTGAGCGTGCCGTGCGCATGGTCTACGACCGCCAAGCCCGCGAGGGCGGCCCTCGCGCAGCATCGATCCGTGCCGTCGCGCCGCAGCTCGGTGTCGGCACAGAGACGCTGCGGATCTGGTGCAATCGCTACGGCGCCACCGAGCCGGTCGGACCGGGAGAGCCGCTCGAGGAGGAGAATCGCCGTCTCCGGCGGGAGCTCGCCGAGGCGCGACGTGCGAACGAGATCCTGAAGGCCGCCTCAGCGTTTTTCGCAGCGGAACTCGACCGCCCCACGACGAAATGATCGCGTTCGTCGACATGCATCGCGAGAAGTTCGGGGTCGAGGCCATCTGCCGCATCCTCAGTGCGACAGAATGTGGGTTCATCACCTCCCGCGGATACCGCGCTGCCAAGAACAGGCCGGCCTCCGCTCGCAGCGTTCGGGACGAGATGCTGGCGGAGGAGGTGCAGCGGATTCATCAGGCGAACTACAGCGTCTATGGGGTCCGGAAGATGTGGCACGCAATGCGCCACGCAGGATGGAACGTCGGTCGCGACCAGGTCGCGAGGCTGATGAAGATCGCCGGCCTGCAGGGCGTTCGCCGAGGTCGAAAGCCCGTCACCACCTGCTCCGCAGACGGAGATGACCAGCGCCCGGACCTCGTTGAACGGCGGTTCGTCGCGGATCGACCGCAGCAGCTTTGGGTCGCCGACATCACCTACGTCCGGATGCTCTCCGGGTTCTGCTACGTCGCATTCGTTACCGATGTCTTCAGTCGCAGAATTGTCGGCTGGGCGGTCGCGCCCACGCTCCACACGGAGTCTCTGCCATTGCTCGCACTGGAGCATGCACTGCAGTCCACCGGGGTGAGCAGGAACGAAAGCGGATTGATCCACCATTCCGACAGGGGTAGTCAATACGTTTCGCTCGCCTATTCGGACGCTCTGCTCGCCGCGGGAGTTACGGCTTCAGTAGGTACCGTCGGCGATAGCTACGATAACGCGCTGGCCGAGACAGTGAACGGCCTATACAAGGCGGAGTTGATCTACTCCAAGCGGATCTGGGAGTCAGTCAGCGAGGTTGAGCTCGCCACGATGGGCTGGGTCCACTGGTGGAACACCTCCCGGCTCCACGAAGCTCTCGGCTACCGCACCCCGGCGAACGTCGAAGCGACCTACACTCACACCACGACGACCGCGCCCGCGACCGTGTAACCACGGAACGAAACCCAGGGCGCTTCAGGCTGGGGATCGCCGCAGTGCACGCCGGGCACAAAGTGCGGTACTTCACCGCCGCCGACCTCGTGGAGACCCTGTATCGCGGACTGGCTGACAACACCGTCGGCAAAACCATCGACACCCTGCTACGCCAAGACCTGCTCATCCTCGACGAGATCGGATTCGCCCCGCTCGACGACACCGGCACCCAACTGCTGTTCCGGCTCGTCGCCGGCGCCTACGAACGCCGCTCCCTCGCGATCGCCAGTCACTGGCCCTTCGAACAATGGGGACGATTCCTGCCCGAACACACCACCGCCGCCAGCATCCTCGACCGGCTCCTACACCACGCCACCATCGTCATCACCGACGGCGATTCCTACCGCATGACACACCGAACGGAGGTACCACCCACCTAGAACATCCCGCACAGGGTGGGGACTTTTACCTGGCCACCAGCGGGGACATCAAACTGGCCGTTGACAGAGGCCCAGGGCTACCGCTCGTGCCAGAACATCCTCGCCCTGGGGAAGAGCGACAAACAACTCCTCGAGCGGGCTTGCGGGCAACTTGTCTCCGAACAGACCCGACGGGCGATCTCCTACACCGCGGTCAAGCAACGCCTGGCGGCGCTGCGGGCCCAGGCCGCCGCACGACCGACCACCGCGGCGGAACCAGCGACTGCTGCGTCGGTAGCGCCACCGGCGGGACAGCGCGACACCACCGGGGCGCATCTGGCCGGGCCCGAGCAGTTCAGCCTTTCTGCCTTGACCGGAGCCACCGGAGCCGACTTGACGGATGAGGGAGGGGCCAAGTGATCGATCGTCACCTCACCGACGCGGACATGCCGTTGTTCACGCAGCTGCGTATGACCGCGTTCGGGCAGACCGTCATCGAGCTGGCCAACGATCCCGCCTGCGACGAGTGGACCTTCTCCCAGAAGATCTTCCACGCGCTGGATAAGGAGATCACGGCCAGACAGGAACGTCGGACCCAGAAACTACTCAAGGCCTCCAGAACGCCAAACCCTGATGCCTGCGTAGAAGAGATCCGTTATCTGGCTGACCGCAACCTCAATCGGGAGCTAATCGCACGGCTTTCCAGCTGTCAATGGATCGAGTCGACCCGCAATCTTGTCGTGCTCGGTCAGTCCAGCGTGGGCAAGACCTATGTGGCTCTGGCACTGCTCAATGCCGCGTGCCGAAAGTACTACAGCGCGAGGTTCTTCCGGCTCGACGATCTGGCCAACCGGCTCGCCGTGTTGGAACCGACCTCGCAGCGGCGGTTGGATTTCCTGACGGATCTGCACAACTGTGACCTGCTGGTCCTGGATGACTTCCTGACGACGCCGGTGGCTGCGCACACCGCGGCCGAGTTGCTCAACATCCTGGCCGCTCGTGAAGGTCGAGGTTCGACTCTGGTGACCTCGCAGTTCGATCCGCCGGACTGGTACAAGTCGCTCCAGGACGCGGTCATCGCCGAATCGATCCTCAACCGGATCGTCGCCGGCGCCGAGATCATCGCCCTGGACGGGCCGAACATGCGCCGACATCTGGCGGACAGCCGATAGTTGGGCGCCGCGGTCGGGCAAGCTAGTATTCTCAATATGACTCGCTGATCACTGTGCATGTTCGAGGCTGATCCGAAGTCCACCACTTCGCGCAGCCTTTTTTATACCAGCGGCGGGACGGGTAGGTTATTCGTGCCGAAATTCGCGTGGAGAGCGACCAGTCCACCGCTTGAAGGCGTGAGAGAAGTTGGCGAGGTCGCTGTATCCGAGATCCGCAGCGATCTCACTCACCGACATCGATCGGTCGAGCAGCCGCAGCATCGCACGATCACGCAGGAATGATTCGCGCAACTCGCGAAAGGTGGTCCCCTCCTCGGACAGGCGCCGCTTGAGTGTGCTACGGGATATCGAGAGCTCGTGTGCGACCCAGTCGTTACTTCGTTTGCCGGGATCCTCCTCCAGGAGCCGTCGCACCTTCTCCGAGAAAGACGTGGTTCTGCTTCGCTGTTCGAGGGTTTGCTGCAGATCAACGATGGCGAGGCGATAGGCGACGGGATCGGAGAACCTACATACCTCGTTGAGGGTATCCGCGGGGACACGAAGGAATGACGTCGGAGCGTCGAAGTACAGGCGCCCAGCTAGGGCGTCCTCATGATTGGCCAGAAAGTTCGGCGCCGACCAGCTCAGATGGAGGGTGACGGTCGGCACATCGCCAGCGAGCATGTCAAGCAGGCGCAGGAGCGCCGACCCGCTGTACGCGACGACCAGGCAGTTCAGGGCCGGATCGCCTGTATGTGCGCTGAGCCCCACAGTAAGCCCCTCGTCTCTTGGGTGGAACTGTGGGCTGAGGGCCGTCGAGATCAAAGGCAGATAGGTGAGCAGCTCGACGATCTCGGCTACCGAACCTGCACTGACCAGAGGAAAGCTCAACGGGCCAAAGGACGTCAACTGAGCCTGCTCGGCGAACGCGAAGCCGAGCGTAGTTGCCTGGTCGACATCGAGTGCGGGGTACACCTCGCGAAACCACCGTATCGGGGCCTGGATGTTCCGCTGGATCAACGTCGTCTCGTCGATTCCTTCGCGAGCCATGATGTTGCGAAGCCGCGCGACAGCGTCTGAGTCGAGTGCTTGGCTCTCGAGCAATTGCGCGAACATGAGTGGAGGCACACCCTCCTCGTTGAGGTTCACCCTGGTCCCCTTTGAGCCGAATTCACAAGTTTCTGACTCTGCCGAACATAGCCGCCGCGCTCGTCTTCGACAACACTTTGACCAAGTTCACATTGAAGACGACGTATCCAGGAGTTGGCTATGGCAGTTGTCACCTTTGTCTCCCACGATGGCCAGAAGCACGAGGCGCCCATCGAGGAAGGGCAGTCGCTGATGCAGGTCGCGACCAACAACGCGGTGCCCGGCATCGACGGCGACTGCGGAGGCGAAGCCGCGTGCGGTACCTGTCATGTGATCGTCGATCCGCAATGGTCCGAGCAGGTCGGCCTCTCGGGTCCCGAGGAGGAGGAGATGCTCGCGATGAACCCCGAGCGCCAGCCGACCTCCCGGCTGTCCTGCCAGATGGCGGCGTCGGCGGCGTGGGACGGCTTGATCGTCGAACTACCCGAATTCCAGATGTGACGGCGAGAAACGGTTAAGACCTGATGAAGATTCCTGAAGCAATCACCGCCAAGGTTCAGTCGACCATCCCGATGGATCTGCAGATCCAGGGCGCGCATCTGTATGACAAGACCCGGCGATGGGTGACCGGGACGAACGGAGAGAAGCTCTTCGTCGAGAGTCCTATCCCGCCGGTCGAGGACGTCGAGCTCGCCGACATCGACCTCAGCAACCCTTTTCTCTATCGCCAGGGGCGCTGGCAGTCCTACTTCGAGCGCTTGCGCAACGAGGCGCCGGTCCACTACCAGCCCAACAGTGCGTTCGGTCCGTTCTGGTCTGTCACGCGGCATGCCGACATCGTGGCCGTGGACAAGAACCACGAGCTCTTCTCCGCCGAGCCGTTCATTGTCATCGGGGCCCCGCCTCGTTTCCTTGATATCGCGATGTTCATCGCGATGGATCCGCCACGCCACGACGCGCAGCGGGCCGCTGTCCAAGGCGTTGTTGCGCCGAAGAACCTGCGTGAGATGGAGGGGCTGATTCGATCGCGTGTGCAGGAGGTGCTGGACGACCTGCCCGTGGATCAGCCGTTCGACTGGGTGCAGAACGTCTCGATCGAGTTGACCGCTCGGATGCTTGCCACCCTTCTGGACTTCCCGTACGAGCAGCGTCGCAAGCTCGTCTACTGGTCAGATCTCGCGACGTCGCTGGAGCAAGCCAACGGCGGGCCCTCGGACAACGACGAGGTGTTCCCCGGCATGCGCGACATGGCGCGAGGTCTCAGCGCTCTCTGGCACGACAAGGCAGCGCGGATGGCTGCCGGGGAGGAACCCGGCTTCGATCTGATCACCATGTTGCAGAGCAACGAGAACACCAAGGACCTGATCGACCGCCCGATGGAATTCTTGGGCAACCTCGTGCTGCTGATCGTCGGAGGCAACGACACGACCCGCAACTCGATGAGCGGCGGTGTTCTTGCGCTGAACCGCTTCCCCGATCAGTTCGAGAAGCTGAAGGCAAACCCCGACCTGATCCCCAACATGGGCTCGGAGATCATCCGGTGGCAAACCCCGCTGGCTTATATGCGCCGGGTCGCCAAGGCCGACACCATTCTGAACGGGCAGTTCATCCGCAAGGGCGACAAAGTAGTGATGTGGTACGCCTCGGGCAACCGCGACGAGCGCGTGTTCGAACGGCCCGATGAGTTCATCATCGACCGGGCCAACGCCCGCAACCACATCTCCTTCGGCTTCGGCGTCCATCGTTGTATGGGCAACCGGCTGGCCGAGCTCCAGCTGCGGATCCTGTGGGAGGAGTTGCTTCCCCGTTTCGACAATATCGAGGTCGTCGGCGAGCCAGAGTACGTGCAGTCCAATTTCGTGAGGGGCATCAGCAAGATGATGGTCCGCCTCACCCCGAAATCCAGCGCATGACCTCGCAGCGGGCCCTCATCGTCGGGGCCGGCCATGCCGGGGCCCAACTCGCGGCCAGTCTGCGCCAGGAAGGGTGGACCGGTGAGATCGTCCTCATCGGCGAGGAGTCGGCGCTGCCCTATCAACGCCCGCCGCTGTCGAAGGGTTACCTGGCGGGGAAGAGCACGCTCGACGAACTCGCGATCCGCAGCGCCAAATTCTACACCGAGCAGGGGATCCAACTCCTGAATGCGAAGGTGGAGGCGATCGACCGCTCGGCTGGTCATCTCGTGTTGAGCACCGGCGACGCGCTGCCCTACGACAAGCTCGCGCTGTGCACTGGGGCCCGCCCTCGACGGCTTTCCATCCCGGGGGCCGACCTGGTCGGCGTCTACTACCTACGCACCGCTGCGGACGTCGAGATGATCCGAGAGGCCACCAGCCCCGGGTGTCGGGCTGTGATCATCGGCGGCGGCTACATCGGACTGGAGACGGCCGCCTCATTGCGTGCGCTCGGTCTGGAGGTCACTGTACTCGAGGCGACCGAGCGCGTCCTCGAACGGGTCACCGCCCCCGCTGTATCGGCGTTCTTCGACCGGATCCACCGGGAGGAGGGCGTGAACATCCGGACGGGCGCGCTGGTCGAAGCTCTATCAGGTGACGGCAGGGTCCGCGAGGTGTTCCTGTCCAGTGGCGAATCAATTCCCACCGACCTCGTCATTGTCGGTATCGGCGTTGAGCCGAACACCGAGCTCGCCGCCGCCGCGGGTCTGGTCGTCGACAACGGCGTCGTGATCGACGACCAGACCCGGACCAGCGACCCCGACATCGTGGCGGCTGGGGACTGCGCCAGCCATGACATGGCCCGTTACGGCCGTCGCATACGCCTGGAGTCCGTGCCGAGTGCGGGTGAGCAGGCCAAGGTGGCGGCCGCGACCGTCTGCGGCAAGTCCAAGATGATCGCGGCGCTTCCATGGTTCTGGTCGGATCAATACGATCTCAAGCTCCAGATCGCCGGTCTCAACACCGGGTACGACGAAGTCGTCCTCAGCGGCGACCCGACCCGGGACCGCGACTTCACCTGCTTCTACCTGCGTGCGGGCGAGCTCATCGCCGCCGACTGCATCAACCGGCCCCGTCACTTCATGTTCAGCAAGCGGGTCATCACGCAGCGACTCCCCATTGGCCGGACCGAACTGGTGCTCGCAGGCTCTGTCTGAGGTGATCGGTCCCTTGGCGGCGATGGTACGACAACAGCGAGTACGGGCCCACATTTCGGAAAGGAACGTCAGTGACGAACATCATCCAGCTCCCGCTGGCGAAGGGTCGTGAGCGGCTCTCGTCGGTATTCCTGGCACCATTGCCGAGTCGGGCCGACGCGACCCTGCTAGGGGTCAGCGACCAGTGGCCTGTTCGTGAGCTCGCCCCGCCCCCGGCGGGGTCGGGGCTCGAGCCCGTCCGAGGGACCGCGGGCATGCCTCTGCTCGGTCACACCCTGGACTACATCAGGTTCGGCTCCAACTTCACCCGGGCCAGGTACCAACGCTTCGGACCGGTCTGGTGGATGGGCGCCTTCGGCACGAGAATCGTGATGGTGGCGGGCGCGGATGCCACACAGGAGGCGCTGACGACCAAGGCGAAGTCGTTCTCCCAGGACGGGTGGACCTATCTCATCGATGCTTTCTTTCACCGGGGCCTGATGCTGATGAGCTTCGACGAGCACAGGATGCATCGGCGGATCATGCAGGAGGCGTTCACCCGCGACCGGCTCGCCGGCTACGTCGACCAGCTCGGCCCGACGCTGGAGACCAGCATCCGCAGGTGGACAGCGGGCCGGTCCACGCGCATCTACCCACTGTTGAAGGCCCTGACTCTCGACGTCGCAACGGAGGTCTTCATGGCAGGTCGGGGAGGGAGCGAGGACACTGACGCCATCAACGACGCCTTCGTGGCCACCGTGCGCGCAGCCAGCTCGATCATCCGTTTCCCGCTGCCGGGGACTCGGTGGCGCGCCGGAGTCCATGGGCGCACGCTCCTGGAGGACTACTTCACCCGGCATCTGCCGACGGCTCGAAGTGCCCAGGGAGACGACCTCTTTGCGGGGCTGTGCCATGCGCGCACGGCCGACGGTGAGGCGTTCACTGATGAGGACGTCGTCAACCACATGATCTTCTTGATGATGGCGGCCCACGATACCTCGACCATCACCACCACCGCTGCCGCCTACTTCCTCGCCAAGCACCCAGCCTGGCAGGAACGGGCTCGGGCCGAGTCCGACCGACTCGGTGAACGCCGCCCCGACATCGACGACCTGGACTCGATGGCGACTCTCGACCTGGTGATCAAGGAGACGCTGCGCCTCGTGGCGCCCGTGCCGATCGTGATGCGCAAGACGATCGAGAACGTGGAGATTGCCGGACGCCACATCCCGGCGGACACCCTGGTGGCCGTGGCTCCTGCGGTGAACCACTTCGACGAGTCGTGCTGGACCGAGCCCGACACCTTCGACCCCGACCGTTTCAGCGAGCCGCGCCATGAGGACCAGAATCACCGTTTCGGGTGGATCCCCTTCGGCGGAGGAGTGCACAAGTGCATTGGTCTGCACTTCGGCACCCTCGAGGTCAAGGCGATCCTGCACCACATGCTGCGCACTTACACCTGGTCGGTCCCCGACCAGTATGAAGTGAGATGGGACAACACCTCGCTCCCCATTCCTGTCGACGGGTTGCCGATCACCCTGGAGCGCAGATGAATCCGGCACCGGTGGCGTTCTTGGGGGCGACCGACTTCCTCGACATCGAGCACGAGTCCGTCCGGGCATTCACCGCCGCCGCGGTTGGGGATGCGAGCACCGACCGGGACAAGGCCAATCGCCTCTTCACCGCCGTCCGTGACCAGATCTGGTACGACCCCTACACGGTGTCGGACAATCCCGCCCACTATCGAGCCAGCTTCGTCCTCGAGTCCGGGCGCGCCTATTGCGTCCCGAAGGCGGTGCTCTTGACCGCGGTGTGCCGAGCGGCAGGGATTCCGGCGCTGCTGGGTTTCGCTGACGTCCGCAATCACCTGCAGACCGAAGCGCTGCGAGCGCTCATGGGCGGCACAGACCTGTTCGTCTATCACGGCTACAGCCGTCTCTACATCGACGGCCGGTGGTTGAAGGCGACGCCTGCGTTCAACACCGAGTTGTGTGCGCGTTTCGGTGTGCCGCCGGTGGATTTCGACGGTGATCGCGACGCACTCCTGCACGCCTTCACCGCCGACGGAGCCCAGCATATGGAGTACGTCCGCGAGCGCGGCATCTTCGACGATCTGCCTTTGAACGCGATCCTGACCGAGCTTCGGCATACCTATGGACCGTTGATGTTCAAGCGCGCTGACGTGATCGCTGACGCTTTCACCGACACACCCACCAGCCGCACCCAGCCCGACGGGATCTCCGGTGGGTTCCACTCACCCCTGGAGGACCGATGAGCACGGCGACCGCAGCGGACGCCTTGGACGTGTGCAACCCAGCCGATGGCCGGCTGATCGCAACCGTCCCTGTGGATGATCGCGAGACCGTGAACGGTGTCGCGGCTGACCTCCGCTGCGCCCAGGTCGGGTGGGTCGAGGCTGGCCCGCGGCAACGCGCCAGATGGTTGCATCGCTGGCGGGACTGGATCCTGGCTCACACCGACGAGCTCACCGATCTGCTGCAAGCCGAAACGGGCAAGGTGCGCCCAGATGCCCTCGTGGAGACGACCGCGTCGTGCGAATTCATCACCTACTACGCTGACAACGCCGAGAGGTTTCTCGCTGGCGAGCAGGTCAGGTCCTCGAGTCTGTTGAGTCTGCCGAAGCGGCTGTCCAAGACCTACCACCCATATCCGGTTGTCGGGCTCATCACGCCCTGGAACTTCCCGATCACCCTCTTCCTCATGGATGCAGCGCCCGCGTTGGCTGCCGGATGCGCGGTCCTGGCGAAGTCCTCGGAGGAGACGCCACTGACGTGTGCGCGGGTCGTCGAGGGCTGGCACGAGATCGGCGCCCCTCCGGTCTTGGCCCATGTTGTGGGTGCCGGCGAAGCGGGTGCGTCGGTGGTGGACGCCGCTGACTTCGTGCAGTTCACCGGCTCGACAGCCACCGGGCGTGCGGTCGCGATCCGCTGCGCCGAGCACCTGAAGCCGGTGAGCCTGGAGCTGGGCGGTAAGGATCCGGCGATAGTGCTGGAGGACGCCGACCTTGCTCGTGCGGTGGAGGGGATCGCGTGGGGCGGTCTGTTCAACGCAGGGCAGGTCTGCATCTCCGTCGAGCGGGTATACGTGGTAGCTGAGATCTACGACGAGTTCGTGGCCCGGCTGACGCAGAGGGTGCGCTCCCTGGCCCAGGGTGCGGCGACAGGTGACGACGTGGGTGCGATGGTCACTGCGAGGCAGGTCGAGATCGCCGATCGCCACGTCAGCCAGGCGGTGGCGGCGGGTGCGCGGGTCCTGGCCGGCGGAACCCGGAGTGCGGTCGGGAACTACTACGCTCCGACCGTCCTGGTCGGTGTCGACCACACGATGGCTTGCATGACCGAGGAGACCTTCGGCCCCACGATCCCGGTGATGCTGGTCGCGGATGAAGACGAGGCCATCCGTCTGGCCAACGACTCGGCGTACGGCCTGTCTGCGACGGTGTGGACCCGCGACCACGCTCGGGCACAGCGCATTGCGAAACGCCTGGACGCGGGTGCGGTCAACATCAACGACGTCTTCAGCAACCTCTTCGCCACCACACTGCCGCACAGTGGATGGAAGGCATCGGGTATCGGTGCGCGGCTCGGCGGTGCCTACGGGCTGCACAAGTACTGCCGGGTCCAGGCGGTGACCGAGCCGCGGATTCCTGTCCCGGCACGAGAACTCACGTGGTACCCGTACACCTCCCGGCGTGCGGCCATCGCCGAAAGAGTATTGCGCGCGGCAGCCGGCCGCGGCCTGTGGCAACGCCTCGGCCTGAACAAGGAGAACAGCAAGTGACGACGCACATCCCCCACACTGCCGCCAAGACTGTGGCGATCACCGGCGGAGCCCGCGGCATCGGCTACCAGACCGCGAAGGAGCTGATCCGACGAGGCCACCGCGTCGCCATCGGCGACGTCGACGAGGCACGTGCCAAAGAGGCCGCCGTCGAGCTCGGGGTGAAGGTCGTCACCCGCCTCGATGTCACCGATCCCGACTCGTTCCGCGAATTTCTCGACCTGGTCGAGGGGGGCCTCGGCCCCCTCGACGTGCTGATCAACAACGCGGGCATCATGCCCACCGGGCACGCCCACGAGGAAGCCGACGCGGTGACCCGGCGGCAGGTCGAGATCAACGTCCTGGGAGTCATCTTCGGGACCAAACTCGCCCTCCAACGGATGCTGCCGCGGCGTGCCGGGCACATCATCAACACCGCATCACTGGCCGGTGAGCTCGCCGTACCCGGTCTGGCGACCTATTGCGGCACCAAGTTCGCGGTCATCGGGTTCACTGAGGCAGCACGACAGGAATACCGCAAGTCCGGGGTCCAGCTGTCCACGGTCCGGCCTACGTTCACCAACACCGAGCTCGTCGCTGGGACGGCTGGGGCCAAGGGACTGCGCAACGCCGAGCCCGAGGAGATCGCTCGAGCGACAGCCGATCTGATCGAGAATCCGCGTTCTTTCGTGCGTGTCACCCGCCTCGCCGGCGGCATGGTCGCCGCGATGAAGTTCGTCCCCGGTCGGTTGGCTACCTGGCTCGGATCGGCCCTGGGCACGGACTCGGTGTTCCTCGACGACGTCGACATGAGGATACGCCAGGCCTACCTGGACAGAATCCGGAGCAACTGATCCAGTCTTCGAACCCCGTCGTGCGCCGATCCACCGAAGAGGAACTCCTATGCCCCGCAGAACCCTGATCAAGGACTACCCGCATCGGATGGCGGGGCATTGCGGCTCTGGCGCGATGCGCGATCTTCTGCACTGGCATGGTCTGGGGTGGGATGGACCGCCCGACGAAGGTCTGGTGTTCGCGCTCGGTGGCGCGGTGGGGCTATCCTACCTCCGGTCGAGCGACCTCGTCCCACCGCTGTACCTGGTGGGACGAGGTGCCGACTTCGAAGTCGATCTACCCCGCCGACTCGGCGGACAGGTCCACGTTCTCACGACCGACGATCCTCGCGAGGGATGGTCATGGGTTCTCGACGAGATCGAAGCAGGCAGACCCAGTCTGGTGTGGGGCGACATCGGTGAGTTGCCGTACCTGCGGGTCCAGTTGCGGATGAGTCGCCACGATATCGTCGTGATCGGTCACGACGAGGCCGAGGGGATCGCTTTTGTCGTGGACAATGACCGCGCCGAGGTGCAGGAGGTCCCGCTCGATGCGCTGGCTCGGGCGCGGTCCTCGAAGTCTTTCCCGGAACCGACGCGCCACTGCACCTACCGCATCATCTGGCCGGACGCGCTGCCAGACGTGGCGGAAGTAGCGGCAGAGGCATTTCGCCAGTCCGCGGCCAGTATGCGCCGCCCGTCGCAGCCCGGGATCGTCGATCTCACGACAGCGGCGGCCGGGGCCGAGGGCCTAGCTGCGGTCGTACAGCTGGCGGCCGACGTTCGGACCTGGGCCGATCTTCCGATAGACGACCTCGAGATCCTCCTGTTCAGCCTGAGCGCTTTTATCGAGAAGGCAGGTACCGGCGGCGGGCTGTTCCGCCGATTGCTCGCCGATGGCTGCGCGGATGTCGCACGCCTGACCGGCGACTTCGCCACCGCTCAACTCGCCGTCTCCGCCAGCCGTTGTGCGCAGGCATGGACCGAGACTGCACGTGCCGGTATCCGGCGCGACGTTGATGTGCGAGCGCGCGCGGCCGGGATGTCTTTGGCGGCTAGCCGGCTGCCAGAGCTGGAGTTGGACCTGGTCGAGTCCCTGGAGTCTGCTTCAAGCTCGCTTATGGCTGCAGATCGCTGACAGCCCCACTTTTCCCCGGACGCTCGGTCTCCGGATCGCTGTGTTCGAAGGCAACTCTCTCAACAAGGAATGCTATGCAGAGCACGATGATGAACGTCCCGTTGACAACTGCGGCGATTCTGCGCCACGGCTCGAGTGTGCATGGCTCGGCAACCGTGCGGACCTTGCAGCCCGACGGGAGCGTGAAGGTCGCCTCGTTCGCCGAGATCGGACGGCGGTCCGCCCAGTTGGCCAACGCGTTGCGCGGTTGCGGGATCACAGGCGATGAGCGCGTCGCAACCTTTATGTGGAACAACCAGGAACATGTGGAAGCCTACTGTGCGGTGCCCTCGATGGGCGCGGTACTGCACACTCTCAATCTACGCCTCGCCTCAGATCAACTCGTCTACATAGGCAACCACGCCGAGGACCGGGTCGTGATTCTCGACGGAAGCCTGGTCCCGCTGCTGGCCCCCGTGCTGCCGCACATCACCAGTGTGCACACCGTCGTCGTGACCGGGGGGGTGGACCTCACCCCGCTGCACCGTGACGGGCTCACAGTCGTGGGTTACGAGGAGTTCATCTCCGCTCAGCCCGAGACGTTCGACTGGCCTGACCTCGATGAGCAGTCAGCAGCCGCCATGTGTTACACCTCCGGTACCACCGGGACCCCCAAAGGCGTCGCCTACAGCCACCGGTCGACCTACCTGCATTCGATGGCGGCCTGCGCCGCCGACGGACTGCGAGTCGGCTGCGATGACCGGATCCTCGCTATTGTGCCGATGTTCCATGCCAACGCCTGGGGACTGGTCTATGCCGCCCTCATGGCAGGTGCCGACCTTCTCATGCCTGACCGGTTCCTGCAGGCCGAGCCGCTGGTACGGCTCATCGATGCCCAGAAGCCAACCGTCGCAGGCGCGGTCCCGACGATCTGGAACGACGTGCTGAACTTCGTGGAGGCCAACCCCAGCTACGACATCTCCTCTCTCGGCCTGGTTGCCTGCGGTGGCTCCGCCGTGCCCGTTCACCTGATGGAGATCTTCGAGGAGAAGTACGGCGTACAGGTTGTCCAGGCGTGGGGAATGACCGAGACCTCGCCGCTGGCCACCGTCGCGCGTCCGCCGGCATCGCTCGACACGCAGGAGCGGTGGCGCCTGCGAGCCACTCAAGGCCGTCCGGTTCCAGGTGTGGAATTGAGGATCGTCGGCGACGCGGGCAATGAGCTCCCGCACGACGGCGAAGCCGTCGGCGAGCTGCAGGTGCGCGGACCTTGGATCACCGGCTCGTACATCGGCGAAGAGGATGACGGGGAGAAGTTTCAGGACGGTTGGTTGCGCACCGGCGACGTCGGTCGGATCGATGAACGCAGTTTCGTCACGCTGACCGACCGCACAAAGGACGTGATCAAGTCTGGCGGGGAGTGGATCTCCTCGGTCGAGCTCGAACTGCTGCTCGCCGGACACCCCGATGTGCTCGAGGCATCTGTGATCGGGGTGCCGGACGAGAAGTGGCAGGAACGTCCCCTCGCGGTGATCGTCGTACGTGACGGGCGCGAGCCCACACCTGCCCATCTGCGTGACTTCCTCGTTGGCAAGGTCGCCAAATGGTGGCTGCCCGAGCGTTGGTGCTTCGTCTCCGAGGTGCCCAAGACCTCGGTCGGCAAGTTCGACAAGAAGCGCCTGCGCTCCCTGCATGCCGAAGGAGAGCTTGCCGTCGTCGAAATCTAGGAATCCTCTCTAGATCATCGAGCACGGGTCCCTGCTCACATCGTGGGGTTAGGATCCGCGGCGGACAGTCCGACTTCGAGTACCTTGCCCGGCCTTAGTGGTCACGCCTCTCTTCAGTCACGCCGCGAACGCAGACCGGGTGGTGCGACATACCCCACGCTGAGTCAGCCGAGAACCTCGCAGGCCAAACCTCGACTGCCGCGCGATCGCGGCCACTTGGCGGCCCTGGATACTTCCTGCTGGTACCTGCGAAAATTCCCACCTGCAGTGCTGGCGGCGGTCCGGTTCGACCATCGCAAGGTGTGGGCGATGTGCCGTTGCGACGGGCACCCGGTGTCGCAGGCGACCGTGCTGCGGTGCCTGCGAGACGAGGGTCTGCTGCCGCCAGCCGCAAGGCTGCGTTCGCCGCCGAGCCCACCGGCCCGAATCAGGTGTAGCGTTTGGACTTCAGTGAGTTCGAGACCACCGCTGGCGGGACGTGGCGTATCGCGGATTGCCGGGACTACTGGAGCAAATACGAGCATCCCTGGCATGTGTCGCCGACGGCGAACCAGCACGAACGCGATCACCGCGATCGAGCGCGCTTTGGCCGACTACGAGCAGTCGTACGACCACCCGCTGGCCGAAACGTGCCCACGCGAGCCCGGCCGTGGTCTCGAGCCCGCGGCGACGATCGTGACCTACAACGGCGGCCCGTTCCGGTCGTTCCGCTTCGAGGCGTTCGTCACCGCACACCCCGAACTGCGCCACGTCGGTACCCGAGTCAGGTCGCCGGGCCAGAACGGCTCGCGCGAACGCGGTTTCGGGTCGCTGAAGTACGAGCGACTGTTCCTCGAGGAGATCGATGACGTCTTGGCCGTGGTGAAGCACGCTGACGCCTACCGGGTCGAGCACAACACCGTCCGGCCGCACGAAGCCATCGCTTGGAACCGGCCGATCCAGATCCACCCTGGCCTGGTCGGCCCTCGGATCCCCAACTTTCCCCGAGACCGAAAACCTGCCAACTACTTGACACGGGACACGACGACGCAGCAGCGGCCTCGTCCAGGAGTGTTCGATCAACGGCTCTGGTATCCCTCACACCCGAATTGAGCCAGAGCCGTTGACCCGACCTCCGTACGTGCGGGCTTTTGTCGGTTTTACTTGCGGGTGTTGTGGTTGTGGTGGGCGGTGAGGAAATCGTCGACCAGGCGTGCGCAGTCGTGGTGGTCGATGCTGTGCAGCCCGGTGAGGCGAGCGAAGACGATCGGGCCCAGCAGCTGGATGATGACGAAGGTGGTGTCGAGGTCGCCGAGGTGGGCGCGGGCCTCAGGGCTGGTGAGGATGTGGTCGAACGGTTCGCGGTAGCGGCGGATGACCTGGGCGCGCAGGGAGGTGACCGCGCCCGAGTCAGGGGGTGCGCCGGGGTCGGGGGTAATGGATCCCATGGCCAGCCAGGACAGGGTGGTCAGCTGGAGGGGAGCGTTCTCGATCAGGTCGGCTTGGGCGGTGAGCAACGCGATCAACTGCTCGCGCACGGGCCCGTCGTCGGGTGGGGTGTCCACGCGTGGGAGTAGGCGTTCGAAGGTGGCCGCGAGCAGGTGGGTGCTGCTGCCGAAGTGCCGGTAGAGGGTGGTGCGCGCGACTTTCGAGGTGCGGGTGACCGCGTCGATGGTGACCGCGTCGATACCGCCGGTGGCCAGCAGATGGGTGGCCGCGTCGAGCAACCGTGCCCGCGAGCGCGCCAACCGCGGATCGGCCTGATCGAGATCCGCGTCCTGCTCGCCGGTGGCGGAGTGGGGCGCGGCGGGTCCGGTGCGGGTGTCGGCCTGGTCGCGGGTGGTCATGGTCGGGAAGACCTCCAAGGAAACGGGCGGCGGTGAATGTGTCCGATTTCGACTCTATCGCAACCACTCTCGCCTGTGATACTCATGGTAGCGAAGCGATACCGATGGTTTCGTCGGGTGGGAGGTGCCGGTGAACGCACCGGAAACGACTGACGGTCACAGTGTGCTGGCGCGGGCCGAATGGTGGATGCTGACGGTGTCGTGCCTGGCGGTGGCGCTGGTCGTCGCGGCGATGGCTGCACTGTATTCGGCGTTGCCGCTGATCGCGGTCGCGACCGGGGCGACCCAATCGCAGCTGACCTGGATCGTCGACGGCTACACCCTGATCCTGGCGTGCCTGGTCCTGCCCGCCGGCGCGGTGGGTGACCGCTACGGGCGCCGCGTCGTGCTGATCGCGGGCCTGGCGGTGTTCTCCGTGGCCTCGGCGCTGCCGCTGCTCATGTCGGGGCCGGTGTGGCTGATCGCGGCCCG
>DLKD01000075.1:0-239 GCA_002477755.1 Gordonia sp. UBA7599
CCGCCGGTCCCGCGCCGATGACAGCGAGGTCGGCGGTCGCGTGCGGGGCACCGGTGGACATGGCGCTCAGGGTAGCGAGGCGGCGCGGCGAACGATTTCAGACCCGCCCAGTGCGGACCGTAGACTCGATTGGTCATGATCACCGCCACTGACCTCGAAGTCCGCGCGGGCGCCCGGACCCTGCTGGCGGCGCCCGACACGGTGCTGCGCATCGGCCCCGGTGACCGGATCGGCCTCGT
>DLKD01000075.1:340-4917 GCA_002477755.1 Gordonia sp. UBA7599
GTCGCGCGGACAACTCACGCTGCTGCTCGGCCGCAACGGTGCGGGCAAGACCACCTCGCTGCGGATCCTGGCCGGTGAGACCGAGCCTTACGCCGGCACCATCGTACGTAGCGGTGAGGTCGGCTACCTCCCGCAGGATCCGAAGGAGGGCGACCTTTCCGTCCTCGCGAAGGACCGTGTCCTCTCGGCGCGCGGCCTCGATGCCTTGGTGCGCGACATGGAGAAGCAGCAGCTCCTCATGGCCGAACTCGTCGACGATGGCGCCCGGGATAAGGCCGTGCGCGCCTACGGCCGCCTCGAGGAGCGCTTCGCCGCCCTCGGCGGCTACGTCGCCGAGTCCGATGCGGCCCGTATCTGCCACAACCTGGGCCTACCCGACCGGGTGTTGGGCCAGCAGCTCTCGACACTGTCCGGCGGTCAGCGTCGGCGCGTCGAGTTGGCACGGATCCTCTTCGCCGCGTCCGACGAAGGCGGCAAGTCTACGACGACGCTGCTCCTCGACGAGCCGACCAACCACCTCGACGCCGACTCCATCACCTGGCTGCGGTCATTCCTGCAGAACCACGACGGCGGCCTGATCGTGATCAGCCACGACGTCGACCTGCTCGCCGACGTCGTCAACAAAGTGTGGTTCCTCGATGCCGTGCGCGGCGAGGCCGACGTTTACAACATGGGCTGGCAGAAGTACCTCGACGCCCGCGCGACTGATGAGGCTCGTCGTCGTCGGGAGCGCGCCAACGCCGAGAAGAAGGCCGCCGCCCTGCGCACACAGGCGGCCAAGCTGGGTGCCAAGGCGACCAAGGCGACGGCGGCGCAGAACATGCTCAAACGCGCCGAGCGCATGATCAACGAGCTCGACGCGGAGCGGGTGGCCGATCGCACCGCCAAGATCCGGTTCCCGGAGCCGGCCTCGTGTGGGAAGACACCGCTGATGGCGTCGGGCCTGACCAAGACCTACGGGTCGCTGGAGATCTTCACCGGCGTCGACCTGGCCATCGACAAGGGCAGTCGGGTCGTCGTGCTCGGCCTCAACGGTGCGGGCAAGACGACATTGCTGCGCCTGCTGGCCGGGGTGGAGAAGCCCGATGCCGGGAGCCTTGAGCCGGGGTACGGCTTAAAGATCGGCTATTTCGCGCAGGAGCACGACACCCTCGACGACGATGCGACGGTCTGGGAGAACATCCGCCACGCAGCGCCCGACGCCGGGGAGCAGGACCTGCGGGGCCTACTCGGTGCGTTCATGTTCAGCGGCGCGCAGCTCGAGCAGCCGGCCGGCACGCTGTCGGGCGGCGAGAAGACGCGGTTGAGCCTGGCCGGGCTGGTGTCGTCGGCGGCGAACGTCCTGTTGCTCGACGAGCCGACCAACAACCTCGACCCGGTGTCGCGCGAACAGGTGCTCGACGCGCTGCGCAGTTACACCGGTGCGGTGGTCCTAGTGACCCACGATCCGGGAGCCGCGGCCGCACTCGACCCGCAACGGGTGATCCTGTTGCCCGATGGCACCGAGGACCACTGGTCGCAGGACTACCAGGAGCTCATCGAGCTCGCTTAGCGGCGAGGCCGGACCGGTGCATTTCCAACATCGTCTCCTGCGACGGCCACGGCGGTTGCCGCAGGACGGCCAATGTGGCGATCGTGCCGGTGACCAGGCCGGTGAGAAGGCCGATCTTGGCGATCCGGTCGTAGTCGACGGCCGCGACCCACTTCGACTCTCCGCCCGGATCGATGACGACCGCACCGACCGCCTTCGAGGTGAAGCGACCCTCCCTGGTCACGGGGATGACGGTCGTGCCGTTGCGCTCCACGGGCTCACCGAATACGACGTGGGGGATGAGGCTCTTGTCCGAACTCATGGGCTTCTCCTTATCCATACCTCTTACGCAGTTCGCCCTTGACCATCTTGCCGGTGGGTGTGCGCGGCAGTTCGTCGAGGAAGTCCACGGTCCTCGGGGTCTTGAACGCCGCCAGCGACTCCCTGGTGTACGCGATCAGTTCCGCGGCCAACTCGTCGGAGGGTTCGTAGCCTTCGGCGAGTTGGACGCACGCCTTGACCTGCTCGCCCAACTCTTCGTCGGGCACACCGAGCACCGCGACGTCATAGACCGCCGGGTGGTTGATCAGGATGTTCTCCGACTCCTGCGGGTATACGTTCACCCCACCGACGATGATCGTGAAAGCGGTGCGGTCGGTGAGGTAGAGGAAGCCGTCCTCGTCGACATAACCGAGATCACCCGTCGTCGCCCATGTCTCGTGTAGGGGGTGCTGGCTCTTGCGGGTCTTCTCCGGGTCGTTGTGGTAGACGAAGGGCACCGCGTCGCGCTCGAAGTAGATGGTCCCCACTCCACCGACCGGCACCTCATCCCCGTTCTCGTCGCAGATGTGGACGATGCCGAGGGCCGCCTTGCCGACTGAACCGGGCCGCGTCAGAGCATCCTCGGAGCCGATGAGGCATACCCCGGCTGCTTCGGTCGCCGCGTAGTACTCGTTGACGACCGGGCCCCACCAGTCGATCATCGCCCGCTTCACCTCTGTCGGGCACGGTGCGGCGGCATGGATGGCCGCCTGCATACTCGACACGTCGTAGCGCTCGCGCACCTCGGGGGGCAGCTTGAGCATGCGCACGAACATCGTCGGCACCCACTGGCTGTGCGTGACGCCGTACTCCTGAATGAGGCGCAGTGCCGGTTCCGGATCGAAGCGGTCCATGAGGATCGTCGTGCCGCCGAGCGCGTTGACCATCGCGCAATAGCGCAGCGGCGCGGCGTGGTAGACGGGCGCGGGGGAAAGGTAGACGGTGTCGGGGCCGAAGCCGTACACCGGACCGAACACCGCGGAGACGAGGTCGGGCACCTCGTCGACCTGCCCTTGCGGCAACGGTGGCTTGATGCCCTTGGGTCGACCGGTGGTGCCGGAGGAGTACAGCATGTCGGTGCCGCGCGGCTGATCGGCGAGCGGTTCGTCCGATGCGGCGGCGAGCACTTCGTCATAGTCGGCGAACCCGGGTATCGAGCCGCCCCAGGCGACCCGGCGGTTAGGTCCACCGTCGGTGGCGAGCCCGTCGATGGAGTCTGATTCGGCGACGGCGGCCGCGACGTTCGCAGAGGCGAACAAGGCCTTCGCGCCACAGTCGTCGAGGATGAAGTTCGTCTCCGGCGCGGTCAGGTGGTGGTTGATGGCCGTGACGTACATGCCGCTGCGCAGTGCCGCCCAGTACACGTCGAACGCCCGTAAGTCGTTATCGGTGACCATGGCGATGACCTCACCGGCTACCAGTCCCAGGGTGTCGCGCAGGAAGTGCGCAATGCGCGTCGAGTTCTCGTCGAGCTGCCGATAGGTGACCGTTTCACCGGTGGCAGGGGCGATGATCGCGGGTTTGTCGGGGGTGCGTGCGGCGTGGACTCCGGGGAACATGGGCGAAGCGTATCGCCACGCGACGGAGTCTGGTCGCCTTTGCCGTGTCCGGTTTGCTCAGACGGGTGAACCGGTGCGCACCGACGCCTCGACGAGGTCGAGGACCGCTTCCAGGTTCGCGGTCGACTCGCCGATGGCGAGACGATTGATCAAGCCGTCCATGATCAAGTCGAGGTAGGTGACGAGGACTTCGGCCGGCAGATCGTCGCGGAGCTTGCCAGCGGTGCGCTGACGTTGTAGGCGAGACAGGGTCGCCGAGTCGAGCTCGGCCGAGCGGGCCAACCATTCGTCGCGGAAGGCCGCGTCGGTGCGGATCTTGCGCGCGATCTCCATGCGTGTGCCCAACCAGTCGAAGTCCTGGGGACGTGCGAGCATGTCGCGCATCACCTGGACCAGACCCTGCTCGGCCGCCACGTCGGCCATTCGGTGGGCATCCTCCTCGGCGAGGGCAAGGAAGAGTGCCTCCTTGTCGCGGAAATGGTGGAAGATCGCCCCCCGGGACAGCCCGGTGGCCTCTTCGAGGCGCTTGACCGTCGCCCCGTCGTAGCCGTACTCCGCGAAGCACCGCCGCGCACCGTCGAGAATTTCTCGTCGGCGCGCGGCGAGGCGATCGTCGGAGACCTTAGGCATCAGCCTTCAGCATGTTGCGCAGCACGTACTGCAAGATGCCGCCGTTGCGGTAGTAGTCGGCCTCACCGGGCGTATCGATGCGGACGACAGCGTCGAACTCGATCTTGTCGCCGTCCTCCTTGGTGGCCGTGACGTGCACGGTCCGCGGGGTGACGCCTTCGTTGAGCTTCTCGATGCCCTCGATGTCGAACACCTCGGTGCCCGTCAGACCCAACGACTTGGCGGATTCGCCGGCCGGGAACTGCAGCGGGACGACGCCCATGCCGATGAGGTTGGAGCGGTGGATGCGCTCGAACGACTCGGTGATGACCGCCTTGACGCCCAGCAGCACCGTGCCCTTGGCCGCCCAGTCGCGCGAACTGCCCGAGCCGTACTCCTTGCCGCCGAGGACGACGAGCGGGATACCCGCCTTCTGGTAGTTCTGCGACGCGTCGTAGATGAACGCCTGCGGGCCACCGTCCTGCGTGAAGTCGCGGGTGTACCCGCCCGACACGCCGTCGAGCAGCTGGTTCTGCAGACGGATGTTGGCGAAGGTG
>DLKD01000140.1 GCA_002477755.1 Gordonia sp. UBA7599
CACAGACCATCTGACACGCCCTGATCGTCCGGCATGGCCAGACCGAATGGTCCCTGTCTGATCAGCACACCAGCCGCACGGACATCGACCTCACCAAACAGGGCGAGGACGATGCGCGGGCTCTGCGGGGGATCGGCGAGCAATCGGACCTGGACCATGCCTACGTCATCGCATCCCCACGGCGACGGGCGCAGCGCACCGCCGAACTGGCGAGCCTGCACATTGATGAGACCAACGAACTGTTCACCGAATGGGACTACGGCGACTACGAAGGGCTGACCCGCAAACAGATCCAGGCCGACGACGAGCCGGATTGGATGATCTGGACGCACGGCGCTCGCGGCGGGGAGTCGGTGGCCGCCATGACTGCGCGCGTCGACCAAGCGGTCCGCCACGTCGACGACCTGCTGGGTGCGCGGGACGTCGTGATCGTCTCGCACGGCCACTTCTCCCGAGCGTTCGTCTGTCGCTTCCTGGGTTGGCCCATCGCCCAGGGCGAAAACATCGATCTCAGGCCCGCGGGAACGGCGCTGCTGCTGGAGACCGATTCCGATCGGCGGCTGTGCGAACTGCGGGGCCCGCTCGGCCAACGACCGTCGTCGACGTCGATCTGAGTGCCCGGCCGTTTCCCGCTTCGCCGCCTCGATCCCGCTTCACCGGTCGGCGAAGCGGGACCGAGACGAGGGCCCGAGATGGCCGATCGGCCCACGACCGACCGCTACACTCCCGCCCATGACCCTTTCCGCCGCTGCGTCGACGCGCGAGCGCCTGCTCGACGTCGCCGAGGAGTTGTTGGCAGACAAGGGCATCCGGGCGACGACCATGAGCACCGTCGCCGAACGGGCTGGAGTGTCGCGGGCCTGGTTGTACCGGCTCTTCCCTGACAAGAATGCACTCGTGGGTGCCGCACTGATCCGCCTCGTCGAGACGACGTGGGAGCGCAACCACGCCGAACTCGCAGCGATCGACGGCTTCGAGAACCGGCTCGTCGCCGGGGTGCAGATCGGTCGACGCGCCTACGACGACCCTGGCGCGATGCTGATGAGGCTGCGCAACGATGAGCCAGAGGAGTTCGGCACGGCCATCGGCGTCGGCGTCGCGGGTCTGGTTCCCGACCTCGCCGCATTCTGGCACCGGTACGTTGCCGAGGCGATCACCGACGGCGAGATCCACCCGGAAACCCATGTCGATGAGGCTGCCGAATGGGTCGCCCGAGTCCTCATCAGCCTCGGAAGCGTGCCCGGAAACCACCTCGACGCCGACGATGCCGAGTCGGTCCGCCGACATTTTCGACGCTATGTTCTCCCCGCGCTGCGATCGCGTCCCTCCGACTGATAAATTCAACCCACAGCCCAAGCGAAAGAGAGGTCGGACGTGATCGAAGACCTGATCGTCCCGGTCGGGATCCCCGTGGTCATCGCGGTGTGCACGGCAGTGCTCCTGTGTGTGCTCTCCATGGTGTGGTTGACCTTTTTCGGCAAGACGCACTACCAGGCTCCCGAGCGGTACACCCTGGATCAGCCGTGGGACCACGCGCCGATCCTCTTCTCGTCCACGGACGTGCCGAACATGGCGCTGCCGGCCCACGCCGAGGCATCTGACACCGAAGGAGGCGCGGCTCATGGCAAGTGGTGACGTCGTTGCGACCCGTCCCGCCGGCGACCTGCCCATCGGCACGGTCGTGACCAACAGCGGGCGCGTCTCCGGGGTCCGGTTCCCCGACTCCGAGGTGCCCGGCTTCCCGTTCTCGCCCGACGAACTCCTCCGGCTCGACGATGCGCTGAGCGAATGCTCGGAGAATGCACGCGTGCGTTTCTCGGTCTACATCGGTGACCTCGGGTCCGACCCGGTCGCCAGTGCGCGCGAGGTCCTGCTCCAGGGCCCCGAGCCCGCTCACGGCGCACTTATCGCCGTGTCGCCGAACTCTAAGGACATCGCCATCGTGTCGGGCAAGGCCGTCGCCGGCCGTATCAACGACCGTGTCGCCGCCCTCGGCGTAACTGCCGCGGCTGGCTCGTTCCGCCGCGACGACCTGATCGACGGCCTCGTGTCGGCGATCCGCGTCATGGCCACCGCCGCCGTCGCACCCTGATCAAGCACTGAAAAACGCCCCCTGGTGAGGCGCCGAGGGAAATCCTCCCCC
Organism: Gordonia sp. UBA7599; assembly: GCA_002477755.1. Classification (GTDB taxonomy): domain Bacteria; phylum Actinomycetota; class Actinomycetes; order Mycobacteriales; family Mycobacteriaceae; genus Gordonia. Next base: position 2,144 of record DLKD01000140.1, read on the forward strand.
GGCCACCCATCAGGGGGCGTTTTTCAGTCGTTCGACGAGGTCAATGGGCTGGCGCGGTGACGGCTTGCTCCAAGTCGAACGGGAGTTCCCCGTGCAACACCTGGGTGGCGCGTCCCTTGTCGATGGTGTTGGTCCACGTACCGATCAACAGCGTGCCGACGGCGTTGCCCGAGAAGTTGGTCAACGCGCGAGCCTCGGACATGAAGCGGTCGACGCCGACCACCACAGCGACCCCGTCGAGCAGGTCGGGGCGATGGGCCTGCAACCCGCCGGCCAGCGTCGCCAGGCCGGCGCCGGTCACACCGGCCGCTCCCTTCGAGGCGATCATCATGAACAGCAGCAGGCTGATCTGTTCGCCGAAGGTCATGGGGTCACCGGCGGCGTCGGCGATGAACAGCGACGCCATCGTCAGGTAGATGGCCGTGCCGTCGAGGTTGAACGAGTAGCCGGTGGGGACGACGATGCCGACCGTCGACGTGTTGACCCCCATGTGCTCCATCTTCGCGATCAGTGACGGCAGCGCCGGTTCCGACGACGATGTCGCGACGATCAGCAGGTATTCGCGTGCGAGGTAGCGCGCCAGCCGGAAGATCGAGAACCCGGTCACCGCTCGCAACAACAGGCCGAGGATGACGAAGACGAAGATCAGGCAGGTGGCATAGAAGGCCACGACGAAGACCGCGAGCTCGCGCACCGCCGACCAACCGGTCTGCGACACCACGCCGGCGATCGCGCCGAACGCGCCGATCGGTGCGGTCCACAGGATCATCGACAGCACCTTGAACACCAGCTTCTGGAAGTAGCTCACCGCGGACAGGATCGGCTCGCCCTCCTTGCCCAGCGACTGGATCGCAAACCCGACGAGTAGCGCCACGAAGAGCGCCTGCAGCACCTTGCCCGAGGTCAGCGATGACACCAGCGTGTCCGGGATGATGCCCTGCAGGAACTCGATCGTGCCGCCGGACTCGTGGGCCTTACCGGCCAGTTCGGCGCCCTTGCCCGGGTCGGCTTTGAAGTTCAATCCGGTGCCGGGCTTGAGCAGATTGCCGACGATGAGGCCGAAGCCCAGTGCCACCGTCGACATGATCAGGAAGTAGATGAATGCCAGACCGCCGACCTTGCCGACGGTCGCCGCTTTGCGCACCGATCCGATGCCCAACACGATCGTGCAGAAGATGACCGGCGCGATCATCATCTTGATCAAGCTCACGAACATCGTGCCGAGGAAGGCGACGTCCTTGCCGAACTCGGGTGCGACGAGCCCGACGATGACGCCGGCGATCACGGCGATGATGACCGCGATGTAGAGCCAGTGGGTGCGGTTGGCCTTCGGCTTGGGCGGCGTCGGGGGGAGTTCTTCGATCTCGGTTGCCATGGGGGTGTACTCCTCCACTGAGAAAGACGGGGTTAGCGCGATCCCTCGCGGTCGAACCGCTGGGCCCGCAGGGCCCGCGCAACGCTGTCGCGACCCTCGAGAACGAGTCGACGCAGTGCTGGCGGATGATCGCCCGCGAGGAATCGGTCCGCTCGGGCGAGGCCATCGTCGCTGATGTCCCAGTCAGGGTAGAGGCCCACCACGACGGTTTGTGCGACTTCGCTCGAACGCCGCCCCCACACGTCGGCGATGGTCGCGAAGTACTCGTCGGCGTACGGTGCGAGGACCTCGTTCTGGCCCGGTCCCGCGAAACCCTCGGCGATCGCACGGACGGTGATGTTGGGGAGCGAATCGTCCACCATCGCCGCCTGCCACGCGGCTGCCTTGGCGTCGGTGCTCGGCCGTGCGGCCCGTGCCCCTTCGGCATTGCGGTGGCCGGCCGCGGTCGAATCGCGCTCGCGCTCGGCGTCGATCTCAGGCTGGTCGATCACCCCGGCGGTGGCCAGCGCCTTCACGATGCGCCAGCGCAGGTCGGCGTCGACGGCGAGTCCCGGCAGACCGTGCGAAGCCGGGTCGTCGCCGTCGAGGAGTCCGCGCAGGACGACGTGCTGGTCGGGTGCCGTGACGCCGGTGAGCAGGGTGTTGAGGAACGCGAGCTGGTGGTCGGAGCCGGCCTCGGCGGCACGCGCCAGCTCCAGCAGCCGCGCACTGAACGACGGCCAGCCCTCCTCCCGGGCCCACGCCGGGTCGGCGTACATGCCCAGGGCGGCATTGGCCTGCAGCAGCACCCGCTGGACGACGCCGATCTCGCTCTCGGTGGCGATGCCGCGCGACACCAGGTCGATGTAGGCGCGCGCGGTCATCTCGGCCTGCCGGGTCATCTCCCAGGCGGCCGACCAGATCAGGGTCCGCGGCATCGGATCGGCGATGTCGCTGATGCGCTCGGTAGCCACACGCAACGAATCGGGGTCCAGTCGGATCGATGCGTAGGTGAGGTCGTCGTCGTTGAGCAGGATGAGCTCGCCCGCGTCGACGCCGATCAAGTCGGCGACCTCGGTGCGCCCACCGTCGACGTCGAGTTCGGCGACGGCCTGCCGGACGAGTTTGCCGGCGTCGTCGGACCCGTAGACGCCCACCTTCATGCGGTGCACGCGGGTCTCGCCGGCGCCCGGCGCCGCGCCCTCCTGCACGATTGCGAAACGCGTGAACTTCCCGTCGTCACCGATCTCGAAGTCGGGGCGCATGACGTTGATGCCGGTCGTCTTGAGCCACTGCGCGCCCCAGTGCGAGAGGTCGCGGCCCGACGAGCGCTCCAGCGCCGCGAGCAGGTCGTCGAAGGTCGCGTTGTCGAACTTGTGTGCAGCGAAGTAGTCGCGCAGCCCGGCGAGGAACGGGTCGAGGCCGACGTAGGCGACGAGCTGCTTGAGGACCGAGGCGCCCTTGGCGTAGGTGATGCCGTCGAAGTTCACCTCAACCGCGGCGATGTCGGGGATGTCGGCGGCCACCGGGTGCGTCGAGGGCAGCTGGTCCTGGCGGTAGGCCCACGATTTCTCGACGTTGGCGAACGTCGTCCAAGCCCCGGTGTACTCGGTCGCCGACGCCTGGCACAGCACCGACGCGAAGGTGGCGAACGACTCGTTGAGCCACAGGTCGTCCCACCACGTCATGGTGACCAGGTCGCCGA
>DLKD01000086.1:0-16860 GCA_002477755.1 Gordonia sp. UBA7599
GCAGACGCTCTACCGCACGTCGGGTGATTCGCCTATCGTCGACGCCCTGATCGACGCCGCCGAGGCCGGCAAGCAGGTCGTCGCGCTCGTGGAGATCAAGGCCCGCTTCGACGAGCAGGCCAACATCAAGTGGGCGCGCAAGCTGGAGCAGGCCGGTGTCCACGTCGTCTACGGGCTCATCGGCCTCAAGACGCACTGCAAGACGTGCCTGGTGGTGCGCCGCGAGGGTTCGACCATCCGCCGCTACTGCCACATCGGGACCGGCAACTACAACCCCAAGACGGCTCGGCTCTACGAGGACGTCGGCCTTTTCACCGCCGCACCGGAGATCGGTGCCGATCTCACCGACCTTTTCAACACTCTGACCGGATATTCACGCAAGCACACCTACCGCAACCTTCTGGTCGCCCCTGACGGCATCCGGGCGGGGCTCATCGAGCGGATCCAGAACGAGATCGACCTGCACCGCGGCGGCTCGTCGTCGGCACTGATCCGCCTGAAGGCCAACGCGCTGGTCGATGAACAAATCATCGACGCGCTCTACCGCGCGTCACAGGCGGGCGTGCCGGTCGAGATCGTGGTTCGCGGGATCTGCGCCCTGCGCCCGGGTATCCCCGGGGTCAGCGAGAACATCGTGGTCCGGTCCATCCTGGGCCGTTTCCTCGAACACTCGCGAATCCTGCACTTCGGCGGCCAGGACGAGTTCTGGATCGGCAGTGCCGACATGATGCACCGCAACCTGGACCGGCGCATCGAGGTCATGGCACAGGTCCGCGACGAACGGTTGACGCGCCAACTCGGCGAGATCTTCGACTCCGCACTCGACCCGCGGACCCGCTGCTGGGTTCTCGGCTACGACGGCCACTGGACCGCCTCGCCGGGTGAGGGTGCGGAGGTGCGCGACCACCAGACCGAGTTGATGGCACGGTATCGCCGGTCGGCGGCCGGAACGGTCTAGCGGTTAGAGCCATGAGTGTGCGCGCAGTCTGGGCCGGGGGCGGTGTCCTGTGGCGGCCATCGCCGAAGAATCCTTGCGGTGAGCCGGAGATCGCGGTGATCCACCGTCCCGCCTACGACGATTGGACGCTGCCCAAGGGCAAGGCCGAGTCCGGTGAGACCGTCTACGCGTGTGCGGTACGCGAAATCGCCGAGGAAACCGGCTACCACGTGGTGTTGGGCCGGCACCTGCGCCAAGTCACCTATGCGATCAATGGCGGCTCGAAACGCAAACACGTCCGGTACTGGTCGGCCCGGAAGGTCGGTGGCCGCTTCAGCCCCAACAAGGAGGTCGACGAACTCGTCTGGACGACGCCGGCAAGGGCGAAGGAGTTGCTGACCTACACGCTCGACCGGATGGTCGTCGACACCTTCCTCGCCGCACCCGCCGACCTCCACACGCTGCTCCTGGTGCGCCACGCCAAGGCTGGACGCCGATCGCGGTACTCCGGCCCTGACGCCCAGCGGCCGCTGGAGCGTGCCGGCCGCGCTCAAGCGCAGGCGCTCACGGACCTGTTGCCGCTGTTCGGCGCGCGCCGACTACATGCCGCCGACCGCCGACGCTGTATCCAGACGCTTGAGCCGTTGGCCCGGCGGCTCGGCGGCCGCGACATCATGATCGAGACCGCGCTCACCGAAGAGGCGTACGCGCTTGACCCCGAGCGGGCGTACAAGAGGATGGTCGAGCTCGCCGGCAAGACCGGCGCCGTCCACGTGGTGTGCAGTCAGGGCAAGGTGATCGCACCCTTGATGGAGTGGTGGTCGGTTCGCGACGGATTCGAGTTACCGTCCAATCGCAATCGCAAGGGCAGCACCTGGGTGCTCTCCGTCGACGCCGACGGTCGCGTCGTCGCCGCCGACCACATCGCCGATCCGCTGCCCGACTTCGAATAGCGGCTACTTCTTCGCCGGTGCAGTCTTCTTGGTAGGCGCTGCCTTTTTCGCAGGCGCAGCCTTGGTCGCCACCGCCTTCTTCGCGGGCGCGGCTTTCTTGGCCGGCGCCGCGGTCTTGGCCGGCGCCGCCTTCTTCGCAGGCGCTGCCTTCTTCGCGGGCGCCGACTTGGTCGCTACGGCCTTCTTGGCGGGCGCTGCCTTCTTCGCGGGCGCAGCCTTGGTGGCCGCGGTCTTGGCCGGCGCGGCCTTCTTCGCAGGTGCGGCCTTCGTCGCCACCGCCTTCTTGGCCGGCGCAGCCTTAGTCGTCGCAGCCTTCTTCGCCGGCGCAGGCTTGGTCGCTACAGCCTTCTTGGCCGGCGCGGCCTTCTTGACAGCTGCAGCCTTCTTGGCCGGTGCGGCCTTGGACGCCACGGCCTTCTTCGCGGGCGCCGCGTTCTTTGCGGGTGCCGCCTTCTTGGCGGGCTCAGCCTTCTTCGCCGGTGCCGCATCAACCGCCCCGCGCTTGATGGCGGGGATACCGACCGGCAGCTTCACCTTGCCGGCGATCACGGACTTGAACTGGGCTCCGGGGCGGAACGACGGCACGTTGACCGCTTTCACTTTCACCGTCTCGCCGGTGCGCGGGTTGCGGGCCACGCGCGGTGCTCGCTTGCGCTTCTCGAACACGCCGAACCCGGTAATGGTGACCTTCTCGCCCCGCTGCACGGCGCGCACGATCGTGTCGATGACCTGCTCCACGGCGTCGGTCGCCGTCTGGCGATCCGCCTTAAGTCGCTTGGTCAACTCGTCGATGAGTTCCGCCTTGTTCACTGAAGACCTCCCGCACTCTGAGTCCGACACGATGGGCAGCTCGATCACCTCAAAATGTGACCTGGCTAACACAACCGTAAACGTCGTGTTCCCAAACGTCCATCACGTCGAGCGGCGCGCCGCGCACAGCGCCAAGGGCCGAATCCTGTTGACCGGGACGCCATCTCAGCCCGCAGTGCCCGAGGACGACGACCGGTCAGAGCGTCGTCGGCTTGAATGCCGGGCGGGTTTGCTCGAACAGGTCGATCGCCTCGACCTCGCGCAGGGTGAGCCCGATGTCGTCGAGGCCCTCCATCAGTCGCCAGCGCGTGTACTCGTCGATCTGGAACGGCACGACGAGGTCACCTGCGGTGACTGTGCGATCGGCCAGGTCGACGGTCAGTTCCAGACCCGGTTCGTTCTCCAGCCGCTTCCAGATCAACTCGATGTCGCCCTGATCCACTTGTGCGGCAAGCAAACCCGCCTTGCCGGAGTTGCCGCGGAAGATGTCGGCGAACCGGGAGCTGAGGACGACGCGAAAACCGAAGTCCATCAAGGCCCATACCGCGTGCTCGCGCGAGGACCCGGTGCCGAAATCGGGCCCGGCGACCAGCACCGAACCGTGGTTGTACGGCTCGTTGTTGAGGATAAAGTCCGGATCGGTGCGCCACGACGAAAACAGGCCGTCCTCGAACCCTGTGCGTGTGACCCGCTTCAGGTAGACCGCGGGGATGATCTGGTCGGTGTCAACGTTGCTGCGCCGCAGCGGCACGCCGATGCCGGTATGCGTGGTGAGTGGTTCCATGTCTGGTGACTCCTCGAAAATTCTTGTGCGGCTACAGGTCTGCCGGCGCTGACAGGGTGCCGCGCACGGCGGTCGCAGCGGCGACGGCCGGCGAGACGAGATGCGTCCGGCCACCCTTACCCTGACGCCCCTCGAAATTGCGGTTGGAGGTCGACGCGCACCGCTCCCCCGGCGCCAGTTGATCGGGGTTCATACCCAGACACATCGAGCAGCCGGCCTGGCGCCATTCGGCGCCGGCGGAGGTGAAGATCTCACCGAGGCCTTCACCCTCGGCCTGCGCGCGCACCTTCATCGATCCCGGGACGATCAGCATGCGCACCCCGTCGGCGACGTGGCGCCCTCGCAGCACGTCGGCCACCGCGCGTAGATCCTCGATTCGGCCATTGGTGCATGAACCGACGAAGACGGCGTCGACGGGGACCTCGCGCAGCGGTGTCCCCGGGGTCAGGTCCATGTACTCCAGCGCCCGCTGTGCGGCCTGCTTGTCGTTGTCGTTGCCGAAGTCCTCGGGATCGGGCACGGCTGATCCGAGCGGCGCGCCCTGGCCCGGGTTGGTGCCCCATGTGACGAAGGGGGTCAGCTCGGAGGCATTGATGTGGACCTCGGCGTCGAACTCGGCGTCGGGATCGGTGCGCAGGCTGTCCCAGTACTGCACCGCCGCGTCCCACTCGGCTCCGGTCGGCGCGTGCGGGCGGCCCTTGAGGAACTCGTAGGTGATCTCATCGGGGGCGATCATCCCGGCGCGCGCGCCGGCCTCGATGGACATGTTGCACATGGTCATGCGCGCGTCCATCGAAAGCTTCTCGATGGCTGGCCCCCGGTATTCCAGGACGTAGCCCTGCCCGCCACCGGTACCGATCTTGGCGATGACCGCCAGGATGAGGTCTTTGCTGGTGACGCCCGGCGGCAGCTCACCGTCGACGGTGATGGCCATGGTCTTGAACGGGCGTAGCGACAGCGTCTGGGTCGCGAGGACATGCTCGACCTCCGACGTGCCGATGCCCATCGCGATCGCGCCGAATGCGCCGTGCGTCGACGTGTGGCTGTCACCGCAGACGACGGTCATCCCCGGCTGCGTCAGGCCGAGTTGGGGGCCTACGACGTGGACGATGCCCTGCTCGGCGTCGCCCATCGGGTACAGCCGGACGCCGAACTCCTCGCAGTTGCGCCGCAGCGTCTCCACCTGGGTGCGCGAAACGGGGTCGGCGATCGGCTTGTCGATGTCGACCGTCGGGACGTTGTGGTCCTCGGTGGCGATGGTGAGGTCGGTGCGGCGCACCGGCCGACCGGCCATCCGCAGACCGTCGAAGGCCTGCGGAGAGGTGACCTCGTGAACGAGGTGCAGGTCGATGTAGATCAGGTCGGGGTTGCGCTGCCCCGAATCGTCGACCTCGCCGCGTACCACGACGTGGTCGTCCCACACCTTCTCGGCGAGTGTGCGGGGCTTGGCCGGGCTGCTGCTCATGGCTCCTCGCTACTTCCCCCAACAATCGGGCTGTGACTGTTGGAATCTCACTATATGGACAGTTAGTATCGTCTTATGGGAAATCCTACCGCACCGGCGGCGGTCAGCGGAATCGGTGTCCTCGACAAATCAGTCACCGTCTTGCAGGCCGTCTCCACCCGGCCGTGCAATCTGGCCGAGCTGTGCGAGGCGACCGGCCTGCCCCGCGCGACCGCGCACCGGCTCGCCGTCGGGTTGGAGTCACACCGGTTGATCGCCCGCGACACGACGGGGCGCTGGCTGCCCGGTCCCGCCCTGCGCGAGCTGTCCGGCTCGCATGCCGACCGGATTCCCGACGCAGCGCTGGCGATCCTGCCGCGCCTGCGCGAGATCACCGGTGAATCAGTCCAGATCTACCGGCGCGACGGTGCCGAACGCGTCTGTGTGGCAGCGCTCGAGCCGCCCAGCGGCCTGCGCGACACCGTGCCGGTGGGCAGCCGACTGCCCATGACCGCCGGTTCCGCAGCCAAGGTCCTGCTGGCGTGGGCGCCCGAAGGCGTCCGTGCCCCGCTCCTTGACAACAGCGTATTCGCCGAACGCACCCTCGCCGACGTCCGCCGGCGGGGCTGGGCGCAGAGCGTAGCCGAGCGCGCCGCTGGCGTGGCGAGCGTGTCGGCACCGGTGCGCGACACCGACGGTGAAGTAGTCGCCGCGATCTCGGTGTCCGGGCCGGTCGAGCGCATCGGCCGACGCCCCGGCGCGCGGTGGGCCGCCGACCTGGTTGCCGCTGCCGAGGCCCTGCAGGAACGCTTGATGCTCGCGGAGGTGTGACGGGCGTCGGAGGTCGGCGTCTATGGTCGATGCCATGGGCATCAACCAACGCAGCCAGATTGTCATGTCCGACGAGGAGATCGCCGACTTCCTCAACACCCAGCGGACCGCCACGCTGGCGACACACGGTCCTGACGGATCAATCCACCTGGTCGCCATGTGGTACGGCGTCATCGACGGCGAGGTGTGGATCGAGACGAAACTCAAGTCGCAGAAGGCGGTCAACCTGCAGCGCAATCCGCGGTGCTCGATCTCGATCGAAGCGGGCAAGACCTACGACCAATTGCGCGGCGTCGCCATCGAGGGGATCGCGGAGATCTTCGACGACGCCGAGACCATCCTCGCCACCGGCATCAGCGTCTGGGAGCGATACAACGGCCCCTACTCCGAAGAGGTGCGCCCGATGGTCGAGCAGATGATGAACAAGCGCGTCGCGATCGTCATCCGGGCCGATCGCGTCCGCAGCTGGGACCACCGCAAACTCGGCCTGCCCGCGATCCCGCTGAGTGGTACGACCGCGCAATACGTCGAGTGAGCCCGATCTAGCGCCGAGCGAGCCCAATCCGACGTCGACCGAGCCCAAATCCCCGTCGGTTGAGCCCAATCCGACGTCGACCGAGCCCAAATCCCCGTCGGTTGAGCCCGCGCGCGTCAGAAGTCGTCGTACAGATGCGCGTGGCGCTTGCAGAGATAGATCGCCGAGTACTGCAGGAACCGATGACCGTCGTCGGCAATCGCGCCGTCGGTTGTGTTTCCCCCTGGATAGAACGCGCGTGCCGCGCGCATCGCGTCGGTCGGCGATCGATCCAACTCCGCGCACGCCCGATAGCCCGACGCGAGCACCTGAGGGTCGGTGGCGAATCGACCGCCCGGAATCACGTAGTACGGCAGGTTCGCGCGGACAACTTCGACGAATCGGACCTCGTCGGCCGGACCGTCGGCGCCCGCCACTCCCGGATGCGGAAAGAGGCACAAGCTCAGCGCGGCAACTGCCGCCCAAACGGCGCGGGTGATCAGCGTTGTTCGATTCATACCTTGCTCGTTCCTAGGTCGTGGGCTCGGTCAGCGGGATCCTGGGCTCGGTCGGCGAAAAACCAAAGCGCCCCACCGGAAAACCGGTGGGGCGCCTCGCTTGTACCCCCTACGGGATTTGAACCCGCGTTACCGCCTTGAGAGGGCGGCGTCCTAGGCCGCTAGACGAAGGGGGCCTGAACTCACTTCTCGACTCGAACCACCCCGTTACCGGGATCAGCGCGACCGTGAAGTCCGCTGGGGTACCAGGACTCGAACCTAGAATGGCTGAACCAGAATCAGCTGTGTTGCCAATTACACCATACCCCAATGGGTTTCCGATCCCCGGGTGTTACCCCCGGGATGAGGACCGAGAAGTAGGTTAGCAGGATGGCCCCCAAATAGCACAAACGCGCAGGCCAGCGCCGCTATCGGGCAAACTTCGCCTGGGCATCCCGGAGACGGGCGAGCGACTTCTCGGCGCCCAGGACCTCCATCGACTCGTACAGCGGCGGACTCACCGCGGCCCCGGTGACCGCGACGCGAACAGGGCCGAACGCCTTGCGCGGCTTGAGCTCCAGTCCCTCGACCAGTGCAGACTTGAGGGCCTCCTCGATCGTCGGGGTGTCCCACGGCGACAACCCGTCAAGCGCGGTGATCGCGGCGTCGAGCACCGGGCTGGCGTCGGCACCGAGGTTCTTGGCCGCCGATGCCTCGTCGACGACGAACTCATCGTCGTCGACGTAGAAGAACTTGATGAGGCCCCACGCGTCGCCGAGCACCTGGATGCGCGTCTGGATCAGTTCTGCGAGCGCGCCAAACGCCGGCGCGGTGACAGCGGCGTCGTCGAGGTGGCCCGCATCGACGAGGTACGCCCCGAGACGCTGTGTGAACTCCGCCGGCTCGAGCATCCGGATGTGCTCGGCATTGATCGCTTCAGCCTTCTTCTCGTCGAAGCGTGCGGGGTTGGAGTTGACGTCGGCGACGTCGAAAGCCTCGACCATCTGCCCGAGGGTGAAGACGTCGGTGTCGCCGCTATAGCCCCAACCGAGCAGCGCGAGGTAGTTGAGCAGGCCTTCGGGCAGGAACCCGCGGTCGCGGTGGTGGAACAGGCTCGACTGTGGGTCGCGCTTGGACAGCTTGCGGTTGCCCTCCCCCATCACGAACGGGAGATGACCGAAGCGCGGTACCCCGTCGGCGATGCCGATGCGCTCCAGCGCACGGTAGAGCGCGATCTGTCGTGGAGTCGAGGACAGCAGGTCCTCACCGCGCAGGACGTGGGTGATCTTCATCATCGCGTCGTCGACCGGGTTCACCAGCGTGTAGAGCGGGTCGCCGCTACCGCGGGTCAGGGCGAAGTCGGGCACGGTACCCGCCTTGATCGTCGTCTCACCGCGCACCAGGTCGTCCCAAGTGAGGTCCTCGTCGGGCATACGCAGACGCACGACGGGGCTGCGGCCCTCTGCCCGGTATGCGGCACGCTGCTCGTCGGTCAGGTCGCGGTCGAAGTTGTCGTAGCCGAGCTTCGGGTCGCGCCCGGCCGCCTTGTGCCGCGCCTCGACCTCCTCCGGGGTGGAATAGGCCTCATACGCCTCACCGGCCTCGAGCAGCTTGGCGACGACGTCGAGGTGGATCTCGCGGCGCTGGCTCTGGCGATACGGGCCGTAGGGGCCGCCGACCTCGGGTCCCTCGTCCCAGTCCAGGCCGAGCCACCGCAGTGCGTCGAGGATGGCCGCGTAGCTCTCCTCGCTGTCGCGGGCGGCATCGGTGTCCTCGATACGGAACACGAAAGTGCCGCCGGTGTGCCGCGCGTACGCGTAGTTGAACAACGCGGTGCGGACGAGCCCGACGTGCGGGGTGCCGGTGGGCGACGGACAGAATCGGACGCGAACAGGGCTGGTCATGCCGTCAACGGTAGCGAACACCGCCAAACGGCTTTACGCCCATCGGTGTCAGTGCTGACCGAGGAACTCCAACAACAATTCGTTGACCCGTGCGGGCTGCTCCAGGTAGCCGAAATGGCCCGCCTTCTCGACGACCTCGTAGCGCGCCCCGGGGATCGCCTCGGCCACCTCGCGGGCCAGGAACGCCGGCAGGGTGCGGTCGTCTTCGAACCCGACGACGAGCGCTGGGCGGGTGATCCCGCGGTAGGCCGCCAACCTATCGATCTCCCCCTCGTGCAGGCCCAACTGCGCCCGCACGCCCGGCGTGACCCGCTGCGGCGAGAATTCGATGATGTCGAGCCAGTCCCGCGCGGCTCGGTCGTCGGCCAGCGTGTGCGGCGACAGGTTCATGTGTGCGGTGACCGCTGCGGCATAGTGCTTGGGCAGCTCGATGCCCTGGTCATAGAGCGCCCGCTCACCGGCACCGAAGGCTGCGACGAGCGGTGTGGTGCGGCCGTAGGTGCCCAGCATCGACGCCGAGCGCACGACGTCCGGGCGCGCGAGCGCCAACTCCTGGGTGATGCGCGCGCCCAGTGACGTCCCGACGACATGTGCCGACCCGATGCCCAGGTGCTCGATGAGGGCGGCGGTATCGGCGACCATGTCGTTGATCGTGAAGCCCTCGGCACACTCCGACGACGGGGCGATCCCGCGGTTGTCGAAGGTGATTACCCGATACCCGGCACCGATCAGGGCCGGCGTCTGGTTCGCCTTCCACACCCGACCGGGGCTTCCGGTGCCCATCACCATCACGACCGGATCGCCGGTGCCGCCGGAGTCCTCGTAGGACAGCGTGATCCCGTTGATCTGTGCGCTGACGGGCGGGCCCGGCCGATGACCGCGACGATGCGGGCTCATTTGTCCACCACCGGGTTCGAGAGGGTGCCGAGGCCCTCGATGGTCACCGAGACGCGTTCCCCGGCGACCATCGGGCCGATGCCCTCGGGGGTGCCGGTGAGGATCACATCGCCGGGCAGGAGCGTCATCACGCGCGACACCCATTCGACGATCTCGCCGACGCTGTGCAGCATCAACGAGGTCCGCGACTGCTGCTTGACCGTCGTCTGACCGTCGAGACCGATCAGCTCGGTGCGGATCACCGCGTCGGACGGGTCGAAGTCGGTGTCGATCCACGGTCCCAGCGGGCAGAAGGTGTCGTACCCCTTGGCACGGGTCCACTGGCCGTCGATCTTCTGCTGATCGCGCGCGGTGACGTCGTTGGCGACGGTGTAGCCGAGGATCGATGCGGCAGCGTCTCCGGCGCGCACGTCCTTGCACGGCCGCCCGATCACGACGGCCAGCTCACCCTCGTAGTCGACCCGGTCCGACGACGGCGGCCGAACGATGGGCGCCTCGGGTCCGATGATCGCGGTGTTGGGCTTCATGAAGATGACCGGGTCCGCGGGAGCTTCGGTACCCATCTCGGCAGCATGGGCGGCGTAATTCTTGCCGATGCAGATGACCTTGGTGGCGAGGATCGGGGCGAGGACCCGCACGTCGGCGAGAGGCCAGGTACGGCCGGTGAATGTCGGAGTGCCAAAGGGGTGTTCGGCGATCTCGCGGGCCGTTTCTGCCCCCGATTCACCTTCGATCGCCGCGAAAACCACCCCGTCGCGGGTGGCGAGTCGTCCTAGTCGCATTGGGCCAGCCTATCGTCCCATTGGACGGGAACGCGAATGCGCAAACAGCTCGCGGAGTTCTACACTGTGAAATGAACGTCCCACTAGTTGGGACAGCGTTCGGAAACCAGATTTGCCGAACTAGCGGGTTCCCGCAGGTAGCGGACCAGACACGACGAAAGGGAGTAGACCTTGCAGTCAACATCGGGCACCGTGTCTGACGCCCGCCGCTGGGTGATCCTGGCCACGTCACTGTTGGCCGCAATGGCGACAACGTGCCTGGCCAGCGGCGTCGCCTTCCTGATCCCACGGCTGCACGCCGACGGTATGAGCCTGCCCGCGGCGTCGGTCTTGGCGTCGGCGCCGATGGTCGGGATGGTTGCGACGACGGTGCTGTGGGGGTGGGCGCTCGACCGGGTCGGCGAGCGGCGCATCCTGCTGCTGTCGCTGTCGCTGACCGTTGTGGCGACGGCAGCGACCACCGTGGCATCGGCCCTCGGAGCACCGACCTGGGGGCTTTGGCTGGGCCTGTTCACCGGTGGCGCGGTCTCCGCGTCGACGAACGGCGCGAGCGGGCGCATCGTCGTCGGGTGGTTCCCGGCGCATCAGCGCGGCACCGCGATGGGCATCCGCCAGATGGCGCAGCCGCTGGGCGTCGGCGTCACGGGTCTCACGGTCCCCGTTTTGGCGCAGCACTTCGGAGCGACGGCGGGATTCGCCGTCTTCGTCGTCGTCGCAGTCATCGCCCTGGCCGCTACGGCATTGACAATCGTGGACCCTCCCCACTCGACGTCGGCGGCCGGAACCGACGCCCCGAACCCGTACCGGCGCACCAACTTCCTGGTGCGGGTCCACGCGGTGAGTGTCCTGCTGGTGGTGCCGCAGGTCGCGTTGTGGACATTCGTGCCAGCCTGGTTGATGATCGCGCGGCACTGGCCGCCGCTGCAGGCCGGCGTGGCGGTGACCGCGACGCAGGTCGTCGCCGCGCTGGGCCGCATCGCCGCGGGCCGCTGGTCGGATCGGTGGGGTTCACGCATGCGCCCGATCCGCATCATCGCCGCGCTGGCCGCACTCCTGATGGCGGCCCTGGCGGCCACCGACGCCATCGGTTCGCCGGTCGCGGTCCTGGTCATGGTCGCCGCATCGATCGTGGTGGTCGCCGACAACGGTCTGGCGTTCACCGCCATCGCCGAGTACGCGGGCCCGGCGTGGAGCGGCCGCGGCCTGGCCATCCAGAACACCAGCCAGTACATACTCAGCGCCGCCGCGGTCCCCTTGATCGCGCGGATCATCGAGGGCCACGGATACGCGTGGGCCTATGCCCTGTCCGCGGTGCCTCCGCTGCTCGCGCTCGCGCTGGTTCCCCGCGACCCGCAGTAAGCCGCCGCTATTTCGTCAACCCAGCATCGACCGACGCTGGGTTGACAAAACCGCGATGGATTCAGCCTCTCACTGTGATGCCGAGATCAGCAGTTGAGCTGTTCAGCAAGGTCGTTTAGATCCTTGGCGTGAAAGTCGTTTTGCGGTGAACCCGAATCATCCTTGGGGACATTGCCCCATTCCTGCGGACGTTCGATGAACGCCGTGCGTAAACCGAAGCTGCGGGCCGCGTCGAGATCGGATTGGTGGGTGGCCACCATCAGCACCTGACCGGGCTCGACCTCCATGAGTTCGGCGAAGCCGCAATAGACTTCGCGGGCCGGTTTGTAGTGGCGCCACAGATCGGAACCACCGATGAAATCCCAGCCAAAACCATTGCGCTTGGACATCTCGGTCAGCATCGCGACACTGCCATTGCTCAACGCGCAAACTGTGAACCGCGTGCGCAACCGCGCCAGACCACCGGCAACATCAGGCCAGCCGGGGATCTCGCGCCACGCCCGCACCAGTCGCAGTGCGTCGTCGTCGGCGATGGTGACGCCCAAGTCTGCTGCCACCTCGTGCAATGTCTCGGTCTGTAGGTCGTCGAGACCACGCCACGGCAGCTCACCGGACTCCACCCGGGCCAAGATCACGACGTACTTGCCGCGCCAGCGCCACGCGAACTCGGCGGCGTCGACGCCGGGTACGGCCGCTGTGACCGCCCCGGAAATGCCGGTGAACCAATCGGTGACAGTACCGAACGTGTCGAAGGCAAGGACGCGGATGTCGTCGGTCATCGGTGAAGCCTACGCGCCATGCACCAACCCACCCCCGTTTCGTCAACCCAACATCAGCCGACGTTGGGTTGACGAAACGGTGATGGATTCAGACCTGCAACTAAGTAGACGGCCCTGCACGTCGACGGTGGTCGAATGGAACCGTTCGATACCGGCCTGCGTCTAACCCCGCATGACCGCATTCCCTGTCGACCGCCACGGCCTGATCCGACGTCCCACCGCCCTCGCGTTCGACATCTCCGACGACGAACTGTGCGCGGCGGTACGACGCGGCGCACTTCTGCGCCTCACCCCGGGCGTGTATGTGCCGAACAGCAAGGCGTTCGACGACGCGAAGGGCCGCGAGGAGCTGTTCCGCTTGCAGTCGATCGCCGTGGCCACGTCCTGCGCCGACCACGCTCTGCCACTCAGTCACACCTCAGCTGCGGCGGTCCATCGACTTCTAACCCTGTCGCCGGACCACCGTCGCGTGCACGTGACCACGACCGATGGGCGTGGCGGCGGGATCCGTTCGAACCGCCACGTCCACCAGTCGACCCTGCGCGACGACGAGGTCGTGAGCGTCGACGGTGTCGCGGTCACTTCGCTGGCGCGCACCGCCGTCGACGTCGCGACGATGGGCAGTTTCGCCCAAGCACTCACCGTGTTCGATTCGACGCTGCGACGAGGAGCCGACCGCGACACGATGCACGATTCCCTCACCGGACCGCGACGAGGAGTTCGTCCGGCCCGACGCGCCATCGACCTCGCCGACGGCGAGTCGGAGAGCGTCGGAGAATCGTGGAGTCGCGCGCAAATCCTTACCGCTGGCCTCCCCCGGCCCCGCGTACAGCAATGGGTCCGCGGCATCAGTGGCCGCGAGTATCGCTGCGACTTCGGTCTGGGCCCCAGGCTCGTCGCCGAGTTCGACGGAAAGATCAAGTACGGCCGCTTACTTCGCCCCGGAGAGGACATCGCCGATGTCATCCTGCGCGAGAAAGCGCGCGAAGACGACATCCGGGCGGCCGGCTACATGATGCTGCGCTGGACGTGGGGCACGCTGCGCGACGGCTCGCTGCTCGGCATCCTCAACCCGTGGCGTTCCCACATGCACCAACCCACCCCCGTTTCGTCAACCCAACATCAGCCGAAGCTGGGTTGACGAAACGCGGTGGGGTTGAGGTCTACCGGGCGGCGCAGACGGCGTTGACCAGGCCGGCGGCGGTCGCGGCGTCGTCGACGACGACTACGACCACTCCACCGCCGTCGCGCTTGATGAGCAGCAACGCACTCCCCGACCGTAGGACGAATCCCTTGGTGCCCTTGCGAGGACCGGTGACGCCCACGCGATAGCCGTACCCGCCGTAGTCCCGCAGGGCGTTCACCTCGACGACTTCGGCGTGGTCGATCTCGTCCATCGCGACGGTGATCTTGGGCCAACCCAGGCCCGAACGGATCGTCACACCCTGCCGGTTCACCGTCACGCGCACCGACCACATCACCGCGCCGATGAGCACGAGGATGAGCGCAACTACGAAAAGCAGGCGCATTCCGGTCACCCAGCCGACGACACACAGTGGCACTGCGCTCACGGCAATCAGGGCGGCTGTCGCCAGAGTCGATGATGCCCGCCGCGTCCAGACGAAGCGCTCCCCGTCCCGCAACGGCGCCACCGGCCGTTCACCGTCGCCCGACGGCGAGTCCGGCTCGCTCCACTGCGGCACCAGCCGCGTGAGCAATGCACCCACCACCACGCCGGCCACGATCGCCGGCACGATCGACCACGGCGAGAAGGTGGCCAGTGCGGCGTCGGCCAGACCCCGCTGACGGCCCACCATCGTCAACACGAGGACGACGATTCCGGCCGCCAGCCCCGCGATCCCGCCCGTCACCCACTGGGCTAGTGATCGCGGCACCGCGGTCATCAGGAGCGCGGCGCCGACGGCTGCACACACAGCGCCGACGATGAACGGCTGGGCGATCACCCAGGGCAGCGACGTGAAGCCGTCGGCTTCCGACGTGCCGAAGTGGGTGGCCACCGGATCGGGCAGGCTGTCGCGCCACTGTGCGATGACCACCGACCCGATCGCGCCGATCACCACGCAAGTCAGCGCGAGCTGGATGATCAGCCGCAGGCGCGGCATGGTCGTGGTGGTCGGGTCGGCGCTCATCGGGAGCTCCTCTCGTTGATGGTTTGGATCAATGACTCGGTGCTGACCCCGTGGCGTCGTGCGACGTCGAGGACGTGGTCGACGGCGTCGGCCAACGCGGCGGTCGTGGCGGCGTTATCGGCGACGACGGCACCGCGACCGCGGCGCAGCTCAATGACGCCCTCGTCGCGCAGGGTTTGGTAGGCGCGCAAGACGGTGTGCATGTTGATATCGAGCGACGCTGCGACGTCGCGGGCCGTCGGGAGCCGTTCACCCGGGCCCACTTCCCCACTGCGCACCGCCCCGCGCACCGAGGCGGCGACCTGCTCATGCAGCGCGGCCCGGTCTGCGGGATCGATCCGGATCAACATGACTTGATTCTATAGTTCTATTGTAAATAGAACAATAGCCAAAGGTCTAACCCTGGTTTCGTCAACCCAACATCGATCAACGGTGGGCTGACGAAACCGTGAGGGGTGACGCGGCGAACGGAACCGTTCGACGTCGGGCTGCGTCTAAACGACTATGACGACTTCCATCGACGATTCAGAGTGGGTGCAGTTTGCACCCATCGGCGTAAAATGAGAGACATGTCCAAGGTGATCCAGGTGCGAGACCTCTCGGACGAGACACACGAGAAGCTCGTGCAGGCCGCAGCCGCCCGCGGGTTGTCCTTGACGCGCTACATCCGGGCCGAGCTGGAAGCCATCGCCAGACGCGAGGCCGCGGCCCAGCACAACGCCGAGGTGATCCGGAAGACCCAGGCAGGCATCGGCTATCCCGACATCGCCGACGCCGCCATACGAGCGGCAACCGACGAGGGCCGGCCCTGACCCGATGAAAGTCATCGATTCCAGCGTGGTCGTCGACTTGCTGATCAATGCCCTGGACTTCGACCAAGTCGGTGACGAAGTGCTTGCCGCGCCACATCTCCTCGACAGCGAGGTCATCAACACGCTGAGGAACCTGGTACGTAGCGGCGCCCTCACGCCAAAGCAGGGCGAGACGGCCTTCGCCGGCTTCTTGGGCCTGCACCTGGACCGCTATCCGGCGCAGGACTTGCGGCCACGAATTTGGGAGTTGCGACACAACCTCTCCGCCTATGACGCGACCTACGTCGCACTAGCCGAGTCCCTCGGTGCCACAGCACTACTCACCACCGATGCGCGACTGGCCAATGCGCCAGGAGTGACATGTCCCGTCGAACTGCTTCGCCGGAGGTAGGGCACGAATCCCCCGCCATTTCGTCAAATCAACAGCAATCGACGGTGGGTTGGCGAAAACCCTGAGGGATTCCTGCGCGGTCAGACGCTCGCCGGCTCCAACGGCCCGCAGCGCACGCCGTAGCGCTCACGGACCGTATCCATCGCAGCCTTCTGGCGCGGGCGAAGGCGCTTGCGCAAAGCGAGGAATCTCAACCCGCCGAACAACTGCCGCGGTTTGGGGTACCAGAGGTCGAAGGTCAACCCGCAGTCGTTGAAGACCGAATTGGGTACGACGTCGGCGATAGGACCCAAGTTGTAACTCGTCTGGGCGTACAACACCCAGGGCAACTCCTCCGGGGCGGCCTTGGCGAGAGTGTAGAAGTCGATCTCGTAGAGCGGTACTTCACGGGCTTTGTCGAGGAGGAACAGGTGAGTCACGTAGTACCCGATGAAGGACGACAGGACGAAGGTCGCAACGCGCGGCTGGATCCGCAGGACCGAGCCACGCGGCGATACATAGGGGGCCGGGGCGAAGCCATCGGGTGACTCCCAGAGGTACCCGGTGCAATTGACGATCCAACTCCCAGTCGGAATCGTCACGGTTCGACCGCTCCGGAAGACCAGTTGCACATCATCGCCCAGATCGACTGCGTCGACGAGGTGGTCGACATGGATCGCCCGCAAGTCCGCACGGAGACGATCCATCTCCGCTAGGGAGACGACGCCGAACAGGTAGTGCCGCGGCTGATCGACAAGACTGATCAGCGTCCCGTCGGCGATGAACTGTTGAAGGACATCGTGCCCGTTCGTCCCGGTGTACCTGCGGGACACGGCTTCGGAGATCTGCAGGCTCCGCACCCCACTGAACCAGCGGTCGATAGCGCCGTCGGGGAACGCCCTGTCACGGTTGATGAAGGCGGTTCCGGATCCGGCGACCAGGTGGACCTCGCGACCCGGGTACCGCGTCACGAGGGCAAGCGCGGTATCCATCCCGGTCTTGCCACCGCCGATGACCCAGATCGGCTCCCCCCCCCC
>DLKD01000086.1:16975-17204 GCA_002477755.1 Gordonia sp. UBA7599
CGGCTCGTCCCCGCCACTCATCTCGGGGCTCGCCAGGTCGTCGTGGTCGGGCGAAATCGAGTGCACCCGAGCCGAGGACAGCGTCAACGGGTCGTTGGTCTGGACGTTCACCCCAGTGGCGACGATGAGCCGCTTGGCCCGCACTTCGACGCGGTCATCAGGATCGTCGACGCCGATCAGCGGAATGCTCACCACCCCTTCGGCCTCAGTCTCCGCCTCGGCGGTGTAG
>DLKD01000086.1:17313-17522 GCA_002477755.1 Gordonia sp. UBA7599
AGTCTCCGCCTCGGCGGTGTAGCCGAAGAACGTGTCGATCCGGGCCTTGCCCTGCAGTACTCGCATGCAGTGCTCGAACTGGTCGAGCACCTCGCCCTTCGTTGCCAGATGTGACCGCTCGACGTCCAGTTCCCACGGGATGTTGCCCGCGGTGAAGAACTCGTGCGGCTGGTGCAACCGCACGTAGGGATAGGTGTCCACCCACATGC
>DLKD01000119.1:0-19628 GCA_002477755.1 Gordonia sp. UBA7599
TCTCGTTGGCGTCGCCCTTGGTGTGGCCGATCAGGCCGACGGGGCCGCGCTTGACCCAGCCCGTGGTGTAGAGCCCCGCGAGGTGCGCACCGTCGTCGAAGATGCGGCCGGCCTCGTTGGGGATGACACCGGCGGCGTGGTCGAACGGGATCTGCGGCAGGTTATCCGAGAGGTAGCCGACCGCGCGGTAGATGGCGGTGACGTCCCAGTCGTTGGTGCGGCCGGTGGGCTGCACGTTGCCGGTGCCGTCGAGCTCGGTGCGCTCGGTGCGCAGGCCCACGACCTTGCCGTCCTCGCCGAGGATTTCGACGGGGTTCTCGAAGAAGTGCAGGAACAGCTTGTGGATGGCCCCCTGCTTGGGCTCGCGGATCGCGTAGTTCTCGATGATCGTCGCGACCTGGTCGGTGATCTTCGACGACCGCCGCGCGACCGCGGAACCCTCGTCGTACTCGATGTCCTCGGGGTTGACGATGACCTCGATGTTGGGGGAGTGGTCGAGCTCTTTGAGCTCGAGCGGCGTGAACTTGGCCTGCGCCGGGCCGCGGCGGCCGAACACGTGGACCTCGATCGCCTTGTTGGCCTTGAGGCCCTCGTACACGTTGGCCGGGATTTCCGTCGGGAGCAGTTCGTCGCCGGTCTTGGCGAGCACGCGCGCCACGTCGAGCGCCACGTTGCCGACGCCGATGACGGCGACCTTCTCCTCCTCCAGCGGCCAAGTGCGCGGGAAATCGGGATGACCGTCGTACCAGGCGACGAACTGGGCAGCGCCGTAGCTGCGCTCGAGGTCGACGCCGGGGATGTTGAGGCCGCGGTCGTCGGTGGCGCCGGTGGAGAAGATCACCGCGTCGTAGTGGCTCTTCAAATCGGCCAGCGTGATGTCGGTGCCGTAGTCGATGTTGCCCAGCAGGCGGATCTGCGGCTTGTCGAGGACCTTGTGCAGGGCGTTGATGATGCCCTTGATGCGCGGATGGTCGGGCGCCACGCCGTAGCGGATCAGGCCGAAGGGTGCGGGCATCCGCTCGTACAGGTCGATGCTGACGCCGCGCTCGGCAAGGTCGTCGTGCTTCATCAGGGCGTCGGCGGCGTAAATCCCGGCCGGGCCGGCGCCGACGATGGCAACGCGCAGTGCGCGGTTTTCGGAGCTCATACCCTCTACGGTAAGTGGTCGGCGGCGGCTGCCAAAATGCGGACCGGTTCTTTAGTGAGGTTTGCCTCACTTCGTGCCTGACCTGCACGCCCATATACTCGATCGTTGTGGCTGATACCCGCGATGAAGACTGGGAAGAACTGACCGACGAGCTCGACCAGCGAGACGCCCCCACTATGTGGCCGGTGCTCGCGGCGATCGCCGTCGTCGTCATATTGCTCGGCGTGGTTTTTATCTACCAGTGGACTCGACCGTTCTCCGACCGCGTCGGCCCCGACGACGAGGTGCGCATCGCGGTCAACAACCACTACACCGCACAGAACGCCCTGAACTACCAGTCGTTCTCCGCGTGGACGTGTGCGGCGAAGACGCCGCCGCGCGAGGAGTTCCTGAAGAAGAACCAGGCCTCCCGCGACGCCAACGGGAAGATCGTGATCCACGAAGGCGGTATCGCCGACGTCGCCATCAACGGCGACAAGGCCAATGCCGTGGTGACATGGCGTTACGAGAAGAAGCCCGACCAGCCGACGACGACGCCGACGACGTTGGTTCGCCAGGGCGACCAATGGAAAGTGTGCTGATGACCTACGCCGGAGATGTGACGCCGTTGGAGGCGTGGGAGTTGTTGGAGAACGACGAGAACACCGTCCTCGTCGATTGCCGCACGACTGCCGAATGGAACTTCGTGGGCGTCCCCGACTTGGAGATCTTGGAAAAGCGGACTGTCTTCATCGAGTGGTCGATGTTCCCGTCGGGCCAGCCGAACCCCAAGTTCGTCGAGCAACTGCGCGACTCCGGGGTCAACGACGACACGCGGGTGCTGTTCATCTGCCGGTCGGGGCACCGCTCGATCGGGGCGGCCGAAGCCGCGACGGCTGCCGGGATCGCGCAGGCGTTCAACGTGCTCGACGGTTTCGAGGGCGGGCTCGACGAGAACGACCACCGCGGCAACGCGGGCTGGCGCGCGTTGAACCTGCCGTGGCGGCAGAGCTGAGGGAGTAGTCGTGACCAACATTTTCGGAGAATTGCCGCCCGGCGTCGGCCCGGACACCCTTGCCGTCCAGGGCGGTGTCGCTCGGTCGGCCTTCCAGGAGACCTCCGAGGGACTCTTCCTCACCAGCGGCTACATCTACGACTCCGCAGAGGAGGCCGAGCGCGCCTTCAACGGCGAGGAGCCGCGCTTCGTCTACTCCCGCTTCGGCAATCCGACGGTCGCGATGTTCCAGGAGCGGCTGCGGCTGCTCGACGGGGCGGAGGCGTGTTTCGGTACGGCCAGCGGCATGGCGGCGGTGTTCGTCTCGCTCGGCGCGCTATTGAAGGCCGGTGACCGACTCGTTGCGGCGAAGAGCCTCTTCGGCTCGTGCTTCGTGGTGTGCAACGAGATCCTGCCGCGCTGGGGTGTCGAGACCGTCTTCGTCGACGGCGAGGACCTAGAGCAGTGGGAGCAGGCGCTGTCGGTACCCACCGATGCCGTGTTCTTCGAGACGCCCGCCAACCCGATGCAGACGCTCGTCGACGTGGAGGCCGTTTGTGCCCTGGCCCATGCAGCCGGTGCAAAGGTGGTGCTGGACAACGTGTTTGCGACACCGCTGCTGCAGCGCGGCTTCGACCTGGGCGCCGACGTCGTCGTGTATTCGGCGACCAAACACATGGACGGTCAGGGCCGCGTCATGGGCGGAGCCATCCTCGGCGACGCGGAGTACATCTCGGGTCCGGTCCAGACGCTGATGCGCCACACCGGTCCGGCGATGAGCCCCTTCAACGCCTGGACTCTGCTCAAGGGCCTGGAGACGATGCGGCTGCGCGTGGATGCGTCGGTCGCGTCGGCGCTGGCGGTCGCTGAGTTCCTCGACGCGGACCGTCGAATCGCGTGGACCAAGTACCCGTTCCTCAAGTCGCACCCGCAGTACGACCTGGCGCGCAAGCAGATGGCGGGCGGCGGCACGGTGGTGACGTTCGAGATCGCCGACCGCAACGGCGTAGGCGGCAAAGAGCGAGTCTTCGAGGTTCTCAACAAGCTGCGCGTCGCAAAGATCAGCAACAACCTCGGTGACTCCAAGACGCTCGTCACCCACCCGGCGACGACCACCCACCGTGCGATGGGCCCGGAGGGGCGCGCAGCCGTCGGCATCACCGATTCGGTCGTGCGGCTCTCCGTCGGGCTGGAGAACACCGAGGACCTCATCAACGACCTCGACCAGGCGCTCGGGTAGGTCGATCTCGGCGGACTGCCGAGGTGTGGGACCGCTATGTGTTTGGCCGGTCATCCTACGAACAACGGGTGGAGGCTTCGGCCTGTGGATTACCCAGATCTGTGGAAAACCCCAGACCGTGCAGGACTGCGGAGGTGTGGGACCCGTGGGAGGTCGCACACCTCCGCAATCCTGCGCTGACGGGACTCTAGTCGGCCTTCTGGACCGCCGGCGGCTTCCAGGTGCCGTTGAGGATCGACGGTGATTCGGTCTTGGGCCAGTAGAGCCGCAACATCAGGACGAACTTGTCACTCGGGGCGGGCAGCCAGTTGGCCTCCTTCTGGCCGCCGGGATTCTCGTGCTGCAAATACAGGTCGGTGCTGCCGTCGGGATTGGTGACCAGCTTGTTGCGCTGACTCAGCGTGTAGCGGTTGAGCGGATTATCGACGAAGAAGAAGTCGGCGTCATACATCGTCAACGACCAGAACGCGTTCACCGGCGGCAGCTGCCCCTTCTCGAAGTGCAGCGTGTAGCGGTTGGCGCCGTCGTAGGGCTGTCCAGCGGCGTCGACGTACGAGGTCGGATAGATCGCGTCCTGCGGCAGGTTGGCGCCGAGGCCGAAGTAGGTGATGGTGGCGCGCTGCAGGTAATTCGTCCCGTACGTGCCGGTATCGGTGGTGAACTGCCACCCGTTGATCGCCTTGAGCTCCTTGAAGGCCTCGACGATCTTGCCCAACGCGTCCTTGGGTACCGACTCCACCGCGGTGGCCCCGCCCTTGAGACGGTTGATGTCGAAGGCCTTGCCCGGTGACAGGCCGATCTTCGCCATCTTCTCGACGATGGGCTTGTCCGCCTCGGCCGGCGGGTTGTCCTTCATCAGCGTCGCCAACCGGGTCAGGAAGGCCTCGGTGGACAGGTTGTTCACCTGGTCGCGGACCGGCGTCTTCATGTCGATAGCGGGGTCGACGGTGCCCGCCGGTGGGGTGTACGGCTTGCCGTAGGAGCTCAGCGGAGTCAGCTTGATCTCGTCCTGCATCTTGTGGACCGCCGCGTAGTCCTCCGGGGTGCCGGTGCAGTAGATGCGACCCAGCAGCCAGACCATCGAGGTGGGCGACTTGTACTCCTTCACCCCGTCGGGCAGCGTGCCCTTCCAGCCCGGGCCGGTGATCGCGTAGGTCTGCGGCCCAGTGCCGGTGGTGCGCTTGCCCGGCGACTCGAACACATTGGTGTAGCCGTCGAGCATCGGGAACAGGTAGTACCGGTCGTGGGCATCGGGCAGCGACAGCACCCACGGCTCGTTGCCGACGTCGACCCATCCGCTGGTGTAGAGCGTGTCGGCGTTGGGTGCGGTGACGTCGCGGAACGCGGCTGTCGGGTACTGCCGCATCCGCACGAACTGGCCGATCGGTGCGCGCGTTCCCTCAGGCTGGGCGACGTTGGTCATCACCTTGCGGGTCATGTCCATGGTCACCAGCGGGTAGCCGTAGATGTACGCGTCTTCGACGATCGTCTTCGTCTCGTCGGCGGACAACGTTCCGCCGGCAGAGGTCTCGTCGTCGGGGGAGGTCGACGACGAGCATGCGGCGAGGGTCAGCGCGACGCTGATCGAGACGACCGCGGTCAGGGCGCGGCGTCGACGAGAGCTTTGAGACATGGGCATGTGCGGTACCTCCGGTGCGTTGGGGACTTAACTGTCACACGCACACCGGAGTGTTGTATTGACACTTCAGGACAAGTCTTGGACATCTCAGGACACCGGTGGGCCTAGCAAAGCAACAGCGCCGACGCTGGTGACCACATAGTGGTCACGGGCGTCGGCGCTGTGACTTTTACGGGGTTACCGCTTCAGCGACACCTTCGCGCCACCCGAGAACATCGAGTCGTGCAGCACGATTGCTTCGGGCACGGCGTCCTTGGGGATGTCGAAGACGATCTGTCCGGTGACCTTGTTGCCGGGGTTGATGTCCTCGAAGATGGGGTTGGCGCCTGACCCGTCGAGTCCGAGCAGTGCCGCCGATACGTCAGGCTCGTGCTCACGGCCTTCGGTGTCGATGAGCTTCTGGTCGCTCGGCGAGAAGCCCTGACTCTTGTTGCCGATGTTCTTCACCGTGACGGTCACGACGACGAACTGCCCCTGTGCCTTCTGCGTCATGACGGATTCTCCGAGAGATGACAGCCCGGCCTCCACCTTCTTGACCACGAACTCGAACTTGCCGTCGCGCACCGGCTGGTTCATCCGGGCGACCTGGTCCTCCTCCTTGGTCTCTTTCGTCTCCTTGGTGGCCTCGGTCGAGGTCTCTTCCTTGGTGTCTTCGGCTGCCGTCGTCGTGGTGGTGCTCGACGAGTCGTCATTGCCTCCACCGACCACGACCATCCCGACACAACACACGGCGACGATGGCGAGGACGATCCCGACAATCAGACCGGTCTTCGACTTCTTCTCCGGCTGCGGGGGCACCGGTGGCTGCGGCGCTGCGCCGTACGCCTGCTGCGGCTGGCTCTGGCCGGGGTAGCCCTGCTGCGCGTAGCCGGGTTGGGTGTAGTCCTGCTGATAGCCGCCCTGCTGCGGGTAACCCTGCTGGTAACCGGGCTGCTGGTAACCACCCTGCTGGTATCCGGACTGCCCGCCCTGCTGCGGGTAACCCTGCTGCGGGTACCCGCCCTGCTGGTATCCGGGCTGCCCGCCTTGCTGCGGGTAGCCCTGTTGGGAACCCGGCTGCGGATATCCACCCTGGCGCGGATCCGGGTAGATCGGCGGGTTGGGCTGGCCCGGATGTCGCGGGTCCTGTGGATCGTTAGGTGTGGTCATGCTTCCTCCAATGGTCTGTGAGACGGACAGGAGCAGAACCTACGACGACGGTCTGACATAGAGCAGCCGCGTAGGAAGTCCCCGTCGTACGGGTCCACGACTGGGGTCGCACACCGCACTAATTTTGCGAATTACGATTCGCGGAAATCACCATACCGACGCAAAAGGGACAATCCCAACTGGGATCTTCTACCGCAAATCAGCGATTCGCCAGCTCGGGATCGGCACCCAGAGCTCGAAGAGCGGTGGCGAACTTCGCGGTTGTTTCGGCCACCTCGGCGGCGGGGTCGGAGTCGGCCACTATGCCGCCCCCGGCCCAGGCCCTGACTCGACAACCATCTGCGGAAAGTCCCACACATCGGATCGTGACGACCCAGTCGCCGTCACCGTCGGCGTTGCACCATCCGACGGCACCGCCGTAGAAGCCGCGATCACCCTCGTACCGGCCGATCAACTCCGCTGCCGCATCACTCGGCGTCCCGCCCAGCGCCGGCGTCGGGGTCAGGGCCAGAGCCAGGTCCAACACGGTCGTCGTCGGGTCGAGCAATACCCCCGACACCGGCGTCGCCAGGTGCCACAGCTCGCCGGTCGACAGCAGTTCGGGCTCGTCGGGCGCCTCCACGGCCGAGCAGAACGGCGCCAACCGCTCACGCAGGAAGTCGACGACGAAGGCGTGCTCGGCGAGGTCTTTGGCGGAGTCCCGCAACGATTCGGCGCGCCGACGATCAGTATCCGGATCCGAAGACCGCGCCACCGTCCCGGCAAACGGCCGGCAGAACACCCCGCGCCCACGTCGGCGCACCAACAACTCGGGACTCGCGCCGACGATCCACTGTCCGGCGAACCGATCGCCGGCGGCATCGAGCGCGACGGCGAAAGCATTGTGCGCGGCATTGCCGCCCGCGAACGCCGAGGCCAGGACCAGCGGGTTCACCGGTTCCTCGACCCCGAACTCCAATGCTCGCGCCAGGACGACCTTGCTGGCCTCACCGTCGCGGATGCGGGCGACGACCTCGGCGACGCGACGCTCGTGCTCGGCGGGCTCGGGATGGCGCGCAAGGACTGTCGCAGTGCGTGGCGTGGGCGTTTGCGCTGCGAGGAAGCAGGCGGGATCGGTGTCGACGTCGAGCTGGGCGGGCTCCCACAGGGCGGCCGGATCGGCGAGATTGAACGGCAGTGCCCCGACGATCCCCACGGCCCCGTCGCGCAGTGCGGCGACCGCGGCAGCGGGGTCGGTGAACGAGCGCGTCGCCCCGACGCCTCGCACAGCGCCGGGACGACCGGACAGCAGGAAGGTCGGATCGGTCACGCCGCCACCGTATCGTCTGTGTCCGATTGCGTCAGCCGACGGACCCCGAGGACGACGGGAAGTATCGTCGTTCGGGTGAGTCACACCCCCACGCAGGACGCGGCAGCGCAAGCGTTGGCCATCGGAGTCCTCGCAGAGCGTCCGGGTCCGGCGCGGGAAGTGCTCGACGGGGTCGGGCGCGACGGCTGGCTCGACACCGTCGACCACCTGTTGCGCGGCCGCCACATCAATGCCTCGGCGGGCGAGCGTGCGCTCGATGTGCGCGAAGACGTCCTCGACGACCGCGACGCGACCGTCCTTGACGTCGACGATTGGGTGAGCGCCATTGCCGACGCTGCTGCTGAGCAACTCTGGTCGGAACGGGAGGTCGAGGCGGTGACGCGCGGCGCGCTCAAGGTCTTCAACATCGAGCGGGAGTTGCGCGAGGTCGGTCTACTGGCCGCCGATCGGCGGGTATGGACCCACATGGCCCACGACCTCTCGTCGGCGGTGTACCTGGTGCGGGCGGGTTTGCGCTCGGGGGTCGCGGAGCGTCGCTTCACCGCCGAGGTCCTCGCCGCAGCGCGCGCCAACGCCGCCGTCATCTTCACCGACTGGCGCGATTTCGCGCTGAGCTACGCCTCGGCGCAGTCGTGCTTGTTCGGCGGCTACCCGTGCGACGACGTGTGGGACGACGCCGTCGCAGTGGTGAAGGAACTCCTCGACGATCCGCACAGCCCGTGGGCGGGCCTGGCCTTCCCCCGACCGGAACAAGACGCATGACCGACGATGAGGGCACGCCGGACCAGCCCAATCCCAATGGTCCGGACAAGCGGCCCGACGACCTCAGCGCCGACGAGCTGGCCGCGGCGTTCCACCGTCGAAGCGACAGCGGCGCCGCCGACTGGATGCGGCCCCGGGAGGGTCGTCGTGCCAACGCGACGCTGCTCGCCCACGCGGACAAGCAGGTGCCCGCCGATCCCGACGGCCCGCTGTACGGACCACTCGCCCAGGGCTTGGCACTCGGTGCGCTGCGCGCGTTGAGCACGCCCGACCTCTGGAACACGCTGTCGGCCATCGGCTCCGACGGCGCAGCGCGGCGCGGCCTGCTGACGGCGTGGGGCATCGAGAACACCGACGACTGGTTCACGACGATGACCTCGCTGATCGGGCTGACCGAGTTCATCGAGACCGAGTCGATGCTCGACGCCCGCGCGGTGTCGATCGCACGCGGCGGATACTCACCGTCGCAATTCGAGGAGGTGTGGCACGACTGGCTCGCCGACCACGACTACGACGATGAGGCGTACGAGGCAACGCAGGACCGCCTCGCGGCGATTACCGCCGTCGACGAAATCCTTTGTGACAGCGGACTTTTGGCCCCGGGAGGGCACGTCGGGTCGATCGGGGGGTATTCGCTGACCTGGGCGGTGTACCTCGCCCGACTAGGGGCGACCGCCGGTTACAGCACCGAGGCGCAGGCCGCGCAGATGATCCTGTCTGCGCGCGACCGTGCCGCGCAGATCTTCGCGTCGTGGACGGAGTTCGCCGTCTCGTCGGTCGGAGGTGCGTTGCTGCACGAGGACATCACCGGATTCGTGCAATTGCGGCGTATCGCGGCGACGTTGCTCACCGTCGACCACAGCCCGTGGCGGGCACTGCCCTTCCCCGTCGGCGATATCGGTTGACCCTGATCGCCGACGAGGCGGACTGACTAGTGGCCTTCGGTCTTGAGGCGCTCGATGGCCTCGTCGAGGACCTTCTGGGCCTCTTCGCGGCCGACCCAGCCACCGGGGGTGACTTCCTTGCCCGGCTCGAGGTCCTTGTAGTGCTCGAAGAAGTGGCTGATCGCGTCCAGCTCGAACTGGCTGACGTCGCCGACGTCCTGGATGTGGTCCCAGCGGACGTCGCCGGCGGGCACGCAGAGCAGCTTGTCGTCGCCGCCGGCCTCGTCGGTCATCGTGTACATGCCGACGACGCGGGCCTTGACGGTGCAGCCGGGGAAGACCGACTCGGGGAGCAGGACCAGCGCGTCCAGCGGATCGCCGTCCTCGCCGAGGGTGTTCTCGAAGAAACCGTAGTCGGCGGGGTAGGCCATCGACGTGTACAGGTAGCGGTCCAGGAAGACGCGGCCGGTCTCATGGTCGACCTCGTATTTGTTGCGGCTCCCCTTGGGGATCTCGATGATGACGTCGACGGCCACGGTGGTTCCTTTCGGTTGGTCGGCGCAAAGCCGGTTCAACGATACTGTTTATGACAAGGGGGTCGACAACGGACTCCAAAAGATTCGGACATCCGACGACGCGGAGGTGGCGGTGAGCGGTTCACGCACACGGGGTGCGACGGTGCGCTGGACCCTGGTGGGGTTGCTGGTCATCGCGCTCCTGGGTGGTGGCGGCGTGGTGGCCGGGCGCACCTTGATGTCTGGCGACGGTGTGCCCGAGGGCACCCCGGCCCGCCCCGAGCTGTACACGCCGACGCCGGTGGTGCTGCCGGTCGACCCGAATGCGCCTGCCCCGACGGTCTCCGGGCTGGCGATGGTGCTGGCCAAGGTGTCCAACGCCCGAGACCTGGGGGAGCTCACCGGACAGGTCTCCGATCCGCTGACCGACAAGGTGCTGTGGGAGAAGGACCCGGGTAAGCCGCTCATCCCGGCGTCGAACGCGAAGATCCTCACCGCGGTGGCCGCGCTGCTCGGCATGCCGGCTGACCGTCGGCTCACGACGAAGGTGGTGGCCGGTGCCGATGGGCAGGTCATCCTCGTCGGGGCCGGTGATCCGACCCTCTCGGCGCAGCCGCCCGGCGCCCCGACGTACTACACCGACGCCCCGCGCATCGACGACCTGGTCAAGCAGATCCGCGACGCCGGGATCAAGCCGACGTCGGTGGCGGTGGACCTTTCGCTGTTCACCGGGCCGTCGATGGACCGCACGTGGGACCGACGCGACATCGTCGGCGGCGACATCGCGCCGATCAAGTCCCTGATGGTCGACGGTGGGCGCCTGGACCCGTTGGAGGAGTACTCGCCGCGGACCCCCGACCCGGGGATCGCCGCCGGTGAGGCGCTCGCCAGGGCGTTGGGAGTGCGTGGCGACGTCAAGCAGATGCGAGCACCGGAGGGCGCCAAGGTGCTCGCATCGGTGAAGTCGGCGCAGCTTGCCACCCGCGTCAACGACATGATGCGGTTCTCCGACAACGTCCTAGCGGAGACCCTCTCGGTGGAGTTGTCACTGGCGACGGGCGGGCCGGGCACGTTGGACGCCGGTGCTGCGGCGATCGTAAAGACGTTGACGGACAAGGGTTTTGACACCACGGGCGTCACCCTGCACGACGCGTCAGGGCTGTCGTATGCCAACCGGGTGCCCGCGCGCGTCCTCGACGACCTGATGTCGGGGATCGCCGGGCCCAACCACTTGCAGCTGCGGGTGCTGCTCGACGGCCTGCCGATCGCCAGCGGCACGGGCACGCTGGCCGACCGGTTCGATCCGCGCAAGACGTCGGGCGCCGGGTGGGTGCGGGCGAAGACGGGGACGCTGACCGGCGTCTCGTCGCTGACGGGCATCGTGCAGACCGTCGACGGTCGCGTGCTGACGTTCGCGCTGATGTCCAACGGGACGTCGCCGGACGTCGCGCGTCCCGCGCTCGACGCCGTCGTCGGCAAGATCCGTGATTGCGGGTGCCGATGAGTACGGCAGAGGGCGGGTCGGAGAACCGTCGGGATCCGGCCGCGTCGATCGACTGGGAGGTAGCCGCGGGTGTCGGGCGTCGACTGGCCCGCGGCGGACCGGCGATGACCTCCTACACCCGCGACCAGGTGTATGCCGAGCTGGCCGATGCGTCGAAGCGCGCGGAGGCGCCGGTGCGTGAGGTGACGGGGTTGGCCGACGGGCTGGCCGTGCCGGCCTCCCGCATTGTCGACCGCGGGGAGTGGGTCAGCGCTGCCGCTGACTCGATGCGCTCGATGATGGGTGCCGCCGACGGGGATCTCGCCGTTGAAGGCGGTGCCGCGGGTGTCGGCAACGGCGACGGTGGGAGCGACGACGACGGTGGTCTGATGGGCGCCATCACCGCTAAGGCCGGGGGATTCCAGGCAGGCGGATTGTTGGCGTTCCTCGCCGGCGCGATCCTCGGTCAGTACGACCCGTTCACCCCGGACCCGGTGTCCGGCGGCGACGGTGTGCTGCTGCTGGTGGCGCCGAACATCGTGGGCGTCGAGCGCAAGCTCAAGGTGGTGCCGTCGGACTTCCGGTTGTGGGTGTGCCTGCACGAGGTCACCCACCGCGTGCAGTTCTCGGCGAACCCGTGGCTGCGCGACTACATGACCGACAACGTTGCGACGCTGACCGCCGTCGGCGATGAGACGACCGCACAGCTGGTGTCGCGCCTCGCGGCGTCGGTGCGCAGTGACAAGCCGCGTGAGTCGGGCGTGCTGGGCCTGATGCAGCTGTTGCAGTCGCCCGAGCAGTACGAGGCCTTCTCCAATCTGATGATGCTGGGCACCCTGCTCGAGGGCCACGCCGACCACGTCATGGACGCGGTGGGCCCGGAGTACGTGCCGACTGTCGAGCGGATCCGTGCCGGGTTCAACGCCCGGCGGACGGCACCGCGCAATCCGATCGCCCGCATCATGCGCGCGCTCATCGGCATGGACGCGAAGATCGCCCAATACGTGCGTGGCAAGGCGTTCACCGACCACATCGTCGACGCGGTCGGGATGGAGCGGTTCAACACCATCTGGACCGGGCCGGAGACGCTGCCGCGCCCCGACGAGATCGACGAGCCGGACCGGTGGATCGCCCGCGTGCTCTGATCGGTGCCGTCGGCGCATTCGCGCGGCGGTATCTGCCCGACGATGGGCCGGTGTGCGTGGCCCTGTCCGGCGGCCCCGACTCGTTGGCGCTGACGGCGGCCTCGGTGCGGGCCGGTCTGACAGTCGAGGCGCTGGTCGTCGACCACGAGTTGCAGTCGGGATCGGCGGAGGTCGCTTCGACCGCGGCCGCTGCTGCGGAGTCGTTGGGCGCGCAGGCGCGCGTGCTGACCGTCGTCGTGGGTTCTGACGGTGGTCTCGAGGCAGCGGCCCGTTCGGCGCGCTACGAGGCGCTGGAGGCCGCGCGCGGGGATCGCCCGGTACTGCTGGGTCATACGTTGGACGACCAGGCCGAGACAGTCCTGCTGGGCCTGGCGCGCGGATCGGGGCCGGCGTCGCTCTCGGGGATGCGCGAGTGGCGCCCGCCGTGGGGTCGTCCGTTGCTGGGGCTGCGCCGCGCCGACACGGTCGCGGCGTGTGCGCAGTGGGGGCTTTCACCCGTCGACGACCCGCACAACGCCGATCCGCGATTCACGCGGGTGCGGGTACGCACCGAGGTCCTGCCGTTGATGGAAGACGTGCTTGGTGGGGGTGTTGCACAGGCGTTGTCGCGCACGGCGGACATGCTGGCCGCCGATAGCGAGGTGCTCGACGAGTTGTCGTCGGAACTGCTGGACCGGGCACGGGGGCCGGAAGGGCTGGCGGTCGCAGAATTGGCCGCTGTGCCCGAGGCCCTGCGGACGCGAGCCCTACGACGGTGGCTGCGCGACGACGATGAGGTGGGCGAGCTGTCCTCGCGAGTCGTGGCTGCGGTGGATGCCCTGGTCGTGGATTGGCGCGGGCAGGGGCCGGTGGCTGTGGGCGGTGATCGCCGTACCCGGCGGGTGGTCGCACGACGAAGAGGTCTGCTGGTGCTTGCCAACGTTGGTCGAGTGCGCCCGCGAGCGTAGCGAGCGTGCGCGTACCGAGACCCGGTCAGTCGATCAGGCGAAGATCTCGTCGAGAGTAGCTGCGCCTTGTGCGAAGCGGGTTGCCCACAGTTCGATGTCGTCGGTGGTGGCGTTCTCGAGTCGTTCGCGCAGGTCGGCGTTGAGGGCGCCGTAGCGAGTGGTCAGCTGCTTGACGAGGAGCCGTGCTTCGCCTCGTGCTTCGCCCTCGGCCCAGGCTTCGGTGATGAGTCGTCCTGCGGCGGTCATGATGATCTCCTCGGTGTGTGGCCCGGTGGTGGCGGCGAACGCTCGGAGCTTTTCCCTAGTGGTGTTGCCTACGTATACAAGGTAGCTGACGAGCATGGACAGAGTCTGGTCGGAAAGACCGATGATCTCGGGGCGCCAGTCGGGCAACCAGACGGTGAAGTCAGTGTCGCCGGGGCCGCGCCGTAGCGACACATACACAACCCGGAGGGTCGGGGTGAGTTGTCGGGCGCGTAGCGCGTCGTCGTCGAGGCGGGTGAGGTCGTCGAGGTAGTAGCTGGCCCGAGGCAGGTAGTCGCCCAGCGATGCAATGAGTCGGTCATCGGCGGCGGTGACCTCGGCGACTTCTGTTGGTGCGTTCCAGGGGCGATGGCCCTGGTAGATGACGATCGGGATGACCACTGGCACGGTGGTTCCGCCGTGGTGGGCGATATGGCGGTCTCGGATGCGTTGCTGGTAGCCGAGCATGCGGTGGGCCATAAGCTGCTCGGGTGTGCTCTGGTGCTCGATCAGGAAGTAGATGTAGGCGTCGTCTGCTGCGCGGGGATGCTCGGTCTGGTCATCTGACTTTGAGTCTTCCGTGCGGCTGGTGGTGCGGAACAGCACGTCGGTGTGGCGGTTGCGGAGCTCGTCGGTGACGAACGTGCCCGACTGGAGCTCGAGGTGATCCAAGTCCAGGCGCGCTACCACCTCCGGTGGCAGGACTGAGCGCACCTGCGCACTCGCATCGACCGGATTGCTCAGCACCGCGCGCATCAACGCGTCATGCGGCTGGATCTGTCTGGACCCCCCGGTACCCATGCGTCGAACGTAGACACTGCGGCCACCGCGGCACCAGGCCCAAATCCACGGCCTGTGGGCAACTCGCGGTGGCTCGGCGCCCCCTGTGGAAAACCGCGGGCAGGGGAGGATGCAGACGGTGGGGCACGGGGTTCGGTCGGCGTGGGTTCGGGTTCGGTCGGTGGGATTGTGGGCTCGGTCGGCGTGGATATGGGCTCGGTCGGCGGGGTGGGGGCGAGCCACTCGGCGGGGTCAGGGGGAGTCGACGGACCGAGAAGGGCGGGAGGCTCCGGGCTGCCGGGGCGCGGCCGGAAAGCAACGAAGCCAGCTCCGTTTTCGGAGCCGGCTTCGCTGAGCGTGGTGCTTAGTTCTTCTTCTTGGCCTTCGGCGCCCCCTGCGGGAAACGCTGGTACTCCGGCTTGAACGGAGAGTTGATCTCCCTGAAGTAGTCCTGGACGATTCCGATCGAGGCGCCGCCACCGCCGACGATCATGCCGCCGTACGCGCCAAGCGAGACGCCAAGGAAAAGGATCGGAGGGCAGAAAGGGATCCCGACGACGGTGGCGGCTGCCCCAATGCACACGAAGAAGGCAAGGACGCCACCGATGATGCCGCCGACAATCATGCCGATGAGTGACGAGATGGTCATGGCAGCAGAGACCCGGCTTATCGCTCGTTTGAGAGCGGCGTCGTCACGATCCTTCTTGTTCTTCGGTCCGACGCGGTGCAATATCTCGCCGTTGGGGCCCTTCTTGGTGAGCGGGGCGTTACCGGTCTTCTTGGCTACCTCGACGGTGGCCTCGCGGTTCTTGGCGACCTCGGTGGGCGTCATGGTTCTTGCCTTGGCGGCGTCGACGACGGGCGTCAGCGTGGCTGTCGTGCCCGACGTTGTCGCGAGGACCGGGTAGGACCGTCCCTCGAAGACGTAACTGAGCGGGAAGCCGAGCACCGGGACGCCGCCGGAGTTGCGGATGACCAGGCTGCCGCGTTCGACCGCGAAGCCGCCGCGGTCGATATCGACCTGGACGGACTTGCCGACCACCTTGGCGGTGTAGTTCACCGGCGCCGACATGGGTGCGGCGGCGGCCCCGGAAGCGCCGACGGCGGTTGCCGCGCCGACCGCGACGGCGAGGCCGATTGTGGACAGACGAAGCGACGCCCTGGAGATCTTGGAGGTTGCCATGTTTGCGGTTCCTATCCTGACTAGCTGTTTACGAGGGGGAGTTCTGGCTCCCGTGATGGCCTACTGAGCAATGTGGTCAGTTCTTCTTCTTGGGCGGCGTCTTGTTGCCCGACTTCTTGTTCGGCACCCACTTGAACTTGGGTTTGAACGGTTTGTTGATTGTGTCCTGATACTTCTGACCCGCGCCGATGATTCCGCCGCCACCGCCGAGCATCGAGCCGAGAATCGAGCCGAACGACATCCCCAGCATGGCACCGGGAATGCACCCCAGTACAAACAGCGGGATGCCGAAAATGCAGCCGATGATGCCACCGATGACCATGCCGACGATGGAGGAGACGGTCATCGCGTTGCCCAGATCGGTGATGAACTGTTGGAGCGCCTTATCGTCGCGTTCCTGTCGGGTCTGCGGACCGTCGATCTTCCAGTAGGCGGGCTTTGCGCCGGGGAGCTGCGACGGCGCGACCTTGGTCGACTTGGCTACGTCGGTGACCGGACTGAACGTCGCCGTGCGGCCGGTGACGGTTGCATTGATCGGGTACGCGCGGCCATCCCGGTAGTACTTGAGCTCCTGCGTGGCCACCGTGGTGCCAGCAGCATTGCGGACTGTCAAGACGCCTTGCTCCACAGCCATGGCACCGCGCTCGATCTCGAACAGGATCGACTGGCCGTTTACCGCCTGTGCGCGAAAGGGCACGTCAGAGGGTGCCGCGGTGGCCTGGGCAGAGCCGCCGATGGCCGCTGCAGCCGCCGTCGCGACGGCGATGGTGATCGCCGACAGGCGCAGACAGGCCGAAGAGGAGGTCAATGAAGCCATGCGGTGCGGATTCCTTACGTGATCTATCGTCCTC
The DNA here is from genome assembly GCA_002477755.1 of Gordonia sp. UBA7599. Lineage (GTDB taxonomy): Bacteria > Actinomycetota > Actinomycetes > Mycobacteriales > Mycobacteriaceae > Gordonia. Next base: position 16,251 of record DLKD01000119.1, read on the forward strand.
CACGGGGGAGGTCCGGATCGGCACAGAGCGGGGACGAGCGTCGGTGTCTGTTACCGGGTGTTTATGCGGCATCTATGTGTCTGTGACCGACGCCAAACCTAGGTCGGGTTGTGGCAAAGGTCAAAGTATAGCCGACGTCTGACATTGGATTGGTCGCGTGGTCAGATTGCCGCTGCTCACCGCCCCTTAGGCGGGTGCTTGTCGGGCACCCACTTGAATCGCGGCTTGAACGGGGAGTTGATGGTGTTGATGTACTCGATGCCAGCGCCGATGACGCCACCTCCGCCACCGAGGATGACGCCGGCGATGGAGCCAAGCGAGACGCCGAGCAGGATCCCAGGGATGCATCCGACCCCGAATGCTGGTGCCCCGATCAGGCACCCGGCGATGCCTCCGAGGATCGCGCCGATTACCAACCCGACGATTGAAGAGATGGTCATTACCGCGCTGACAGTGGTGATGAATTTTTGAAGAGCCTCGTCGTCGCGCTGCTGCTGCGTTTGTGGGCCGTCGATGATCCATCGTGCGGGTTTGGCCTGGGCGATCTGCGCCGGGGTGAGCTTGACGGAATGAGTGACGTCGGTGACCGGTGTCAATGTTGCGGTTCGGCCGGAAGCCGTGGCCGCGATTGGAAAGCGCCGACTGTCCTTGAAGTAGTACAGCGGCTGGCGCGACATCGGTGTGCCCGCGGCGTTGCGGATGACCAGGATGCCCTGTTCGACGGCAATGGCGCCCCGCTCGACGTCGATCCGTACCGACGAGCCGATGCGCTGCACCGTGTAGGGCACGGCGTCGGCTGGCGCTGCTGCGGCCGGGCCGGATGCGCCCACCCCGGTCGCGATAGCCGTGGCGACGGCGATCCCAACGGCACCGAGCCGCAGGAAACCCCTCGTAAACGCGATTCTTGACACGTGTGCCCTCCCTGAGGCCGCAGTTACGGATCAGTGAAGCACAGGTCTCAGGATGGAAACAGGGTCAAATGACCGACTGCCAGGAAATCCCAACCTTTCACACAGGTTGGACGAAGCCTTGAAAACGGTCAGGAGGGCCGAGCGGTCTTCGCGGATCGCTTGTGCGGGATGCGCTTGTACTTGAACTTCGGCTTGAACGGGGAGTTGATGGTGTTGAAGTACTCGACGCCCGCGGCGATGGAGGCGCCGCCGCCGCCGATGAGGATCCCCGCGAACGAGCCAGCCGAGACGCCTGCCATGAATCCGGGTAAGCATCCGATGACGACACCGATCAACGCTCCGATGGCACACCCGACTACGCCGCCTATGACCGCCCCAATGGCGATCCCGACGACCATCCCGATCATCCTGGCGTCGCCCGTCGTCTTCACGAACTTCTTCAACGCTTCGTCGTCGCGCTCCTGGCGCGTCTGCGGCCCCTCGATAACCCAGTGGTAACGCTTGGCCTTGGTCTTGGCGGTGGCCACCTCACCCTCGTCGGCTTTCGTCGACTTGGCGACGTCGGTGACCGGAGTCAGTGTCGCGGTGCGGCCCGCAGTGGTGGCGGTGATCGGAAACGAGCGGTCCGCGACGAGGTAGTGCAGCGGCTTAATCATCACCGGTGCGCCCGCGTCGTCACGGATGGTCAACTGGCCGTCCTCGACGGCGACGGCGCCCTTCTCGACGGTCAGCTGCACCGAGTCGGCGGTGAGCTGGATCCGGTACGGGACCTGTGATGTCGGAACGGCGGTCACGTGCGCTGAACCGCAGATGGCGGCAGTCGCGGCGGTGGCGATGGCGACGCCAACCGCCGTCAAGCGAAGCCGTGCGGTGCCCGCTCGCTTCATCCCTGTCTCCTTGTGAGAAGTGTCACACTGACAACGGAAGCATAGGTGATGGGCGTTTTGTCACAAAATCCGTGGTTGGTCCCAGATCTGTACTTCGTGCCTGCAGGCGTTTCAGTGCCGCCGGGTTTCCTGGCGCCGGTGCTCGGATGTGGTTGATCCATGACAAGCTAGGTGGGTGAGCAGCGACCCCTACGGCGACGACATTGAAGCCGTCCTCATCACCGAAGAGCAGATCAAGGCGCGCACTATTGAGCTCGCCGAGTCGGTGGCCGCCCGATTCCGCGACATCCCCGACGACCTCGTGCTCATCGGTGTCCTCAAGGGCGCGGTCATGTTCATGACCGATTTCGCGCGGGCGCTGCCCATTCCGTCGCAGATGGAGTTCATGGCGGTCTCGAGCTACGGGTCGTCGACCTCTTCGTCGGGGGTCGTGCGCATCCTCAAGGACCTTGACCGCGACATCGCCGACCGCGACGTCGTCATCGTCGAAGACATCATCGACTCCGGCCTTACCCTCTCGTGGCTGCTGAAGAACCTCTCCACTCGTTCGCCGCGATCGCTCTCGGTGTGCACGCTGCTGCGCAAGCCCGACGCGGTGCGCGCCGAACTCGACGTGCCCGACGTCGGGTTCGACATCCCCAACGACTTCGTCGTCGGGTACGGCCTCGACTATGCCGAGCGCTACCGTGACCTGCCCTACATCGGGCGGCTGCGCCCGTCGGTCTACCAACCCTGACACCAGCGCCGACACGCCTGTCCGGTTGCCCGGGTAGCCTGGTAGGAAATCACCCGATGGAAGGACGGTGGCGGCGCTCGCGTGGGTCCCGCCGCAGTAGGTATGAACCGTAAGACAGTCTTTCGCAACGTCGCGATCTTCGTCCTGATCCTCCTGGGTCTGTGGGGCTGGAGCTTCATGCGCGACAGCTCGCGCGAGTACCGCGGGGTCGACACCTCCGTGGCCCTGACCCAGTTGAACGTGAAGAACGCGAAGTCGGTCCAGATCGACGACCGTGAACAGCAGCTGCGGATCGAGCTGAAGAAGCCGATCGAGGTCGGCGAGAAGGCCAAGGGCAAAGACAAGAAGGAAACGTCGGACAAGATCACGGCCAAGTACCCGGCCCGTGGCTCCGACTTCGTCTTCGAGTCGGTCCGCCAGTCCGGTGCGACCTATCAGACCAACGTCAAGCAGGACTCGGCCATCATGCAGATGCTGGCGCTCATCCTGCCGCTGGTCATTCTGCTGGGCCTCTTCTTCTTCGTGATGAATCGCATGCAAGGCGGTGGGCGTGGCGGAATGATGGGCTTTGGCCGTTCGCGTGCCAAAGAGATCACCAAGGACATGCCCAAGACGACGTTCGCCGACGTCGCCGGTGCCGACGAGGCCGTCGAAGAGCTCTACGAGATCAAAGACTTCCTGCAGAACCCGAGCCGGTACGAGGCACTGGGCGCCACCATCCCCAAGGGCGTGCTGCTCTACGGCCCGCCCGGTACCGGTAAGACGCTGCTGGCCCGCGCGGTCGCCGGCGAGGCGGGCGTCCCGTTCTTCACCATCTCCGGTTCCGACTTCGTCGAGATGTTCG
>DLKD01000119.1:19765-19913 GCA_002477755.1 Gordonia sp. UBA7599
CGGCGCCTCGCGCGTGCGCGACCTGTTCGAGCAGGCCAAGCAGAACAGCCCGTGCATCATCTTCGTCGACGAGATCGACGCCGTCGGACGCCAGCGCGGCGCCGGGTTCGGTGGCGGCCACGACGAGCGTGAGCAGACGCTGAACCAG
>DLKD01000157.1 GCA_002477755.1 Gordonia sp. UBA7599
GGCACAGGTACATCGCGATCTGGCGGGGCTGTGTGACTTCCGCGTCGCGCCGTGGGCTGCGGAGATCGTCGACGGTGAGACCGAAGTGCTCAGCGGTCGCTGCCAGGATGCGCTGGGCGCTAATCGTGCGATCGGCGGGCTCGGGCAGCAGGTCGGCGAGGACCTGCTCGACAAGGGAGAGATCAACGGAAGCGCCGGTCAACGACGCATAGGCGTCGACGCGGATGAGTGCGCCTTCGAGCTCGCGGATGTTGCGCTCGATGCGGGAGGCGATGAGGACCAGGACGTCGTCGGGAACGGTCATCATCCGGGACTGGGCTTGCCTGCGGAGGATGGCGACGCGGGTCTCGAGGTCGGGCGGGGAGACATCGGTGGTGAGTCCGCTCTGGAAGCGGGTGCGCAGCCGTTCCTCCAGGGTGGTGAGTTGGTACGGCGGGCGGTCGGAGGAGAGGACGATCTGCTTGCCGGCGTCGTGCAGCGCGTTGAACGTGTGGAAGAACTCCTCCTGCGTGCCCTCCTTGCCGATGAGGAACTGGACATCGTCGACGAGGAGCAGGTCGGTCTGGTCGCGGTAGCGACGTTTGAACCGCGCCCGACGGTCGTCGCGCATGGAGTCGATGAAGTCGTTGGTGAACTCCTCGGTGGACACGTAGGTGACGCGCAGGTCGGGGAACAGGCGACGTGCGTACTCGCCCACGGCGCGCAGCAGGTGTGTCTTTCCGACGCCGGACTCGCCCCAGATGAACAGCGGGTTGTAGGCGCAGGCGGGGTTTTCCGCGGCGGCGGCGGCCGCGGCGTGGGCGAACCGGTTCGACTCCCCGACGACGAAGGTGTCGAACGTGTAGCGCGACGGTGGGGTCGGCGGAGGAGGGGCTGGGTTGTCACGCGGCTCGTCGGGGGCGACGGGCGCATCCGGGACGCCTTCACTGGCGATGTGCACTTCGAGGGCGACGGGGTGGCCGAGGTGGCTGGCCAGCGCCTCGCAGATGACGTCGCGCAGGTGGTGTCCGACCTGATCCTGGGCGACGGCGTTGGGGACCGCCAGCACCGCCACTGAGTCAACGAGGTTGACCGGTCTAGCCAGGCGCAACCACGCCCGCTGCTGGCGCGTCAGACGCGGTTGCGCTGCGGAATTGTCGACGAGCTGCTCGACGACGGCACTCCACACGGCAGCGAAGGAGTCGCTCGTGAGGGTCATCGTGCGGTGCCCCGCTCGCTGTGATGATCGCTGGTGAAGCTCCCAGAGTCTCACTCCAACTACCCTCCGGCAACTCTTATCCACAGGTTTATACACAGGGTGCCGTGGCGTCTCAGGGTCGACGAGAGGGCACGGCTACGGCCCGAATCCCCATTCGTCCTGGACGCACATGAGTGCCTTGCCCCGGCGGTTCCGTGCGACCGGATATGTGCCGCTGCACGACTGACCGTTCTCTCGCACTGTGGGGTCGACCTTGCCGGTGGAGACCCACTGGTAGCCACCATTTGCGCTGAAGTAGATGCATGCGGCCGGTTGGCCGTTCTCCGTCTTGCGGAGATCACCGGCCTCCTGCTTATCGCATTAGTTGCCTATCCCGGGCTTGGTGGCGTGCGCCGGTGCCGCGGTTGCACCGGACAGCCCAGCGATTGCGATGCCGAGGAGAATTGCTGCTCTAACGTTCATGGCGCTGAGAGTAGGCAGGAGCCCCGACACTAGGTTCGCCGGTGGTCGTTCCACGACGTCCGAGGAACGACCCGTACGGAATTTGGCAGGCGGAGAGGATTGGCGACCCTGAATCAGAGATCGAGTTCTAGGGCGAGATCGAGGGCTTCCGAAGTGGCCACGATGACGCGATGGGGCGAGCCATAACGAACGGATTCACGCGACGACATCGAACATGTCCGACGTGCAATCTACAGTGACAGCTTGTCGGTCTTGCGCGGCGTGAAATGCGGGGCGGATCTCTCACCTAGAGCCTGGCAGCGGTGCCTGCGAACATCGAATCAAGTAGTAGAGGAGTGGCCAGGTGGCTGCGAAGAACAAGAAAATGTCGGATGGGGACGGGTCGCGTGCGCTCGAGCTTGTCGAAAATCTTCTGGCCCGCGCGGTGCACGGGGCGGGGCCATACAAGTCGGCTGCTGCCGTCGCGGATGAAGCCCTGCGCACACACTCTGACCCAGAGCGGGCAATCCAGCGCTTGTACTCTTCGCACCGGCGCCTCGTCGGGGTGACGGGATTCGCCTCGGGCTCAGCGGGACTGATCGCGATGCCAGTCACGATTCCGGCGGACGTCCTTACCTTCTACGTGACGGCGGCGAGGATGGTGGCAGCGATTGCTCATATCCGCGGCTACGACGTTGACTCCGAGGAGGTTAGGACCGGGATACTCCTGTCGCTCCTCGGGGCGGGGGCTGGCGCAGCGGTGGGCCAGGCTGGTGCCAAGATCGGGAACAAGATTGTTATCGCCCAGCTCGGTCGGCTTCCAGGTTCGGTGCTGACCAAGATCAACCAAGCAGTCGGGTTTCGGTTGGTGACCAAGTTCGGGGCCAAAGGAGTGATCAACTTGGCGAAGGTCGTTCCTGTAGTGGGCGGTGGAGTCGGAGCCGGGGTCAACGTAGGGACGTTAAAGGGCATCTATGCCTATTCGAATCGGCTGTTCGTGCCGCTGCCGGAAGATGGCGACGTTCGCGTGGTGGAGGTGGACTAAATGTCGAACTTAGCGTGGCTAGACACATCTCCCGAAGATGAGCGCCGGATGCGTGAGATCGTCAGGATGTTCTCGGATACGAGCACCCTGGACGACCTTGGGATCGGGCAGGTCCGCGATGGACTTGCGGACCTCCTATTCCCCGGGACATCCACGGTGCATACCCGAGCGAGGTACTTCCTCATCGTCCCGTGGGCGTTCGAGAAGGCAGCGGCCAAGCACACAGGCACGATGATCACGTCGAAGGCCAACGACGCAGAACGCAAGATTATCGAGGCTTTGCGTAGGGCAGGGCCGGTGAAGGGGATGGTCGGCGCGCAGGCTGGCAAGGCGCTGCAGACCCTTCCTTCGAGTCTTTACTGGTCAGCGCTCCAGCGGTATGGAATTCTCGCCGACGCGCGCACCCTCACCTGGAACATTCCGCTGACCGCTCCCGACGGCTTCCCAAGGAAGGTCGACGGTGGGCTGACACTCAACCGCGATGAAGCGGACTGGCTGAAAGAGCGGATTTTGGTGAGTGCGCCGCACTCCTACCTGGCCTATCTGCTCAAGGATGGCCTTGAGACTGACCCCGCGGACGCGACTGCGCCGTGGCTCCACCCGGCGCTTGCCGAGGCGCCGAGCGGAATTCAAGGAGCGGTCGAACACGCTCGCCTGTTCTCGCTCGCGATCAACGGGGCGGCGCTGATCTACAACCAACTGATCGCCGAGAAGTACGACTCGCTGGCGGAGGATGGCAACAGCTACACCGGCCGTTACACAGAGCGGCTCGACACATGGGCGACGGAGATGGAAGCCAACCAGGACAACTTCGAAAGGTGGGACCTCACCTCGTTTTGGGCAACCGTCCTCCAAGGACGTGGTGGCCGGCCGGTGGCACCAGGGACTCAGCTATTCGTTGAGAGCTGGTTCGGCACCCTTCGAGGCAGCGACCCTCGCGCAGTAGTAACCGATGAGAAGGTTCGGAGTTCCATAGCGGAGCGGGAGCGAGTAAACAAGGGCGCCCAGTCGCGGCTGCAGAACGACCGACAAATCATCAACTGGGGTGGCGCCTCAGGCGCGGGCAGGCTCGTCTACCGCTGGCCGAATGTCCAGACCTTGCTCGCCGATATCCGTGAAGGGCTGGCCGATGCTTCCTCCTGACAGCAGGACCACCCTGCTCAAACAGATCGCCCCGGCTCCGGGATCCACCATCGAGCACTTGGTCGGGACAACCTTCACGCTGGACTTGGAAAGTGCGCTCCTCCCATGTCTCGCTCTCGTCGGTAGCTCGAATACGGGATCTGCAGACGTTGTTGAGACGGTCGCGGCCATCAAGGCGAGCATCGGGAACGTCGACATCTTCCACCAAGCCGGCCAGATTTCCGTCCCGCGTGACCGAGGTCCTCTGTTCTCACTGTTGGAGCCGTCGGTTCACGGGATTCACCGGGCACAGGGTCTCTTCCACCCGAAGCTGTGGTTGGGGGTCTACCGCGACGAGGATGGCGAGGAGACAGTGCGCTTGCTCATCCTCAGCCGAAACCTGACGAAGGACCGGTCCTGGGATGTAGCGCTCTCGCTCGACGGAAGGATCGGTCGAACGCGGAATCAGGCCAACGCTCCGCTCGAGCATCTGCTCACTTATCTCGGGTCAGCATCCGTGACGCCCATCGCCGAGCATCGACAGCGACGCCTGGCGGAGTTGGGAAAGCGGCTGCAGAAGGTCGAGTGGGAACTCCCCGATGGTGTCGTGGACCTCGCGTTCCACGTGTACGGATTGCCGCGACGCACACTGCCAACCCCGGACTTCAGCGGCTATGAGCACCTCATTGTGTCGCCATTCCTTAGCGTCGCCGGCATCAAGCACGTCGCTGGCGGCAAGAAGGGGCACCTCACCGTCGTCTCGCGCCAGGACGCATTGAACAACCTCAACGCGCAGGCTCAACTCGTCGACACCGCCTACGTGCTCTCGCCAAACGCCGGAATTCCGGCAGAGGACGACGAGAAGAGCTCGGGGGGAACAATCCTCAACGACCTGCACGCAAAGATCTACGCGGTCGAGCGCAACAGGCGAAGCCACGTGTTCATAGGGTCGGCGAACGCGACAGGAAACGCGTTCAGCGCAAATGTCGAGATTTTGGCTGAACTGACTGCTCAGACCAAGACCTGGGGTGTTCAGGCGCTACTCGGGAACAGCGGCTTTGGGTCCATTCTCCAGAAGACGGAGATCGCCCCCGGCACGGCAGAGGACGACGAGGAGCAGAAGGAACTCGATCAGTTCGTCCGCTCGGTCGCCGGCGTGCCCCTGACCGCGACGCCGACGCTCACCGACGGAGTCGCGACTATGGTCGTTGCCAGCAAGCTCGAGCTGCCGACTGTCGCGGCAGGTGTTTCGCTGTCGCTGTCACCTTTGACTGTTCCGGCCAAGAACGCGGCTCTGACCCCGGGGTCGACGATCTCGGTCGCTTTCGACGGGCTCAAGTTGGTGGACGTGACCGCCTTCTTCGTTATCGACGCGGAGGATGCTGGCGGCCGGCACAGCAAGTCGGTGATCAAAGCTGAGCTCGTCGGGGACATTCCCGGTCGACTGGACTCGATCGTCACCGACCAGATCGATTCGGCGGAAGCCTTCATGCGGCTGCTCGCGTTGATTCTCGGCTTCGGCGTCCCGCCTGAAGAGGGCGAGGAGGGTGTCACCGAATCGCAGGGCGTGCCGGGAGCCTCGTGGAACCAGGCAGGGCAGGGTCTGTTCGAGCTGATTATGCGTGCCTCGGTAGCGAACGAGGAGGGACTGCGGCACCTGGCCGGCGTCGTTTCGTCGATCACCAAAGGTGGCGACCCGAATCATGTGCTGCCCGAGGGTTTCGCAGACCTTTGGTCCGCGGTAGTTGAGGCGACCGGAGTAGAGGGTGGGCAAGCATGACCAAGAAATTCTCCGCCGAGCCGTACCTCGCCGAGCTGCGAGAGTTTCAGCGCAAGACCGTCGACCAAGTCGTCGACGTCTTCTACCGCAACAAGAGCGGTACTCGGTATCTCGTTGCTGATGAAACGGGTCTGGGCAAGAGCCTGATCGCCCGGGGCGTCATCGCGTCCGCGATCGAGCACATGCAGGACGACAAGGACATCAAACGGATCGATGTCATCTATGTCTGTTCCAATGCTGACGTCGCCCGACAGAACGTCAAACGACTAGACGTCCTCGGAACCAAGGTTGACATGCCAACGCGGCCGAGCCTGTTGGTGGCATCAAGCCACCAGCTCGAGACGCCGGCGACTGAGATTGGCAAGCCGGTGAACCTGATCTCCTTCACGCCAGCGACGGCCTTTCCCGAGGGGGGCTCGCGGACGGGAACCGCAGAGGAGCGGTACTTACTCTTCCTCATCCTGCGAGACCACATGGGATTGAGACTGGGTCGGCGCGAGACCAAGGCAGCATTGCGGATCCTTCAGGGGGGTGTCGCCACCTTCGATCGCTTCAAGTACGGCGTGAAGCAGTACGAAGATGGCCTCAAGGCGACCCGAGGACCGAACTACCTGGACCAGGCGATCATTTCGAGGTTCCGTGACCTAGCGAATCAACCCAGCGACGACGGTGGGCCTTCTGCACTCGATGATTTCAACAGTCTCCTACGCGAAACCGTCGGAAAGCGGAGCGTCCCGGGTGGAAAGCATGCGGCCGGTGACGTTGTCATTGGGCTGCGCCGGACGTTGGCGCGCGCCGGAATCGAAGCACTCGAACCAGATCTCGTCATCCTCGACGAGTTCCAACGATTCACTGACCTCCTACGGAATGAAACACCCGCCAGCGAACTTGCGTGGGAGCTGTTCAACTACACGGACGCGCGAGTCCTTCTGCTGTCAGCGACGCCGTACAAGCCGTTTGATCTGGACATCGGCGTCGACGGTGGTGAGAGTGGACCAGAGTCTCACCGTGATCAGTTCCACGACACGCTCGGCTTCCTCTGTGGTTCGGAAGCGGCGGACCGCGAGAACCCCCGAGTAAAGGCAATCGCCGGCCTCTTGCACGAGTTTCGGGTGGCCGTGACGTCGGGCGACGATCCCAGCGACCTTCGTGATCGACTACGCGCCGAGTTGCTGACCCTGATGTGCCGGACGGAGCGTCCGGCGACAGAAGCTGCTTCGATGGTGAGCGAGCGGCCAGTGCCGGCCGGGACGGTATCGGCGGCCGACGTCGAGCAGTTCATCAAGCTCACTGAGCTCGCGAAGCTGGTGGACAGCACGCTGCCGATGGATGTGTGGAAATCGGTACCCGAGCTGGTGCACTTCATGGATGCCTATCAGATGGGCCGAAACGCGGACAAACAGCGAGAAGAGCCTGACGTCAAGGCCAAGCTGACTGAGTTGAGGCGCCTCGATCCTGATGCTCTCAAGAGGTTCGACGAGATTCCGTCGCAGAACCCCAGGTTGGAGGCCCTGATTGATGGGACGACGGCCACGGGCTGGCACCAGTTCCTTTGGGTACCGCCTTCTCTGCCGTACCTACGGCCGGGTGGAGCATTCGCATCCGACGGTGCGCGTGAGATGACCAAGAAGTTGGTCTTCTCCCAGTGGTCGGCGACTCCGACCGCAGTCGCCGCTCTGCTCAGCTACGACGCTCGGCGGCGAATCGCAGTAGGTGCCGCTGCCAATGGACATGCCGATTTGTCGACCCACTCGAGGTTGCAGTTCAGCAAGGGCGACCTGTCGTCAATGGCGGATTTCATGCTGTTCTTCCCGCTGCCGTCGATGGCAGATCTGGCGGACCCGTTGAAGGTGGCCGCAGACAAGGGGGCTCAAGCTGATTGCAGTTCGGCAGAGGCTGCAGTCACCGAAAAGCTGCACGGCAAGTTGCCCGCGCGTTCCGTCGAGTCAGGTGCCAGCGAGTTCGCCGAACTCCAGTGGCAGTGGCAGCTGACGATTGATGATCAGATCGCAGAGGTGATGGGAAGTCGGGCCAAGCGAATCGGTGGAGTAACCGCAGCGGACGCGATGGCAGGACACCTGAAAGGCTCTGGTCCAGCGGCACCGCATGAAGCTGCTGACACGCCGTCAGCTCTCCGCGAGTACATCGACGCGGTGGCGAGTGTTTGCTGCAGCGGCGACACCCTCGACTTCACTAGGATCCCCCCGTCTCTTGTGGCCAACACGACGCGACGCGCGATGCACTCACCGGCTAACTGCGCTTGGCGTGCCCTGGGACGCCTCGACGTCGGAACCAAGAAGGTGTCGCCAGCTGCTCGATGGCGCGCTGCGGCGATTCTCGCCTCCGGACTGCGCACGGTTTTCAGCCGGCCAGAGACCGCCCAGATCCTCGACAGCCTCTATCCGGAGAAGGCTCCTTACTGGCAGAAAGTGCTTCAGTACTGCGCCGACGGCAATCTCCAGGCCGTGCTCGACGAGTACCTGTTTCACCTCCGAGCAGTCGAGGGTGACCGTGCAGCAGACGATGAGTCACTGATCAGCTTCGCCCACGACGCGGCGCGGGCGATGAAGCTCAGGGAGGCCATCTACAAGGGAAGTGATCCATTGGGCGAAGGCCGTGACTTGGCCTTTCCGTGTCGGTTCGCTCTGCGCTACGGCGACGTGAAGGCAGAGGACGGTTCGAACCGCTCCTCCGAAGTGCGAGAAGCGTTCAACTCCCCGTTTGCGCCCTTCGTACTCGTCTCGACGAGTGTTGGGCAAGAGGGCATCGACTTCCACCCGTGGTGTCACAACCTGGTCCACTGGAACATCCCGAGTAGCCCGGTCGACTTTGAGCAACGGGACGGCCGCGTCAATCGGTTCCGCGGGCACGCGGTCCGCCGGAACATCGCCCATGCGTACGGATCCGAGATGCTGGGGGACGAGAACCCCTGGGATGCCGCCTACGCACTTGCGACCACGGATGCACCCCACAGTGAGACGCTTCCCGGGCTGGCGCCTGACTGGGTCTATCCAGGGCCGTACAAGGTGGTGCGTGAAGTCATGCCCTACCAGTTGAGTACGGATGAGGCCCGCATCGACAGGGTCAAGCAACGCGTCGCCTACTACCGGCTCGCGTTCGGTCAGGCGCGACAGGAGGATCTCATCTCCGTTGTCGAGGCTGCCGGGGTGACAGAGGGCCAGGCGGAGCAGTGGAGGGTGGATCTGCGGCCGTGAGATCTCACCTGCCAGAGTGGTGCCGTCACCGCTCTTCTCGGCGCACGCAGATGCGGGCGCAGTGCGCTACTTCTCCGCTGGCAATTTCCAGATTCTTCGTCTGCCCTCGTCAGTCAAGGTGGTCCATTCGTTCACGCGGATCATTAGATCCCCGTCGTCTGCAATCCGAGCCTGGTAAGACCACCCTCCGACGCTAGAATCTAGCGACGGAGGGATCTCCGGCGAGTATTCAACAACTAGGTTGTATCGTCGCAGTTTATCGTGAAATGAAGTTAACCGGCGGATCTCGCTGTCACTCATTCCTGCGCCTCCCGTCTCCATGTATTCTGCGTGGTTTCGAGTCTGTCTGTACAGTCCTGCTCTTGTCGGCTCCGGTTGAATCCTG
>DLKD01000107.1 GCA_002477755.1 Gordonia sp. UBA7599
CGCAGCACCAGGTCGCGGTTGGATTCGAGGACCATGTCGATGAAGTCGACGATGATCATGCCGCCGAGGTCGCGCAGCCGCATCTGGCGGACGATCTCCTCGGCCGCCTCCAAGTTGTTGCGCGTCACCGTCTCCTCGAGGTTGCCCCCGGATCCGGTGAACTTGCCGGTGTTGACGTCGATGACGGTCATCGCCTCGGTGTGCTCGATGATGAGCGTGCCGCCCGAGGGCAACCACACCTTGCGGTCGAGGGCCTTGGCCAGTTGCTCGTCGATGCGGTGGGTGACGAACGAATCAGGCGCGTCGGGCCCGGTCTTCTCGAAGCGCTCGACGCGGTCCATGAGGTCGGGTGCGACGTCGCCGATGTAGCGCTCGACGAGGCTCCACGCGGTCTGCCCCTCGACGACCAGCTTGGTGAAGTCCTCGTTGAAGAGGTCGCGCACCACGCGCACCAGAAGGTCGGGCTCCTCGTAGAGCGCCTTGGGTGCGACGGACTTGCCCGCCTTGCCGATCACGTCGGCAGACGCGGCATCAATCGTCTTCCACTGGGCTTCCAGGCGCGAGATGTCGGTCTCGAGGTCTTCGGCACTGATGCCTTCGGAGGCGGTCCGGATGATCACGCCGGCACCGTCGGGCACGATCTTGCCGAGGATCGACTTGAGGCGCTTGCGCTCGACGTCGGGCAGCTTGCGGCTGATGCCCGTCGACGATCCGCCCGGCACGTACACAAGGTAGCGACCGGCCAGCGAGATCTGCGTCGTCAGACGGGCGCCCTTGTGCCCGACCGGGTCCTTGGAGACCTGGACGAGGACGTTGTCGCCGGGCTTGAGTGCCTGCTCGATCTTGCGGGAGCCACCGTCGAGACCGGCGGCCTCCCAGTTGACCTCACCGGCGTACAGCACACCGTTGCGGCCGCGGCCGATGTCGACGAATGCCGCCTCCATGCCGGGCAGCACGTTCTGCACGCGGCCCAGGTAGATGTTGCCGACCATCGACGTCGAGTTGGCGGTCGTCACGAAGTGCTCGACGAGGATGCCGTCCTCCAGGACCGCGACCTGCGTGTAATCCTCGTGCGGGACGGCCTGCTCGGCGGTGGTGTGCACCTTCTCGCGCACGACCATCACGCGCTCGACCGACTCGCGCCGTGCGAGGAACTCCGACTCGCTCAGGATCGGCGGGCGGCGCCGACCGGCGTCGCGGCCATCGCGGCGGCGCTGGCGCTTCGCCTCGAGGCGGGTGGAACCGGAAATGCCCTGCACCTCGTCGCGCGAACGCTTGCTGCGCGGCTCGCGCTCGTGAACGACGGTGTTGGGCGGATCGTCCGGCGACGCCTCGTCGGTACCGTCACCACCGCCCTTGCGGCGGCGACGGCGGCGGCGGCGCTTCGACGTCGCCGCACCTTCGCCCTCGGCGTCGTTCTCGTCAGTCTCATCGGAGTCGCTGTCGGCGTCCGCGGCAGAATCGCCGGTAGCCTGCTCAGCGTCGTCGGATGCCGGCTTGTCGTCGGCGTCCTCGCTCTTGGCCTCGTCGCCGGTAGCGTCGGCCTTGGCCTCGTCGTCGCTGTCCTCGTCGCCGTTGCCTTCGGCACCGGCTTCGCCGCGCCCACGACCACGGCCACGGCGTCCACGGCGGCGACGGCGCGACCGGCTCGGCGCCTCGTCCGACTCGTCACCCTCGGTAGCCGTCGACTCGTCACCGTCATCGGCCGTCGCGTCGTCAGCGGAGGTGGCGGGCTCGGCATCGCGCACTGGCGGGGTCGGCGGGGCCTCGGGCGGAAGAAACAGCGGGTTGGCGCTTGCGGCGGCGCTGGCCGATTCGATGGGGACATCGGTGGCGGCGCCCGCCGCGGAGAACAGTGCTGTCGACGCGCTGGCCGTCGACGCGGCGGCTGTCGACGCGCTGGCGTTCTCGGCGGGCTCCTCGGAAGATCCGCCGATCCGGTCGACGACGCGCTGTGCGATCTCGCGGTCGATGGTCGCGGACGCGCTGCGAACCTCCGAACCCAGCGCCTCGAGGTGGTCGAGCACGTCTCGGCTCGTGGCACCCAGCAGTCGTGCCAGGGCGTGGACGCGCATCTTGTCGGGAAGCTCTGTTGCCGGTGACGACGCGTTTGCGTCGATCGGCGACCCGTTGTCGGTCACGTATTCTCCTTGCACCCCCGGGCGCGTCGAAGATCAACGCGGCCACTCGGGGGCTCAGCGGTATGCGGTTGTGGGTCGAGCCGGTTGCCGGCGTCGACCGCGTGGCTGGTCTTTCGGTGCGCTGCAGCCGGACCGGGAAACCAGTCAGACGTGCGGGGCGCGCCTCGTGGTGAGTGCTGTCCACGGACCTCGACGCCGCGGCGGTTCTCCGTCGATCTCAGTGGAGGTACGCCGTGGGGAGGGCCTGCTCGCGAACGCAGTGAAACTCGCTGGTCGCGGGCGGTGAACCATCACCGTGTGTCGAGACCGAGACAGGTGTGTCGGCCACAACATCGCCAGTATCCCACATCCGGGTGGGATCGGGAGAATCCCCCGCAGTACGGCGGGGCAGGGCGTGTCTTACAGCCCCGGGAACCAGAGTTCGATCTCGCGGAGTGCCGACTCCGGCGAATCCGATCCGTGCACGAGGTTCGTCTGGGTCTCCAGCGCGAAATCACCCCGGATGCTGCCCGGCGTCGCCTTCTCGACCGGGTCGGTCCCCCCGGCGAGCTGTCGCCACGCCGCAATTGCGCGGGGTCCCTCGACGACCGCCGCGATCAGCGGGCCAGAGGTGATGAACTCGATGAGGTCGCCGTAGAACGGCTTGTCCTCGTGCTCGGCGTAGTGGGCGGCAGCCACCTCGACGGTCGCGGTGCGCAGGTCGAGGGCGTGCAGGGTCAGGCCTTTGGCCTCGATCCGGCGGATGACTTCGCCGACGAGGCCGCGGGCGACACCGTCGGGCTTGATGAGTACCAGGGTGCGTTCGGTCACGCGACGTATAGTACTGCGGAGTTATCCACAACCTGACCGCGGGCCATTCCGACGAGGACCCGTGGGGCGTAGCCTACGACCATGGACGCAGCGGAGCAGGAACGGAAGATCAGCCAACATGGCAACGACATCGCGGCGATCTACGACATCCTGACCGACCACAGCAGGATCCTCGACGAGCACACCAGGATCCTCGACGAGCACACCAGGATTCTCGACGAGCACACCAGAACTCTCGACGAGCACTCCGTCAAGCTCGACACACTCGACACCAAGGTCGACACACTCGACACCAAGGTCGACACACTCGATAGAAAGCTGGACCTCGTCCTCGAACGGCTTCCCTAGTCGACGATCGGCTCCTGGCCGGGTAATTGGCCGTTGGCCATGCGGTGCTCGACGTCGCGCTTGATGTAGATGACGTAGGCCCAGACCAGGGCGAAGATGAAGCCGATAACCGCGATCGACCAGTGGAACACGCCCCCGACAATGGTCAGCAACGTGAGCGCGCAGTTCAGCGTCAGCGCCCAGGTACGGCTCTGATACCGGCACGCCAGCACGAGCGCGACGATCAGCGCGCTCAGATAGGTGATCGAAGCGGCGGTCAGGCCCCCGCCGATCTTCCCGACGACCGGAAACGCCAGGCCGACGACGATGGCCTGCAGGATCAGCAGGCCAGACATGACGCCGCGCAGGCCCTTCCACGGGTCGTTGGTCGGCGGGGTGAACCGGGCGCCGGTCGCGGGTTCGTCGGTCATGCCGGTTCCTTTCCGAAAAGCGATCGGGCAGCGCCCGCCGTGACGACCGAGCCCGTGATGACGACACCGGCGCCCGAGAGCGGAGCGCCCTCGTCCTCCTCGGCCAGCGCGATCGCCTGCTCGACGGCATCGGGCAGGAACGGCTCGACGATGACGCGGTCCTCCCCGAAGATCGGCACCGCCACGTCGGCGAGCCGCTCGGTGTCCATCGCGCGCGGCGAGCCGTTGTTGGTGAGCACGATCTTGTCGAGGACCGGTTCAAGCGCATCCAGCAGCCCGGCGACGTCCTTGTCCCCCAGTACCGACACGACGCCGATCAGCCGCTGGAAGTCGAACTCCTCGGTAAGCGCCTGCGCGAGTGCGGCGGCGCCGTGGGGGTTGTGCGCCGCGTCGAGGTAGACCGTCGGGGCGCTGCGCACCCGTTCGAGGCGGCCCGGGTTTGTCACCGACGCGAATCCGGCGCGCACCGCGTCGACATCGAGCTGACGGTCGGCTCCGGCGCCGAAGAAGGCTTCGACCGCGGCAAGGGCGAGGGACGCGTTGGCCGCCTGGTGGGCGCCGTGCAGCGGCAGGAAGACTTCCGAGTACACCCCGCCGAGACCCTGCAGTTCCAGCAGCTGGCCGCCTACGGCGGTGCGCGCATCGAGGACGGTGAACTCCGAGCCGGCCCGCGCGACCACCGTGCCCGCCTCGACGGTGGCGCGCAGGAGGACATCGGCCACTTCGGGTTCTTGGGCCGCGAGGACGGTCACCGGATCGAGCGGGACCAGCGCATCGGGGTCTGCGCCCTTGATGATCCCGGCCTTCTCCCCGGCGATCGCGGCGAGCGTGTCCCCCAGGTAGTCGGCGTGGTCCATGGCGATCGGAGTGATGACAGCGACTTGCGAGGAGACGACGTTGGTCGCATCCCACCGGCCGCCCATCCCGGTCTCGATCACGGCGACGTCGACCGGCGCCTCAGCGAAGACCGCGAAGGCCATCGCCGTCAGCACCTCGAACTTGCTCATCCGAGGGCCGCCGGCCGCCGTCGACGAGTCGTCGACCATGGTGATGTACGGCTCGAGTTCGCGGTAGGCGTCGACGTAGGCGCGCGGCGTGATCGGCGCATTGTCGACGGAGATCCGTTCGGTCGCCAGCTGCAGGTGCGGGCTGGTGATGCGACCGGTGCGGCGGTGCAGGGCGGTCAGCAGGGCGTCGATCATCCGCGTCACCGACGTCTTGCCGTTGGTGCCGGCGATGTGGATCGACGGATAGGACCGCTGCGGCGAGCCGAGCAGGTCCATCAGCGCGCTGATCCTGCTCAGCGACGGCTCGATCTTCGTCTCCGGCCACCGCGTGTCGAGTTCGGCCTCGACGTCGGCGAGTTCGGCGAGGTCCGCCGGATCCGGTTGACCCACCGGCTGGCTCACTGGCCGCCCAATGCGGCGAGCTTGGCGCCCAGCCGGGCGATCTCGTCACGCGCAAGCTCTTGGCGGGCGCGGATCTTCTCGACCACGGCGTCGGGCGCCTTCGCCAGGAACTGCTCGTTGCCCAGCTTGGCGGTGGTCGTGGCCATCTCCTTCTCGGCGACGGCGAGGTCCTTGGCGACACGCCGCTTCTCCGCCTCGACGTCGACGGTGCCCGACGTATCGAGATCGACGTGGACGGTCGAGCCGGACAACCGCACCTCGATCGACGCTGTAGCGGTGAAGTCGTCGCCGGGCGAGTCGAGTCGGGCCAGTGCATCCAGGTAGTGGAGGTGGGAGTCCAGACCGGCCTCGGACAGGCCGACGAGCTTGGCGGCGACTCGCTGACCCGGTCGCAGTCCTTGGTCGCTGCGGAAGCGGCGTACCTCGGTGACGAGCTTCTGCAGGTCGTCGATGCGTGTGGCGGCCACGTCGTCGCGGTCCGCGCCGCCGGGTTGCGGCCACGGCGCGACGACGACGGATTCGCCGCCGGTCAGCGCCTTCCACAGCGTCTCGGTGATGAACGGCATCACCGGCGATAGCGCGCGCAGCAGCGGCTCGAGGACGGCACCCAGCACGCGGGCAGTCGAGGCGGCGAGTTCCTCGTCGGCCAGTTGCACCTTGGCGAGCTCGAGGTACCAGTCGCAGACCTCGTCCCACGCAAAGTGGTAGAGCGCTTCGCACGCCTTGGAGAACTCGAAGGTCTCGAACCCCTCGTCGACGATCGCGAGCACCTCGTCGAGCCGGTCGAGGATCCAGCGGTCGACGTCGGTCAGCTGCTCGCGCGGGGGCAGGTCGCCTTCGCACGTCGCGTTGTTCATCAGCGCGAATTTCGTCGCGTTGAACAGCTTGGTGGCGAAGTTGCGCGAACTCTGCGCGTGGTCCTCGCCGACGGAGATGTCGCTGCCCGGGTTGGCCCCGCGGGCCAGCGTGAACCGGAGCGCATCGGCACCGAATCGCTCCACCCAGTCGAGTGGGTCGATGCCGTTGCCCCTGGACTTGCTCATCTTCTTGCCGTGCTCGTCACGCACCAGGCCATGCAGGAACAGGTCGGTGAACGGGACTCGGGCCTGCCGTTCGGCGAAACCGGCAATATCCTTCGTGCCCACGTAGGTGCCGAACATCATCATCCGGGCGACCCAGAAGAACAGGATGTCGTAGCCGGTGACCAGCACCGACGTCGGATAGAACTTGCTCAGATCAGCGGTGTCGTCGGGCCAGCCAAGCGTCGAGAACGGCCACAGGCCCGACGAGAACCACGTGTCGAGCACGTCGGTCTCCTGGGTGTAGCCGGCCGGCGGCTCCTCCCCCGGTGCCGGACAAACCACCTCGCCGTCGGGTCCGTACCAGATCGGGATGCGGTGGCCCCACCAGAGCTGCCGCGAGATGCACCAGTCGTGCATGTCGTCGACCCAGCCGAACCAGCGCGGCTCCATCGACTGCGGGTGGATGGTCGTCTCACCGTCGCGCACGGCATCCCCGGAGCGCTTGGCGAGGGACTCGACCGCGACCCACCACTGCATCGACAATCGCGGTTCGATCGGTTCACCGGTGCGCTCGGAATGTCCAACACTGTGGTTGTACGGGCGCACCTCCTTGACGATGCGCCCCTGTTCGCGCAGCGCCTCGCAGACGGCCTTGCGCGCCTCGAAGCGGTCCAGGCCGTCGAACTGCGTGCCGGTATCGACGACGCGGGCCTGCTCGTCGAGGATCGTCGGCATCGGCAGGTCGTGGCGCTGCCCCATCGCGAAGTCGTTCGGGTCGTGCGCGGGGGTGATCTTCACCGCGCCGGAACCGAATTCCGGGTCCACGTAATCGTCGGCGATGACCGGGATGCGACGGTCGAGGAACGGGTGGGCGAGCTCGGTTCCGACGAGGTGGGCATAGCGCTCGTCGTCGGGGTGCACGGCGATCGCGGTGTCGCCGAGCATCGTCTCCAGACGGGTCGTCGCGACAACGATGTGCGGCTCGTCGTCGTTCATCGATCCGTATCGGAAGGAAACCAGCTCACCGTCGACGTCGGCGTATTTGACCTCGATGTCGCTGACCGCGGTCTTCAACGTCGGCGACCAGTTCACCAGGCGCTCGGCCTGGTAGATCAGCCCGTCGTCGAAGAGCTGCTTGAAGATGGTGTGGACCGCGCGCGAGAGGCCCTCGTCCATCGTGAAGCGCTCGCGCGACCAGTCGACGCTGTCGCCCAAGCGCGCCATCTGGTCGCCGATGGTGCCGGAGATGTCCTTCTTCTCCTGCCACACCCGCTCGATGAACGCGTCACGGCCGAGGTCGTCGCGGGTCTTGCCCTCATCGGCCAGTTTGCGCTCGACCATCGTCTGCATCGCGATGGCCGCGTGGTCCATCCCGGGCAGCCACAACACCTCGTAGCCCTGCATGCGGCGGCGCCGGCTCAGCGTGTCCATCAAGACGTGTTCGTAGGCGTGACCCATGTGCAGCGAACCGTTGACGTTGGGCGGCGGGATGACGATGGAGAACGGCGGCTTGTCGCTGTCCGCGTCGGCGGTGAAGTAACCCGCCTCTACCCAGCCCCGGTACAGCCCCTGCTCGTGGTCGGCGGGATTCCAGGCAGCGGGCAGCGAGCTCGTCGCATCGGGGTTGGTCACGCCGTCAATTCTAGGGACGACGGTGCGTGCACCGCCGACCGGGCAGGTCGGTGTGAAACCAGCCCTCATTCACCGTGTCACACCTCACATTCTCGACCGTGGAACACATGATACATTCGCCTAACTGTTGTAACACGAGCGATCGATCGGTAGGTGGTGAGATGGGGATCCAGCACGAACACGACGGGTATCGGCTGATCGATCTCGTCGTTGCCGACGATGACAAACGCAGCACCCGCGCATTCTGTGAGGCGTTGGGAGAAGTCGCCGAGACTTCCGTCGACACCGCCGAGTCGATTCAGGTCCAAGCATTCGCCGCCAATACCATCCGCCGTCATGCGCGTCCGGACCTGTGGGGCCGGTTGTCCGCCCCGATCCGCACCGGACGCCTACGGCTCGCGAACTGCTTGTCCGAGGCGAACAGTGGATCCGACCTCGCCGCGATCGAACTCGCCGCGGTCGCCGGCGACGACGGGTACGTGCTGACCGGTACCAAGACATGGGTCGCGCACGGTCCCGACGCCGACGAGCTGATCGTCTACGCACGAACCGGTGTGCCCGGCCTCGGCGGGATCACCGCTTTCCTCGTCGACGCGCACTCCCCCGGCGTCATCGCCGGACCCACCCGGGAACACCTCGCGGGACTCGCGATCCCCGTGTCCGAGGTGACGTTCGACAGGGTTGTCGTTCCCACCGAACGGATCCTCGGCCGCGTCAACCGCGGTGCACGGGTGGCCGACATCCTCCTGACCCAGGGCCGTATCGGCCTCGCCGCCTGTGCACTCGGGCTAGGACGAGCCGCACTCGATGAGGCCACGCGATTCGCCAAGGCGCACCACCGCTTCGGGCATCCGCTCATCGAACACCAGGGAGTCGGCTTCAAACTGGCGGATATCGCCACCCGGCTCGAAGCCGGTCGTCAGCTCCTCCACCACGCCTGCGACCGGTTCGACGAAAACCCCGACTCCGCGGTCCTGGTCTGCGCCCAGGCGAAACTCTTCGCCACCGACACCGCGATGGCGGCCACCACCGATGCCGTGCAAGTCCTCGGAGCCTCGGCCTACCTGGCGGGCAACCGCGCCGAGGAGCGGATGAGGCAGGCGAAGATCCTCCAGATCCTCCAGGGCACCAATGAGATCCAACGGCGCACGATCGCCGCCAGCCTCGTGCCAGCCGCGCCGCGGCCGGCACCGGCCATGACCGCCGCGGCCATCGGATGAGCGCAATGATCCTGTGCGACGCACTCGTCGCTTCGATGCGCGCGAACGCGCGGGCGACGATCTCGACCCCTCGCGAAACACGCAGCTTTGCCGAGCTGCTCCTCGCTGCGGATGCGACTGCCCAAGCGCTGGAACAGACGCTGCCCGGGCCGCGTTCACGCGTCCTCGTGACGGCGCCCAACAGCCCGGAATACGTATCGCTGTTCCTGGCCCTGCTGGCCGGTGGTCATCTCCCGGTGCTCGCCGACCCGATACTCGCTCGCGACGAGGTGGACGACCTGATCCGGGGATGCGGAATCGACGCGATCGTCACCAGCGCACCCGATACCGACCTGCGCTGTGCCGTGGCAACTGAAGCGCTGGCCCTCGACCACCGGCACTGGCTCCACGCAGCCGACCACCGCGGCCCCCGGCCGACCCTTGCCGAGGACACCGAACTCGGTCGGCTGACCTCTGGCTCGACACGGACGCCGGCCTGCATCGAGTTCAGCGGTCGGGCCGTGATTTCCGCAGCACGCACCTGGGCGGGAGCAGCCGGGCTGAGTCCATCGGATACCAGCCTCTGCTATGCCGGGCTGTACAACGGCCTCGCCTTCAACACCACGCTGATCCCCAGCCTCCTGGTCGGCGCCAACATTGCGCTATCGCCCGCGCCCCCGACCGCCGGCAGCCTCCTACGGCATGTCCGCGCATTCGACCCGACGGTGCTGGTCGCATTCCCGGCCGCCTACGAGTTGATCACGGCATTCCCATCCGAGCGGGTCGGCGATGACCTGCGAGGGCTGCGACTCCTCCTGTCCTCGGCGGCGCCGCTGCCCGCCGCCACCGCCGCGCACATCGAGTCGATCGCGCGACCGATCTGCAACTACTACGGCATTGCCGAGGTCGGACCGGTCACGATCCGCGCCGAAGACGACGACGAGCCGGACTCGCTGGGCGCCCCGCTACCCGGTGTTGCGGTCGAGTCGCGGGAGATCGCCGACGGTACGAAGGTCATCCACGTACGAACCGCATCGATGGGAACCAAGTACCTCAACTACCCCGGCGAACTTGAGCGCCAGATCACCCCCGACGGCTACTTCACGACCTCCGACACCGGCGAGTTGACCGACGGACTCCTCCGTCTGCGCGGCCGCACCAACCAGCGGCTCAACATAGCCGGGCGCAAGTTCGGCGCGGATTCGATTCGATCAGCCGTGCTCGAGTTCCCGGGCGTGCTCGACTGCCACGTCACGCAAGTGACGACCCCGAGTCGGCGCGACTGCGTCGGTGCCGTCATCGAATCCCGGGCCGCGCTCGACATCACGGCGCTGCGCGAGCATCTGCGCGGCCGGATCGCCGAATTCAAAGTCCCCGAGGTCGTGCTGACCACCGACTGCCTTCCCCGCAGCACCTCGGGGAAACCACGCACGGCTGACATCACGGCGATGCTGGCCGAAACCTTTACCGCACCGACCACGGAGGACGCATGACAGTACCGCTGCGCAACGACGAGCTGACGACGACGATCGCCGAGATGGTTGCCACCGCCACCGACGGCACCATCGGAGACGCCGCCGATGCGACGGGGACCTTTGCCGACGCAGGGATGACGTCGCTGTCGTTCCTGCGGCTCGTCGACGCCATCGAGATCGCCTACGGTGTCGAGATCGACTTGGAGAACGACCTGGAACGCATGCGCACCGTCGCCTCCATCGTCGACTTCCTCACCGAGTACGGCGTCCGGTGACCATCACCGCGACGACCACGCGTGTCGACGGGGTCGCCATCTCCGGAGCCACCGGCCGCCTCGGCTCGCACCTTGTGCAAGCGTGTGGCCGACAATCGATCTCGACGACCGTCCTGCCACGGTCCGGCCCGAGTGCCGTCCAGTTGGCGGCGCGGCCAGTCGACGTGGTCATCGACACCAGCGTCGCGGCTGCGGCCGACATCTCGATCGCGACGTCGCGGATGCAGGACCTACCGCTGGTCTATTGCGTGTCCAACCCCGGTGAACAGGTCCTCGCCGCGCTGCATGACCTCAGCGAATGCGTACCCGTCGTGCTTGCCGCGAATCTCAGTCCGATCCATTGGGTCCACGCCCGGGCCACCCGCGAGGCCGCACAGCGCTTTGCCGCCCTCGGCCTGCCCGTCGAGGTGACGGTTCACGACCGCCACCCGGCCACGAAACGGGACGCACCGTCTGCGACAGCTCGTGAATTGGGCGCGCGGGCCGGGGGATCTCCCGATTTACTGAGCACCCGCTCCGGCGGTCCCGTCAGCGACCACTCGGTGCGTTTCTCCACCGCGGCGGCGTCCTACGAGCTGACCCACTCGGTGCGCGACCTCCGGCTCTCCGCCGAAGGGGCACTGCTCCTTGCCGGACGGCTCCTGGGCCGCCCGGCCGGCCTGTACACGACCGATGACCTGTATTCGGAGATCGCCGGCGAAGCGAAGGGTACGAGCCGATGACGATCACACCGACCATGCCGACCACATCCCCGGCGTCCGTACTCGCGCGCCAAGGAGCCATCGGCGCCCGTGCACTGTCCACCGGCGGCCACGACGACTTCAATCAGGGGCAGATCTCCTGCCGGCGTCCCGGGTCCGACCACTTCATCATCAAAGGCGCGCTGGTGGGCTTCGACGAAGCGGTACTCGGTGATTTCGTCCCAGCCGTGGTCGAGGCCGGCGCACCCGCGGACCGACTCGCCCCACCGGAGCTGCCCTTGCACCAGGCGATCTACTCCGCGCGCGACGATGTCGGGGCGATCGTTCACAGCCACTCGCCGTCGGCACTCGTGTTCGGCGCCCTGACCGACACCCCCCTGGTGCCGCTCAGCCACGAAGGGGCCCTCCTCGCCGACCAGGTCCGGTATTTCCGTGACACGAGCAACACGGTGCTGGGCATCGACACCGGCAACGCCATCGCCCGCGACCTGGGCGACGGGGTCGCCGTGTTCCTGGTCAATCACGGAAGCGTCATCGTCGGACGTAGCGTGCGGCACGCCGTGGTGTTCGCCCTCATGCTCGAGCGCGCATGCAGCCTCCAACTGGCGGCACTCGCATCCGGTCGCGGGTTCTCGCAGTCGCATGCGCAGGACGTGGCCGACAAGCGCGACTACATCTTCTCCGACCTCTCGGTCCGCTCGTACTGGGACTACACGCGCAGACGCGTTGCACGCCTGTTCCCCGAATCCACCGAATGGGCGCAACCATGACGACGAACTCGCCGACCCGGTTGCGATGGACCGACCTGGTGCAGCTGGGCTCCCCGCCCATTCACGGCATCGCCGAGCTCCCCGGTTCGCTCGCCGATGTCGTGGGTCTGATCGAGTCGGTCATCGGCCGTCGGTCGCACTCGTCCCGACGACGAGTGCCGTCGGCGGGTCTCGGCTACCCGTACGAAATCCTCTTGGCCACCGATGACTTCGACGCCCTCGCCGTCGTCGACCTCGCACAGCGCAACGTCCGCACCGCCGATCCCGACCGCTTCCGCGATACCGACGAGGGCTACGTCTGTCTCCTCGTCGGACGACCGTGGTTGTCGATGCGCAAGTACGGCCCCCGCGGGTACCTCTACCACCTGATTGACAGCGGCCACGCGCTCTTCGACCTCGCCCTCCTCGGCAGCCAAACCGACGACCCGCCGGTCACGATCCCGCCGTCGGCCCGCGACCGGATCCACGGAAAGGTCCTCGGCATCGGTCGGATTCGGCTCCGACAGTCCGCGACGTCGCTTCCTTGCTGGCGCCTCGTGGTCACCGACGCACACCAGATGCAAGTGGGTCGCACTGCATTCGAAGAGTTGGCGTTGAATATCGTGCCGCAATCGTCGACGCCGGTGCCCGTCGTCTTTGACACAAGTGGCTCGCTTGACGTTCGCGCCTGCCTCGACGCACTTCAGGTGCGAACCTCGGCGAGCACGTTCATCCGCGCGCCGCACCCCGGCATTTCAACGGCGATCGACGATGGCCTCGCCTGGGGCCGCGCCATGATCGCGCAGCTGGGTCTGCCTGAACCGGGGGTCACCGTCGTCGGAGGACCCGACTGCGCCACCCCGATCCCGCAGGGCGATCTCCTCGCCGCGCTCGCCGGCCAGTATCACCTCGTCGATGCGCAGGCTTTCCTCGTCTTCAGTGTCGGGGCCGGCGAGGCCGACCACATTGACGACGGACGACAAGCCCTTCTTCTCGCGATCGGTGTCGTCGGCCAGGCGGTCTACCTCGCTGCGGCCGCGAAGGGCGTCGGGGTGACCGGTGTCGGCGGCATCTCACCCGAGTTCTGGAACGCCGCGCTCCCGCAGGGACAGCACGCCCTGTACCTGATGGCGCTAGGGACCGCCGCCCCACACGCCGACAAACCCGATGCCCTGATGCAGGGCGGACATCCGTGACCACCAACGCCCGCAAGGGCCCAACCCCAGAAGGACCGATGACCACCGCCACCGCCTACGAGCTGCCACCCGACATTCCACGATCCGATTACCGGGAGGCCGCGCAGGTGCTCGCTCAAGCATTCACCGCGGACCCGGTCTGGCAGGAGCTGAAGCCCCGCTGGGCCAAGCGCGCAACCGCGGCGCTGTATTGGGTCTTTCGCTGCGAGATCGCCGTCGCCGCCGCCACCGGCGGCCACGTCCAAGCCATCCGCAACCGCGCGGGCGCCATCACTGCGGCGGCCATCGCCTATACGCGCACCCGCCCCGGCTTCCCGCTCTGGACAATCCTGTTGCGCATTCCGGCGATGTTCCTGCTCGGGTTCACCTCCACGGTGCGGGCGGCCCGGATGGCCTTCGCCGCCGAGGCGCACCAGCCCGACGGACCCCACTTCTACGCCTACTACGCGGGTTCGCGCGACGTCGGTGGCGGCGCGGCACTGATGAAGCGCCTCATGAAGGCCGGGGCAGCGCGACAGCTGCCCGTCTACGGCGAGGCCAAGTCGGAGGACATGCTCGAAATCCTGCGCATCCTGCGTTGGGACATCGCCGAACCGATCGATATCGGATACGGGCGCTCTCTGACACCTGCGACGTTCCATCCCGGAGAAGTGAAGTGATCGACAGACTCTCAGGTTTCGCCTCCCGCTCCCCCAAGCTCCTATTGACGATCGTCGCCGCGGCATTCGTCATTCTCGGCGCCGTCGGCGCGCCCGTCGCCGAGCGTTTGACGGCCGGCGGTTTCACCAGCCCGGACGACGAATCATCCCGAGCCGCCCAGGTCCTGTCTGACGACTTCGGCGTGTCCGGGATGCAATTGATCCTCGCTGTCGAGTCCGGGGACGCAACGGCATCGGCCACCGCCGGACGTGCGTCGGAGATCGTGGGACAGCTACGTGCGGACCCCGACATCGCCGCGGCAGTATCGCCATGGACCGATCCGCAATATCGGGCAAAGCTGGTCAGCGACGACAAGACTGAAGGACTCATCGTGGCGCTGGTCCGCGGTGGCGACGACGCCGCACCGGCGAAAGCAAGTGAGATCGCCAGCCACTACACCGGTGAGCGCGACGGAGTGACGATCCGGGCCGGAGGCCAAGCCATCGTCTTCCATGAGGCAAACACCCAAGCCGCCCACGACCTCATGCTGGCCGAGGCCATCGCATTGCCACTCTGCTTCCTGCTGCTGGTCTGGTTCCTGCGCAGCGCGATCGCGGCGGCGATCCCGATCGCCACCGGAATGGTGGCCATTGTCGGCACCACCGCGATCCTGTTCCTCCTCACATTCGTCGTCGAGCTCTCGATCTTCGCGATGAACCTGACCGCCGCCATCGGTCTGGCGCTGGCGATCGACTATTCGCTGCTGATCATCAGTCGATATCGGGAGGAGATTGCGGCCGGCCACTCCAATGAGAAAGCCATTGCCCTGTCAATGCGCCATGCCGGACGAGCAGTGTGCTACTCCGGCGTCACCGTCGCGATCGGCGTCGTCGGAATGGTGTTCTTCCCGATGTCCTTCCTCCGGTCGATCGCCTTCGCCGGAGTCGCCGTCGTGCTCCTGTCGATCATCTTGAGTCTGACGATGGTGCCGGCGCTCCTCACGCTGTTCGGCGACCGCATCAACCGTAAGCCGCTACGGGAGGCGGCCCCGGTCGAGCAGTCCCCGCTCTACCGGGTCGCCCGACGTGTCCAACGCAACCCGATCGCCTTCGGACTGCCGGTCGTCGTCCTCCTGATCGCACTCGGCGCACCGGCGCTCGGCCTCAAACTCGGACTGCCCGACGAACGAGTATTGCCCAAGCCCAGTGCCGCACAACAGGTCGGCGCCGACATCCGGGCCAAGTTCAGTGACAACCCGACCGGCGTCGTCCACATCGTCGTGGCACCGAGGGGTGCGGCGGATTCTGCCGCGCTGGCCCGGTACACTGACGAGCTGTCCAGAGTCGACGGCGTCTCGGGCGTCATCGGACCGGCAGGCACTTTCGTCGACGGCAAGCAGGTCGGCCCCGGCGTGGCGACGATGGCCGGTGAGAACAACGCGTACCTCACCGTGTCGACCACCTCCGATCCTTACTCCAAGCGGGCGCGCGTCCAATTGGACGAAATTCGCGCCGTCGACGCCCCGGCCCCGATTCTTATCGGCGGCCTCGCGCAGCAGACCCGTGACACCGCGACCGGAATCACCAGTGCTTTCCCCAAGGCGCTGGCCTGGATCATCGTCGTGACCTTCGTCCTGCTGCTCCTCCTCACCGGCAGTGTGGTGCTCCCGCTCAAAGCGTTGATCCTCAACACGCTCTCGCTGTCGGCCACGTTCGGCGCACTGGTGTGGATATTCCAGGACGGGAACCTCGGCGGGTTCGGCACGGTCCCCTCGGGGTACATCGCGGCGACGGTTCCCGCACTCGTCTTCTGCGTGGCATTCGGGCTCTCGATGGACTACGAGGTCTTCCTGCTCTCCCGGTTCCGCGAGGAGTGGGATGCCTCGGGGAAAACCCGCGCGGACAACGACACCGCCGTCGCCATCGGACTGTCCCGCTCCGGTCGGGTGATCACTGCCGCGGCCGCGCTGATGGTCGTCGTGTTCGCCGCGGTGATCACAAGCCAGCTCTCCCTCATGCGGGCGTTCGGTCTGGGACTGACTCTCGCCGTACTCATCGATGCGACTCTGGTCCGCTTCATCCTCGTCCCCGCATTCATGCGCTTGTTCGGCACATGGAACTGGTGGGCGCCGTCGTGGATGAGGCCGTTCCTGGCCAAGGCCGCACTTCGCGAATCAGCACCACCCACAACCACGACGCCTCCGGGCAGGGAGATGGCCAATGTCCATTGACAAGTTCAGTAGCCGCATCGAGTTCTCGGCGATGACCCACTTCGTCCGCGACCTCGAGGACGAGGGCCGCTCCCCGGTGTTTCGCACCATGGAGTCGGCCACCACCGACCACGTAGTGGTGAGCGGACGCAGCCGGATCATGCTCGGCTCCAACAACTACCTCGGACTGGCCAACCATCCGCGCGTGATCGACGCCGCCCAGGCCGCGTTACGGCGCTTCGGGGCCGCCAGCACCGGCAGCCGCGTCGCCAACGGGACCTGCTCGCTGCACCGCACTTTGGAGGACGAGCTCGCGCAGTGGCACAACACCGAAAGCGCCGTACTGTTCCCCACCGGGTACCAGGCCAATGTCGGCACCATCAGTGCGCTGGTCCGCCCCGGGGACACCGTAATTCTCGACTGGGCCGCACACGCCTCGATCCACGACGGCGCACGACTGGCCGGCGCACACATCGAACACTTCAACCACAACAGCGCCGACGAACTACGCGCGCTGCTCGTCGGCGCTCGTGCAGTTCCGACGCTCGTGGTGGTCGACGGCCTCTATTCGATGGAGGGCGACATCGCCCCCTTGGATGAGATCGCCGCCCTGTGCCGGGAGTTCTCGGCGATGCTCATGGTCGACGAGGCGCACAGCGTGGGGATTCTGGGCGCGACGCGCACGGGTGCCGTCGAGCTGTTCGGTATGCAGGACGATGTTGATATCCGGATGGGAACCCTTTCCAAGGGACTCGGCTCGATCGGCGGGTACGTGGTCGGCCCCGAGGACCTGACGGACTACCTTCGCACCCATGCCCGCGCCTACCAGTTCACCACCGCGGGCACCCCTGCCGCGGTCGGCGCGGCGGTCGAGGCGGTCCGAATCGCACAGTCCGACGAAGGCGCGGAACGAACGGCACGGCTGATCGCGAACGTCGACCTCTTGCGCGGAGCCCTCGCAGCACACGACGTCGAGACAATCGCGCCGACCGTGCTCCCCGATGGCACGTCTGCCCCCGGCCCCATCGTTCCGGCGATCGTCGCCGATGAGCAGACACTGATCGAGGTCTGGAACCGATTGTTCGACCAGGGGATCTTCAGCGGAATCAGCGTGTTCCCGGGCGTGCGGATCGGCAACCCCCTGCTGCGGCTCTGCGTCACCGCCGATCACTCCATCGCCGACCTCGAATTCGTCGCCAAGTCGATAGCTTCCCTGCGACCGGCCGAGTCCATCGACGCACCCGCTTTGACACACTGACCACCCCGATCCGAGAAAGGACTCCGATGGGAATCATCTCCGTTCAACGCCAACTGTCCGCACCACCAGCAGCCGTCTACGCGATCCTCACCGACCCGTTCACGTGGCCCGACTGGTTCACGATCCACGATCGCTTCGTCGAGGAACCGCCGATAGACCTGCACCCGGGCACTCGATTGGCGAGCAAGGTGACCCTGCTCGATATCAGTGTGCGGGTGACGTGGACGGTCGCCGAGCTCGACGAGGGAGCACGTTTCGCCCTGCGCGGATCCGCTCCTGCGGGAGTCGGGTGCGATTTCGCCTATACCCTGGTCCCGTCGGACGCGGGCACCGCGATCACTGCCGAGGGAGAATTCGGGGGACCACTCATCATGCGATCGTTGAGCAAGGCCCTGGAGAAGAACGGAACGATCCAATTGTCGCGCTCGCTCGATCTTCTCGAATCCGTTGCCATGCTCGGGCGGACGGGTGATCGCGTCGGGTAGTCGGAGGCCCACCCTCGGGCGGGTCCTCGACGAGCCGGTCGTGATGCTGCTGTGGCCGCGAGCGGCGCTGATGCAATTGGCCCACCCCTGGATCTCTCCCACGGAGGTGGAGAGCGGCTCCTACGGACACCGCGGCTGGCATCGCTGGGAGGCCACCATGATGTGGATGCGCATGGCGGCGGAGGCTGATCCGGAATCAATGGCCATGTATGTGCGCGAAGTCAACCGGGTGCACGCGGCAGTGCGGGTGCCCGACGACGAGATCCACGCACGGCGCCCGACATTCGATCCGGGCAACCAACTGTGGGTGGCCGCAACCTGGTTCCAGAGCATGATCGACACCTATTCCCTCCTGGTCTGCGAGATCGACGACGATGTGCGTGACGACCTGCTCGCCGAGTTCGCCAAGGTGGCGACCTTCCTGCAGGTCCGCGAAGAGAGCTGGCCTGCCGACATGCAGGCGTTCAAGGCCTACCGCGCTCGGGAACAGGCACGATTCCCCGATCGGCTGCCCCGATCGGACGCCGGCACAGCCCCGGAACATCCACTGCCCGGGGACATGGCCCACCAGGTCTTCTCCACCTACTCCCTGCCGCGCCGAATGGTCCGCAAGGCCAGCCGGACGCGCCTGCTGACCTGGGGCATGGCTGGGGACGCGCTGCGCCGGACCTACGACATCGAATGGTCCGACGACCATCAAGCACGATTCCTGGCGACCGCGAGACGAATGAAACGCCGCACAGCGCTCATCCCGGGACGCATCCGCCGCCGAAACGGTCGCAAGGAGCGTCGAAGGATCGCGGCGAGGCTCCAAGAGATCCAATACCGCTCCTACACCGACATCAAGGCACGGGAAATACGCGCAGCCCGGGCGCACGAGACCGTGGAGTAGCGTGAGGCCATGGCATCGCCATTGTCGGAAGTCGCGCCACACACGCTGCTGGGCCGCGCATTCTTCGAAGAGGCGAACAGCGCGACGCCCGACGAGGGTGATCAGACTCGAACCCGCCTGCTCGACGCAGCTTACGAGCAGTTCTGCCGGATGGGTATCGCAGGCAGCTCCATGGAAGAAGTGGCCCGACTCGCAGGGACGGCCCGAATCACCATCTATCGCAAGTTCGACAACAAGGACGCGCTGGTCGAGGCGGTAATGCTGCGGGAGTTTCGACGATACGTCAGCGTCTTTCACGATCAGATCGGGCGAGCGACGACTGTCCCGGAGCGGGTGGTCGCAGCGTTCACAACCTCCCTCCAGCAGATCGGCCGCAACCCACTCATCACTCGTCTGATGCAGACGGAGCCCGCGATGGTGCCGAGCCTCGTCGGAGGCCGTCGGACGATGAGCGAGGTTCGGCACTTCGTCGCAGGTCAGATCGCCCACGAACAGCAGGCCGGTGGAATTCCGGCATCAGTTTCCATTGACTTGGCAGCCGAGATGGTCGTCCGACTCTGCGCGTCGATCCTGACTGCACCAAGCGATTTGATCGACCTGGATGACACAGCATCGCTGGAGAATCTGGCACGCGAGTTCGTGTTGCCGCTTGTGGGCCTTCAATCGGACCCGCGGTAACCGCCACTCCCCCATGAATTCGTCAACCCAGCATCGATCGATGCTGGGTTGACGAAACGTACGGGGCTGAGCGCTACGCGGTCTTGTCGCGGGGCTCGGAGCGATGCTTCTTGCGCGGCACGATCGTCGGCAGCACGTTGTCGCGGACGGTCTCGCCGGTCACGACGACCTTCTCCACGTCGTCACGGCTGGGGATGTCGTACATCACCGGGAGGAGGACTTCCTCCATGATCGCGCGGAGCCCACGCGCACCGGTACCACGGTGGATCGCCTGGTCGGCGATCGCCTCGAGCGCATCGTCGGTGAACTCGAGTTCGACGTTGTCCATCTCGAACAGCTTGGTGTACTGCTTGACCAGCGCGTTCTTCGGCTCGGCGAGAATGGAGACCAGGCTCTGCTTGTCCAGGTTGGTCACCGACGCGACGATCGGCAGGCGGCCGATGAACTCGGGGATCAAACCGAACTTGATCAGATCCTCGGGCATGACCTCGGCGAAGTGATCGGTGGTGTCCACCTCGTCCTTGGTGGCCACCTCGTTGCCGAAGCCGATGCCGCGCTTGCCGATGCGGTCGGACACGATCTTCTCCAGGCCTGCGAAGGCGCCGGCGACGATGAACAGGACGTTCGTCGTGTCGATCTGGATGAATTCCTGGTGGGGGTGCTTGCGCCCGCCCTG
>DLKD01000109.1 GCA_002477755.1 Gordonia sp. UBA7599
GGTTCGAGGGCGATGGTGATCGGCACCGAGTTCGTCGACGGCGACATGGCGACTTGGGCGACCGACGTCGCGCCGAGCGGGCCGTTGGTGTCGAAGCCCTGCGTGCGGTAGCTGCCCGACGTTGCACCGCCGCGTCCGGTGAATCCGGCGGGTGCGGTGAGGTTGACACCGCCACCGGCGCACAGGCGCACCACCCATGCGTCGGTCGAGAAACCTGAGAGTGCGGGCCAGTTCGCCGACACGGTGCCGCCGCCGGCGTGCACACCCTTCACCGCGCCCCGGAAAACCATGACGTGCAGATGCGAGGCATTCGACCAGGTGCCCGACACTTCCGACGAGGACGCGGCGATCAGGTAGCCGACGCGGACGTACGCGCCGAAGGTGCCGCCGTTGGCGATGTTCGTCTTACCGGCGGGCAGGGACGGCGTCGAGAACGCACCGTTGATCGCGTAGAACAGGAGAAAATCCCCCGCCTGATGTGAGGGCAAAACGACGGTGGTGCCGCCGTTCCAGTTCGAGCCGATGTACTCGATGCCGCCGACGGGCCACACCTGGTCCTCGCCGAGATACACCGCGTCCACCGGGTCGGCACCAAGGTAGATGGCGTCGGCTTCGTCGCCGCCCAGCCAGACCGACATCAGTCGACCACCACGTACACCGTGTTGGAGTCCTTGGTGCCGATCGCGGCGTACTGCGCGGCCGTCCCTCGCCACAGGGTCAGCGTCGTGGCGGTGCCGTTGTTCGACCCGGTCACGCGACCGGTACCGAGCTTGGTGACCGCGATCGCGGCGGAACCATTGATGTCGGCGTCGACGAGCGTCCCGTCGGCGACCATTGAGCTCGTGATCGCCGGGATGCGCGCCTCGGCCAGGGTGCCGCTGGTGATCTTGGAGGCGGCGAGATTCGGGACCCGCGCAGCGTCGAGAGTGCCGGACGTGACATCCGACGCAGCATGAGTATGTGTGGCCGGCGTGAACGTTGACGGCTTGTCGGTGATGCCCGACCAGTTCGTCGTCCCCGGTGCCCCGTCGTCACCATCGTCACCGGGTGGGCCTTTCAGGTTCGCTACTGGTGACCACGCCATGATCAGCTCAGCTCGTAGACGTCACCGTTGGTGGTGTCCATGTACATGTCACCGGGCAGCGACCCACTCACACCCGAGGGTGACCCGGCGCCGGTGAACCACTTCGAGCCACGCGCACCAGTGGCACCAGTCGCACCGTCGCTCCCGTCGCTTCCGTCAGCTCCGTCGGCCCCGTCATTTCCGGCGATTCCCTGGATTCCCTGGATTCCCTGGATTCCCTGGTCTCCGGCATCTCCCTTGTCTCCCTTGGGCCCCCGGAACTCGACACCGTCACCAGACGACGGGAAAGCAGAGCCGTCCCAGATGTACAGCTTGCCGTCGGCGGCCACCATATAGCCCGACCCCGCATCACCAGCGTCAAGGTCATCGGGCAGTTCCGCGTACGTCGGGACCGATCCGGCGATCTCGATACCCGCACCGTCAGCGCCGGCGTCACCGGTGTCGCCTTTGGCGCCTTGGCTGCCTTGGGGGCCGCGCCACGTCGGGCCCGTGCCCTCGGTCGGGAAAGCGGCACCGTCCCAGATGTAGAGGCATCCGTCGGCGAGGTTCACCCACGCACGGCCCGCATCGCCTGCACCCAAGCCGCCGGGGAGGTTGCCGTAAGTGGCGACGTCGCCTTGGGGTAGAACACTGGTGCCGTCGGCTCCGTCGCTGCCGTCGGCGCCCGCCGCGCCGGGGCTGCCTGCTGCGCCTGCTGCGCCTTGGGGTCCGCGGATGTTGCCTGAAATTACCCATGCCAATGGGATCACCGTCCTTCTGTAGGGTTGGAGATGGTCATAGAAAAGCCCCGCACCTGCGCGAACAGGCCGGGGTGTGGCCGACTAACGAGGAGTCGACATGTCTGAGCGTACGTGCGATATCGCTGGGTGCGATCGCAAACACGAAGCGCGCGGGTTCTGTAGGAAGCACTACGCGCAATGGCGCACTTCGAATGGTGAGCGCATCTGTTCCGTTGACGAGTGCGGGCGACCTGCCCACGCTCGCGGGTGGTGCACGACCCACTACCAGCGGTGGAAGAACAACGGGTCACCCACTGCCCTTCAACCGCGATATCCGGACTCGCCATGCACAGTGGACGAGTGCGACCTACCCGGCAGATCGAAAGGGATGTGCCAGATGCACTACGCGCGGTGGAAGCGCCACGGGGACCCGGCCGTGCTGACCGTCCCCCAACGTCCGCAGAATCTGAGCGTGCCCGAGATTCTGGACTGGTATATCCAGCGTGGCGAGTCGGACGAGTGCTGGCCGTGGACGGGTCAGAGCATCCGAGGGTACGGGTATTTTGAGGTCGGCGGGCGAGACAATCGGCGTGTTCTGAAGGCGACACGCGTCGTGGTCGAGCTGCGGGATGGCATCGAACTAGCTGTCGACGAGGTGGTGATGCACACGTGTGACAATCCGCCGTGCTGTAACCCAGCCCATCTGGTCGTAGGTACGCAGGCCGACAACATTGCCGACATGATGGCGAAGGGGCGCAGCTACTGGCAGAAGCGGCACCGATCAGTCTCCTAGTGTGTAGATGGTGCCGGTGGTGGTGTCGAGGTAGCGGTCTCCGGGTTTGGAGCCGACGATGGTGTCTGGTGGTCCGTCGCCGAAGAACCAGGCGGTGCCTTCGAACGCAGGCCCCGGTGGGCCGGGATCGCCGCGCAGGAATTCGAGCCACTCTTCTTCGGTGCCGAGGTATCCGTTGGCGACGGCGGTGGCGTAGGCGGAAGGTCCGGGTGGGCCGTCGGGTCCCGGCGTGGGGACTGCGGCGACGAGGACCGCTGCACTACCGTCGGCGACGTCGACCTGGGAGGCGACTTCGATGCCCGCGGTGCGGGGGCTGACTTCGATGACGATCTCAGTCATGCCGCGATCCCGTCGTAACGCACAACCTGCCCGTTGACCAGGACGTCATCGAGATTGTCGGGGATCGCGTTGTCGGGCAGGATTTGCACCGCGCGCCACAGGGTGCCCGTCTTGATGTTGTCGACGAGAGCGTGGTCGATGTGGATGCGCGCGGCGGGTCCGGTGATGATTGCGGTCCCAGATACGGGGCCGGTCTTCGCGTCGATCGTGAGGACGACGGTCACCCCGGCAGGCCAGTCGGTGATGGCGGTCTGTCCGGTGTCGGGATCGACCGTCTTGTACACGAGGGTGACGTCGAGGTCCCCACCACGGCTGAGTGGGAGGTTATGCAGGGGTGGGCCGGGAAACAGTGGCGTGGTCATCGGCTACTCCTGTTCTGCTGGCATGAGGTTGGGGTGGATCGCCGGGCGGTTGCGTGACCACGGTGTCGGTGCCCACGTCGGGTCGTCAGCCTGCAAGGCTGCGCACAGATCGCCCATGAAGTCGCCGTGCTGACCCTGTTCAAAGATGACGTGCCACACCTCGCCCGTCGGGTTGGCGAGCATCTCCCACTCGCGGAACCCCTCGAGGAACGCGACGAAGAACTTCACTGCGCCGGCGCCGGTGGCGATCGTCTCTGGGCCCTCGGGGTTGTAGGCGGGATCGTCGGCGAGGATGGCTTGCCACAGCTTCGGCACTACCACGTTGTGCAGGAACCGCAACCCGGGGTGCAGCATCTCGGTGTCGACGAACTGGCGGGCACCGAACCCTGACCACGCCACCCCGACGAAGAAGCGTTTCACGTTGTACAGCGGATCAATCAAGGGTCACCTCAACACGTAGAAGGGCAGCTTGGTCGACGCCGAGTAGTTCAAGTTCGACTCGGCGATCGAGGTGGGCAGGGCGCCGGAGTTCGAGTTGGTGTAGCAGTAGTTCTTGCGCGGATACTGTGTCGACGGCGGTTCGATCCGGGTGATCTTGGTCATCACCACCGATGCGCATGTCTGCAGGATGCTCGTTTTCTGCAGCAGCCCGATGGCGAAGACCTGGCCCTGGGTGGCGTTGATGGTGACACCCAAGTGGAAGCGCTGCTCGGTGTTCGTGTTGGTGATCGAGCTCTTGATGTCGGTGGTCGCCGACGAGGTGTTGCACAGGGTCAGGTTCCCGGTGGTCGGGTTGACCAGATACACCCCGATGTAGGCGTTTTGGATGCCGGCGAAGGTCTGTGAGTCGCCGGTGATGAATCCGACCTGGCTGTAGCTGCGGGTCTTGGTCGCTTTGATGAAGGCGATCTCGACGTAGTTGTTGCCCTGACCCGCGGGCTGGTAGTCGGGAATCTGACCCAAACCATGCGAATGTGATCCGCCGCCGCTGCTACCGCCGGAGCTGGTGCCCGCCGCCGCCCCGTTGGACAGGTTGGCGCGCGGAAATGTGGAGTCCTCGTCATCGTTGATCGACATCCACAGCGACGAGATCATCGGGATCTGTTCCATTGACGGTTTCCCGTTGGCCGTCACCATCGCCGTATCAGCAACCGATGACACACCGGCCAACCAGTTCGCCAGCGCGCCCTCGATGTCGTCGCCGATCACCGGAATCGCACCCAGCAAATCGCTCAGCAATTCGACGATGATCCGCAGCGGCAGCCGCATGATCGCCGGAATGAGATTCGCCTGGATCTCCTCCAGGGCGTCCCAGTCCTCGGGGTCGGTGTCGGTCAGCCAGGCGAGCAGCATCGCGAGTGCGCGCAGCGCGGTGGCCGCGAGGTCGACGGGCAGGCCGGCGAAAAACCCCGCAACCAGATCGGGCAGGTCGTCGGCCGAGGTCAGGGTTGGCGATCCGGGGTCGTCGTCGGCGATGTCGCCCAGGAATGAGCCGAACAGGTCGGTGATCATC
>DLKD01000067.1 GCA_002477755.1 Gordonia sp. UBA7599
CTTGCCCGACCCCGACGGCCCGAGCAGCGAGGTCAGCGAGCCCTCCGGAATATCGATGGAGACGTTGTCGAGGGCGGCGAAGTCGCCGTAGCGCTTGTTTGCCCCGATTACCGAGATGGACATGTCACACGCCTTCCTTGATCAGCTGGGGTGCCAGGGCCTCGGGGCCGTCGGGCACATCGGGAATGGTGTCGGTCGACGCCTTGGACGTACTCGCGTCCGCGTAGCGGTTGCGGACGCGGCGCTCGATGATCGTCATCGCGACGAGGACCGCGATCGCGACGAGCATCAGCAGGGTCGCCGCGGCGTACGCGCCGAACTCGTTGTAGTCGTCGGTGTAGCGCGAGTGGACCAGCAGGGTCAGCGTCTGCGAGATACCGGGGTAGTTCGACGAGACCATGGTGACCGCGCCGTACTCACCGAGAGAGCGGGCGATGGTGAGGACCACACCGTAGGTCAGGCCCCAGCGGATCGCGGGCAGGGTGATGCGGCTGAACGTCTGCCACCCGCTGGCACCGAGCGTGGCAGCGGCCTGCTCCTGCTCGGTCCCGATCTCTCGGAGCACCGGCTCGACTTCGCGCACGACGAATGGCAGCGTCACGAACAGCGTCGCCAGTACCAGGCCGGGGAATCCGAAGATCACCCGGAAGCCGAGGCTCTCCACACCGCCGAACCAGCCACCGTGGCCCCACAGCAGGATGAGTGCGACGCCGGCGACGACCGGCGACACCGCGAATGGCAGGTCGACGACCGACTGC
This sequence comes from Gordonia sp. UBA7599, assembly GCA_002477755.1. Lineage (GTDB taxonomy): Bacteria > Actinomycetota > Actinomycetes > Mycobacteriales > Mycobacteriaceae > Gordonia. The sequence continues at coordinate 759 of DLKD01000067.1, forward strand.
AGCAGGCCCTTGCCGGGGAAGTTGCCGCGGGTCAGCGCCAGGGCGGTCGCGACGCCGAAGACGACATTGAGCGGCACGACGATCGCGACGATCAGCAGGCTCAACTGCAGCGCAGAAATCGCCGCGGGCGTGGTGATCCACTCCCAGAACTGGCCCAGGCCGTGCTCGAAGGAGCGCCAGAAGATCAGTGCCACCGGCACGACGAGGAGGATGAACAGGTACACCAATGCGACGGTGCGCAGAGCGTAGCGGGTGAACGGGGAGATCCTCATCGGTCATGATCCTCTCGCACGGACTGACGGCGCCCGACGATCCGCAGGACGAACAAGGCGAGGAACGCGATCAGCAGCAGGACCACCGAGATGGCGGCCGCGTTGACCGGTTCGTCGATCTCGATCTGCTGCTGGATGTATTGCGATGCCACCTGGGTGTCACCGGGGATGTTTCCGCCGATCAGCACGACCGACCCGAACTCGCCGATGGCCCGCGTGAACGCCAGGCCGGCACCGGTGAGGATCGCCGGGAGCAGCGCGGGCAGCACGATCTTGGTGAACGTAACCCTGTTGCTCGCCCCGAGGACTGCGGCCGCCTCTTCGACGTCGGTGTCGAGTTCGAGGAGCACCGGCTGCACTTGACGCACGACGAACGGCAGCGTGACGAACGTCAGGGCGACGACCAGCGCCGGCCTCGTCGCGTTCAGGTGGATGTCGACCGGCGAGTTCGGCCCGTACAGCGACAGCAGCACGAGGCTCGCGACGATCGTCGGCAACGCGAACGGAAGGTCGATGATCGCGTTGACGAAACCCTTCCCGGGGAACTCGTCGCGCACGAGGACCCAGGCGATCAGCGTGCCGAATACGACGTTGATCAGCGCGACGACGAGCGAGACGCCGACGGTGATCACGAGCGCATCGATCGCGTTGCGCTCGGTGATGGCCCCCCAGAATCCACTCCAGCCGCCCCCGAAGGACTGCACGGCGATGGCCGCCAGCGGGAGCAGGACGATCAGGCTCAGCCACAGCCACGCCACCCCGACGCCCAGCGGTGACACACCGGTGAACGTGGAGGGCCGGCCCAGGAAGCCGCGCGGCGCGGTGGTCCGCGTGGCGGTATCGGCGCTCATTTGCGTCCTCCCGCGTTGTAGATCTTGGTGACCGCGCCCTTCGATCCGAACAGGGCGGTGTCGATCGCCTTCCAGCCGGTCAGATCCTTGCCGTCATTCTCCGCTGCCGTGCCCTCCCCGAGGACCTTGCCCAATTCGGCAATCGTCCACAGTTTGTCGATCTGGCCCGGGAACAACGCCGTCGTCTGCGCGATGACTTCAGGGATCACCGGCCGGAAGCCGGCCTGCGCCCACAGCGTCTGTGCCTGCGGTGTGAACAGAAAGTCCACGAACGCCTTCGCCGCGGGCTTGTCGGTGCTGGTGTTGACGACCGCGACGGGGTTCTCGATCTTGAACGTCTGCGGCGGAAGGAGATATTCGACCTGCTGGCGCTGTTCCTCGCCGCCGCGGGTGAGCATGATCGCCTCGTTCTCATAGCTGATCAGCACGTCGCCCTGGCCCTGCTCGAAGGCGGTCGTCGCCTCGCGGCCCGACTTGGGCTGCACGGTGATGTGGTCGCGCACCAGCTCGGCGATGTAGTCCAGGCCGGCCTGTGGATTGCGCCCACCGTCGCTCTTGGCCGCGAAGGGTGCGAGCAGATTCCATTTCGCCGATCCCGAGCTACCCGGGTTGGGCGTGATGACCTGGACCCCGGGCTTGAGCAGATCGTCCCAGTCATGGATGTTCTTGGGGTTGCCCTTGCGAACCACGAGGGCGACGACCGATCCGAACGGCGTGCTGTTGTTCGGCGCCTGCGACTTCCAGTCCTCGTCGACGACGCCCTCCTTGACCAGTCGGGTGATGTCGGGTTCGACGGAGAAGTTCACGACGTCGGCGGGAACGCGACGGGCAACCTTGCGGGACTGGTCACCGGAGGCGCCGTAGCTCTGCGAGAAGCCGATGTCATGGCCCTGCGGCGTCGCCCGGAAAGCCGGGATGATCTTGTCGAATCCGGGCTTGGGCACCGCGTAGGCCACGAGTTTCAGATGCCGGCTGCCCGAGGAGATGTCGAGGCCGCCGGGCTCGTCGGTGGATCCGCCGCCGCAGCCGGTGGCGCCGAGCACCGTCGCAGCCGCAAGCGCGACCACGGTGGCCGCGCGTGCCACACGGCGCGCCGCGGGGCGCCGGAACGGGGTCGTCGTCACCGGGATCTCCTTACACGTGTCATCGCTGTCTTCGACCGGCACAACGTAACAAGAGTTCGACCCCGGTTTCACCGCGTGCCGGACCGCTGCGGACACGGCGTGCGGGGACCTGCGCAGCGTGTTAGCCGATGACGAACCACGCGACGATGACGAGGACCATCAGCGCCAGCAGTGCCCAGGTGACCGGCGAGCGCTTCACGGCGCCGACTCCGCCGACGGGGCGCCCACCGGGGACGCGGCGACTGGGCCGGGCTCACTTGTTCCCGGCCGGGCCGGGAATCGGGCGATGACCTGCGATTTCCATACCGATGACACGGCCGAGCCCAACCACGCGGCCACTCCGGTGACGACCTCCACAACCTGTGACAGCACCATTGCGGCCACGATCGCCAGCGGCACCACGACAACCAGCGTGACCAGCAGTTGGGGCACGAAGGGCAGGCGGATGAGCCATTCCTCGACACCGTCCCACCAGGTGCGTAAACCGGTCACCGTCGCCACCCACTTACGAATCAGCGTGATTGAAAAGCGCTGCTGCGCACCCGTCCCAGCATAGTCGTCGCGCCTACGCCAGACCGCGGCGGCGCAACAGTGGTCCGACCGGCGCGATCTGCCCGATCAACTCGCGGTGCGCGGCGAGCGGCTCGACGCTGTCACCCTTCGACAGGATCGTCGACGCGAAGCGCTGCCCCAGCTCGCGGCGCAGGCCGCCATTCGCGTCGAACCACTCGCGCGTGGCCGCATCCAGGACTTCTGACCACACGTAGGCGTAGTAGGCCGCGGAGTAGCCACCGGCGAAGATGTGGTTGAAGTACGGACCCAGATAGCGCGGCGGGATCAGCGGGTTGTACGCACCGAGGCGCTGCAGCGAACGCCGCTCGACCGCCGCGACCGAGCCATCGGCGTCCGCACCTTCGGCGGCCGGGTCGAGTGCGGCGATCTCGTCGTCGGCCAGCCGGTGCCAACCGAGGTCGACGATCGCGGCGCCGAGGTATTCGACGGTGGCGTGCGCGGGCTCGATGGTCCCAGTCGCCCGCACCTTCTCGACCAGGTGTGCCGGGGCCGGTTCACCGGTCTCGACGTGGCGCGCATAGTTCGCTACGACATCGGGGTGCAGTGCCCAGTGCTCGTTGACCTGGGACGGGAATTCCACGAAGTCCCTCGGCACCGAGGTGCCCGACTGCGAGACGAAACGCACATCGGAGAGCAATCCGTGCAACGCATGGCCGAACTCGTGGAACAGCGTCATCAGCAGGTCGAGACTCAGCAGCGTCGGCTGCCCGTCGGCCGGGTGCGGGATGTTCATGACGTTGACGACGACGGGCTTGGTGCCCTGCTCGCGGGACTGCTCGACGAACGACGTCATCCACGCCCCGCCACGCTTGGTGGAGCGCGCGTATAGGTCCGCCAAGTAGAGGCCCAACCCCTCACCGCGGTCGTCGAAGACCTCGAACACCGCGACGTCGGGGTGATAGCCGCGCAGGTCGGGGCGTGGTGCGAACGTCAAGCCGTAGAGTCGGCCGGCGGCGAAGAACACTCCGTCGCGCAGCACGCGGTCGAGTTCGCAGTACTGCTCGAACGGTGAATCGGCCGCGCCCTCGCCGTCGGTGGCGGTCTCCTGGTGACGGGCGAGCCAGAACGTGTAGTCCGCGGCGGTCAACTCCCCTCCGGCGAGTGCCCGCAAAGCCTCCGCCTCCGCCTCCGCGGCGGGGGTCACCGCATCGACGAGTCGACTCAGCAAAGCCTCGACGGCATCGACGCTGGGCGCCGTCTCCTCGTCGACGACGTAGGCCGCGTGGTCGGGGTAACCGAGCAGCTCAGCGCGCCGGGCACGCAGGGCGACGATCTGTGCGATCAGGGCACGGGTGTCGAACTCGTTGCCCCTGCTCCCCCGCGCCAGCGACGCGCCGAACACCCGTTGGCGCGCCTGCGTATCGGTGAGTTCGGTGACGCTGGCCTGACTCGTGGGCAGTTCCAGGGCAACCAGGTAACCGTCGACACCGGCCTCGACAGCCTTGGCCGCCGCGGCGGCAAGCTCGCCCGCCGAAAGTCCGTGCAACTGCGTCGCATCGTCGAAATGCACCGCACCGTCGTTGGCCTCCTCGAGGATGAGGCGTCCGAACTCGGTGGTCAGATCGGCGAGCCGGGTGGTGATGCGCCGCATCTCCTCGCGCCCCTGCTCGTCGAGTGCGGCTCCGGCACGCACCGCGTCGCGGTACTGCTTGTCGACCAATCGGTGCTCGTCGACGTCCAGGTCCAGCTCGTCGCGCGCCTCCCATACCGCCGACAGCCGGGCGAAGAGCGCCGGATCGGCGAGGATCCCGGTGCGGTGGTCGGCCAGCGCGGGTGCCAGGCGCGCGGCGATGTCGTTGCGCGCCGGCGTCGAATCGGGGCCGAGGACGCCGTAGAAGACGCGTGCGGCAGATGCGAGCGCTTGACCCGAGTTCTCCAGTGCCACAACAGTGTTCGCCAAGGTGGGCGGCTCCGGGTTCGCGATGATCTCCGCCACCTCGGCGCGCTGGTCAGCCATCGCCTCGGTGAGCGCGGGCTCGAAATCGTCATCGGAGATCGCGTCGAAATCGGGAAGTCCATAGGGCAGCGGGCTGGCGGCGAGCACGGGATTGGTCACGGCTTGCGACAACGGGTCACTTCCCCTTCGGTTTGTCTCCGACGGCGTCGGAGGAGAGCGCGGCAACGAAGGCTTCCTGCGGGACGTCGACGCGGCCGATCGTCTTCATCCGCTTCTTGCCCTCTTTCTGCTTCTCCAGCAGCTTGCGCTTACGGCTGATGTCACCGCCGTAGCACTTGGCCAGCACGTCCTTGCGGATCGCCCGGATGTTCTCCCGGGCGATGATCTTGGAGCCGATCGCGGCCTGGATCGGTACCTCGAACTGCTGGCGCGGAATCAGTTCCTTGAGTTTGAGCGCCATCTTGTTGCCGTACGCATAGGCCGCATCGCGGTGGACGATCGCGCTGAACGCGTCGACGGCCTCGCCCTGCAGCAGGATGTCGACCTTCACGAGGTCGGCCGCAGCCTCCCCCGACTCCTCATAGTCGAGGCTGGCGTAGCCGCGCGTGCGCGACTTCAACGAGTCGAAGAAGTCGAAGATGATCTCGGCCATCGGCAGCGTGTAGCGGATCTCGACGCGCGTCTCCGAGAGGTAGTCCATGCCGCCGAGCTCCCCGCGCCGGGACTGGCACAGCTCCATGATCGCGCCGATGTACTCGCTGGGCGCGATGATCGTCGTCTTCGTGATGGGCTCGAAGATCTCCTTCGTCTTGCCCGACGGCCAGTCCGACGGGTTGGTGACGATGTGCTCGGCCCCATCGTCCATGACAACCCGGTAGACGACGTTGGGGGCGGTGGAGATCAGGTCGAGGTCGAACTCGCGCTCAAGGCGCTCGCGGGTGATCTCCATGTGCAGCAGGCCCAGGAAGCCGCATCGGAAACCGAACCCGAGCGCCACCGAGGTCTCCGGCTCGAAAGTGAGCGCGGCGTCGTTGAGCTGCAATTTCTCCAACGCCTCGCGCAGCACCGGGTAGTCCGAGCCGTCCACCGGATACAAGCCCGAGTAGACCATCGGAACAGGTTCGCGATAGCCGGTCAGCGCCTTCTGCGCACCATTGCGGGCAGTGGTCACAGTGTCGCCGACCTTTGACTGTCGGACGTCCTTCACCCCGGTGATGAGGTAGCCGACCTCCCCGACGCCCAGGCCCTTGCTCGGCTTGGGCTCGGGCGAGACGATGCCGACCTCGAGCAACTCGTGGGTGGCACCGGTCGACATCATCGCGATCTTCTCGCGAGGCACGATCCTGCCGTCGACGACGCGGACATAGGTGACCACGCCACGGTAGGTGTCATAGACGGAGTCGAAGATCATCGCCCGGGCCGGCGCATCCGGATCGCCGACTGGAGCCGGTACCTTCTCGATGACACGGTCCAGAAGTTCGGCAACGCCCTCGCCGGTCTTGCCCGAGACGCGCAGCACCTCGTCGGGCTCGCAGCCGACGATGTGGGCGAGCTCCGCGGCGTAGCGCTCCGGATCGGCGGCGGGCAGGTCGATCTTGTTGAGGACCGGGATGATCTCCAGGTCGTTCTCCATCGCGAGGTACAGGTTGGCCAGCGTCTGCGCCTCGATGCCCTGAGCGGCGTCGACGAGGAGCACCGCCCCCTCGCACGCCTCGAGGGCACGGCTCACCTCGTACGTGAAGTCGACGTGGCCGGGGGTGTCGATGAGGTGGATGACGTAATCGGTCTTGCTGCCGTCGGCTTCTTCGACCTGCCATGGCAGGCGCACGTTCTGCGCCTTGATGGTGATGCCACGCTCGCGCTCGATGTCCATGCGATCGAGGTATTGGGCGCGCATCTGCCGCTCCTCGACCACGCCGGTGAGCTGCAGCATGCGGTCGGCCAGGGTGGACTTGCCGTGGTCGATATGGGCGATGATGCAGAAGTT
>DLKD01000093.1 GCA_002477755.1 Gordonia sp. UBA7599
CGCTGGAACTCGGCGTCGACATCAGCGGCCTCGACGCCGTCGTCATCGCCGGCTACCCAGGCACCGTCGCGTCGTTCTGGCAACAAGCCGGGCGGGCCGGTCGACGGGGGGCGGCGTCGGCGGTCGTCCTCGTCGCGCGCGACGACCCGTTGGACACCTACCTCGTGCACCACCCCGAGGCGCTGCTGCGCAAGCCGGTGGAGGCGACGGTATTCGACCCGATGAACCCCTACGTCCTCAAACCGCACCTGCTGTGCGCGGCCGCCGAGCTGCCGCTCAAACCCGACGAGGTGCAACGCCTCGGGGTCGCCGACGTCGTGGACGAGCTGACCGCCGACGGCCTGCTCCGACGACGCAAGGCAGGGTGGTACCTCTCGGCGGGGCTTGAGCCACACGCCGAGATCGACATCCGGGGTGGAATCGGCGGGCAGATCCTCATCGTCGACACGTCCACGTCGCAGCTGCTGGGCACGGTCGACACCGTCCGGGCCCTCTCGACGGTGCACCCCGGCGCGGTGCACATCCATCAAGGACGGTCGTTCGTCGTCGACGAGCTCGACCTCGACGACGGTCTGGCGCTGGCACACCCGGAGGAGCCGGACTGGACGACCTCACCGCGGGAGACCACCGACATCGAGGTGGTCGCCATGGAGCAGGTGGTCGACCGGGGCGCTCTGCATGTGGCGCTGGTCGAGGTAACCGTCACCTCGCAGGTCGTCGGGTACCTGCGCAAGTTGCACAGCGGCGAGATCCTCGACTCGGTTGAGCTCGACCTGCCGGCGCAGACGCTGCCGACCCGGGCAGTGCAGTACACGCTGACCCCGGAGGCACTGGCGGCCGTCGGGGTCACCGATGTGAACCTGCCCGGCGCGCTGCATGCCGCGGAACACGCGATGATCGGCATGCTGCCGCTGGTGGCGACGTGCGACCGGTGGGACATCGGCGGGCTGTCCACCAACATCCACCCCGACACCGGTCTGCCCACCGTCTTCGTCTACGACGGCTATCCCGGCGGTGCGGGTTTCGCCGACCGCGGCTATGCGGCGTTTGGCGAGTGGGTGGCCGCCACGAGTGAGGCGGTGTCGTCGTGCGGGTGCGAGAAGGGCTGCCCGTCGTGCGTCCAGTCGCCCAAATGTGGGAACGGCAACGAGCCGCTCGACAAGTCCGGGGCCATCGCGGTGCTCGAGTTGATCGGCCGCCTGCTGGGCTGACCCCAACCACCCAACACCGTTTCGTCAATCCAGCATCGACTGATGCTGGGTTGACGAAACGGTGTGGGGTCGAGCGCGGTCAGGCTCGCGCCGACTCCTGGAGTCTTGACCGCGTATCGCCGGGGACACGCGTCCTCGGCAGATCAAACATGTGCGGTAAGCATGACCACCGACGCATGTTGGCGGATGAACGGCCACGGCGAGTCGATAGCAGCAAGGGCCGTCGCGATGTCTGCGGCGTCGGTGTCGTGCATCTCGGTGGCGGACAGCCGCGCCAGTAGCGCGTCGTGTAGTTCGGGACGGCGGTCGAACACCTTCTCCAGTGGGGAATAGTCAAGGCGACCCCGTTTAGACTCGGATAGATACCGGCGGGCGATCACATCCAGTGCGACCTCGGACGGCAGACTCGCCAGAGCAGGGGCGATTTCCCCCAGATAGCCCAGCCAGGCCAACGACGACGCCGCACGAGCACGGACCCGGTGGGGCACCCCCCGATCCCCAAGCGTCTCGAACAACACGTCGACAAGTGGGGCAGCGACAACGGGGATCTGATCGGCGACGTCGGCCCAGACCGGCCACGACTCGGCGTCCACCGGCCGACGCGCCAACAATGCGGCAATGGCTGCGCTACCAGGCCGGCCCAGCTCCCCGAGCATCGCGCCAGCCGCCGCAAGCAGTCCCGGATCCTGGGATCGCCAATCCTCCAAGAGCCCGACCAGCTCGCCGGTACGGCTAGTCGGTGGCAGCGTGGCGAGGCGGGCGAGCGCCCGGCGCCTCGCGCTGATCCGGGGTAGCCGATGCGACAGCTGCACCGGCGTCAGGCAGCGACTGTGCAGATCTCCGTCGTCGTCGCCGATGGCCGCGACCGAGAAGTCCGCGGCAACGCCGCCCTCCAAGGTCAGCGCCACAGTCGCGCGCCGGCACGCCCGGACCAATGTATCGAAGTAGCGATCGGTCACCTGCTCCCAGACCTGTCCACCCGAACCGGCGAAAGCGGTGAGCACTGCGGCCCAACGATCACCGTCACGCGATGTCTCGGCCTGCCACGACCAATCCCCTGGATGAACCGCCCACGGCTCCGAGTTCTCGGCCCGGTCGTGCGTCACTGCAACTGCGGGAAACAGCACCAGCATGTCCCGGGCGTGCAGGTCGAAGAGCGCCGCGGCGCGCGGCAGCGAATCCGGGTTGCGCGCACCGGCGTCGTCCACGCATCGCACGATCTCGTCGGTCAGGAACTGCTCAAAGACATCCCAGTCGAAGGTCCTCACACTCGAATCCAATCGCCGCGCTTGCACGCCACGGCGGGGGCAACCCACCGATCCAGGAAGTTGCGCAATGCTTCGCGGGTCTGGGCACGGTCACCGGGATCAACGATCAGGGATATCAGCATTCGGAGCATGAACTCGACGAGCCCGTCGAGGTCGTCGTCGTCCCACCCGGCCTGCTGCCAGTCGACACCCAGGCTCCCCAAAATTGCTCGACCGGCACCGACCGCGGACTCCGACGTCACGTCCTCCAACACGCCCCCGGACCCGCTCCGATCGAAAAGCAGGGCGAAGCGCCTGTTATCCCGCAGGAGCTCGTAGCACGTGGCGATTCCCTCGACGACGGCCTCGGCCGGATCCACAACGTCAGCGAGGGCGGTAGCCAGCCCCGCCAATAGGTCGGCGCTCGCTTCCCTGGCGACCTCGCGCTGAATCGACTCCGCGTCGGGGAAGTACCGGTAGAGCGTTTGTCGGGTGATCCCCACCTGCCTCGCGACCGATTGGACGCTCACGGCGCGCCCCTCCTCGATCAACGATGCCGCGCCGTCAAGGATCCGCTTCACCGCAGCTTCGTTGTCGGCAGGAGTCGATCCGGCCCAACCGTGTGTGCGCATCGCCTCTCCTCGTCCTGACCAACGCCAGCCGCGTTGCCGAAACCCCGCCTCAACAAGGGTAGACACTTTTCCGAATAAGTGTATGGTCGACGCTCAGATCGCTTACAGATGCGCGCAGCCCGACGCTAGGAGAAGCCCGATGACGACGATGCAGTCCCAGCCGGTCGAGCTCGGCCCCGAGCTCACCCGTCACGCCCTCTCGCTCGCCCTCGCCGAAACCACCGACATGGCCGACGACATCCTGCGCGTGCCACTGAACTACTACAACGACGACAAGCTCGCCGATATCGAAGAGTCGACGATCCTGCGGCGCGCGCCGCTGGCGGTACTGGCGAGCGCGCAGATCCCCAACAGCTTCGACTACGTCGTCCGGTCCGTGATTGGCGACTCGTTGCTGATCACGCGCGATCGCGATGGCCAGGCGCACGTGTTCTTGAATTACTGTCGCCACCGGGGCGCCATGCCGGCCTGCGGCGCTGGCAACTCGCGCAAGTTCACCTGCCCGTATCACGCGTGGGTCTACGACAACAAGGGCCGCCTCAAGGGGGTACCCGGAGCCGCTGGCTTCGAGGCCATCGACCGCGACGAGTACGGACTGGTCGAACTCCCCAACGAAGAGCGCCATGGCTTCATCTGGGCGGTCCTCACCGCTGGCGCCGAGATCGACCTCGACGCGCACCTGGGTCCGATGAACGCCGAACTCGCCCGGTGGAACTACCAAGATTTCGGCTATCACGACGAGCGCTCGCTTACCTCAGAGGTGAGCTGGAAGGGAGCACTGGAAGCCTTCGCGGAGGGCTACCATTTCCCCTTCGTCCACGGGCAGAGCATCATTGGGCGCAGCACGCTGGCGAACACCCACGCTTACGACGAGTTCGGCGACCACCACCGCATCGGCTTCCCGTTCAACTGGATCCTCGACCTGCAGGGCACCGAACCCGGCGACAGCTGGGATCCGGTGGCGCAGATGGGCATCATCTACTGGGTCTACCCCAACCTCATTCTGGCCAACAGCCCGGTGGGGGTCGAGGTGATCGACATCCTCCCGGAGCACTCGGCGACGCGCTGCACGGTCCGCCACAGCTGGATGGCCAAGTATCCGGCGCAGAGCGACGAGCAGCGACAGATGTACGACGAGATCTTCAGCCAGGTCCACGCCGCCGTGCGCGACGAGGATTTCGTGATGCTGCCTCAATGCGGCCAAGGGGTCCGCCACGGCCAGCACGACCACATGGTCATCGGCCGCAACGAGATCGGCGTCCAGCACATGATCCGGGTCATGGCGGACAAGCTAGGCGTCTCGCTGCAGTAAGGCCTCGACTACCGACCCTGCACATATGACCCGGCGGAGCGGCAGTCTCACTCTGCGCCGACCGGACCGGCACGGGCGCGGGCAGATGCGCTGCGGACACCGAAATGGCTCAGGCGCACCGGCACCGCGACCTCGACGTCGACGAACTCGCCGTCGAGCTCGCACGACGCCAACCGCAACGACGAGTCGCCTTGCGCGCGCACCAACCGCTCGGCGGCGGCGCACGGCTCCGCCGAGCCGGTGAGCGCGGCCGATGCCGCTGCCAGTGCGGCGAGTTCGGCGGCGGCGGTGGCACGGTGGCGCGCCACCACGGCCGTCCCGACGAGGACCAACGACGCCGTCAGCACGACCAGGCAGGCGATGACCGCCACCCCGAGGACCGTGGCCGAACCATCCTCGTCGTGCACCCGTCGCACCACCGACCACCGAACCGTCGCCACGTCACCCTCACGGAGAGGCCGGCGCAGGTGCATCACTGTCGTCCTCGCGCGGTTCCATGAGCGCGATAGCGCTACCTCCGACGGTCAGCAACGGCAGAAGCGGTACGCCGGCCTCGACCCGGACGACTACCTCGTCGCCCCGCTGCTCGACGGCAATGCGGGCTCCTCCGGGCGCCGCGGCGGCACCGACCGACCGGGCACGGGCATCGCCGGCTGCGGTCAACCGGGCCACCTCACGCGCGGCGTCGGCGCACCGCAGCGTCGTCGTCATGGCCGCCAACCCACCCACGCACAACATGAGGACGACGCTGATCGCCGCGATCGCATACGCCGCCTCGACAGTCGCCATACCCGACTCGTCACGCAGGAGACCGTGCATCCGGCGGTAGAGCAGGTAGCCCGCGCTCACCCGACCGTCGTCGTCAGTGCCTTGGCGATGATGTTCGTCAACGCACTGACCACCGAATTACCGGTGACGACGGTGTAAAGCAGCGCGCCAAAGCCCGCGGCGGCAATCGTCCCGATGGCGTACTCCGCTGTTCGGCTTTACTACCGTGTCGTATGATCCGACAAATGGGGGTAGCGAAGAAGAAGGTAGCGAAGCGGGCGCTGATCGTTGTACGGCTGTCGCGGGTGACCGAGGCGACCACGTCACCGGAGCGGCAGCTGCAGGCGTGCCGAGAACTGTGCGAGCAGCGCGGCTACGAGGTCATCGGCGTGGCCGAGGACCTGGACGTGAGCGCCGGCGCGACAACGCCTTTCGATCGACCGGAGCTCGGGCGGTGGCTGCGTGAGCGCCATCACGAGGTCGACGTGCTGGTCTTCTACCGGATGGATCGCCTCGTCAGGCGGCTGCTCGATCTGGCGGAGATGATCCGGTGGGCGCAGGATCATCGAATCGTATTGGTAAGCGCCACAGAGTCTTTCCTGGATCTCACGCAGCCCTTCGGCGACATCATCGCGCTGCTGGTCGCCAAGGTCGCGGAGATGGAACTGGCGGCGATTGCGACGCGGAATCACGCCGCTTTCACGCACAACTTCCGCGCCGGGAAATGGCGTGGCGGCGTACCGCCATGGGGGTACCGACCGGAGCGGGTCGAGGGTGAGTGGCGTCTGGTGCAGGATTCTGAGCAGGTCGAGGTGATCCACGAGGTCGTAAAGCGCGTGCTCGCGGGTGAGCCTCTACGGGCGATCGCTCACGACCTGACGCGGCGAGGAGTGCTGACGCCGAAAGACCGCTTCGCGCAGCTGCGCGGCCGCGAGGTCCGGGGTTATGAGTGGCACTCGGCGCCGCTCAAGCGCGCGCTGACCTCTCGCACACTGCTGGGACAGGTCGTCGGCCGGGAGCCGGTGCTCGACGAGGACGGAAATCCGGTGCGCGACAGCCGGGGGCACCGCGTGCTGGGACCGGAGCGGGTGCTGACCGACGACAGCGGTAGGCCGCTGGTGCGGGCCGATCCGATCCTGAGCAGGTCGATGTTCGATCGTGTGGCCAAGGAACTGGCGAACCGCGAAAACCGCCAAGAGCCGACCAAGCGCACCACAGGGCTGCTCACCGGGGTACTGGTCTGTGGAGTGTGTGGTCGCAGAGCGTACCGGCTCAAGGGCGGCCAGGGCCGCAAGCCCCGGTATCGCTGCGCCTCGGCCCAGTACGCAGCCACGTGCGAGAACCGCAGCATCCCACTGCGGCTGGCCGAGCAGACACTCGAGGACCGCCTGCTGAGCGTGCTCGGCGACATGGAGCGAATGCAGCGTGTCTGGTACGAGGGCAGCGACCACAGCGACGAGCTCGCTGAGGTGGACGAGGCACTGGCTGACCTCACCGATGCGCTCGGCACCGGCGCGTACAAGCGCGGCACGCCGCAGCGGGCGCGGCTGGATGAGCGGATCGCGGCGCTGGCGGCGCGGCGGGAGGAGTTGGCGGCGATGCCGCAGGAGCCCGCGCAGTGGCGGTACGAGGGCACGGGAGAGTCGTTCGGCCAGTGGTGGGCAACGGCCGGCCACACCGAGCGCAACGTGTGGCTGCGAGAGAACGTCTCGATGCGGTGGTTCTCCCACAGCGAGGGTGCCCGGACGGTGGTCGATGACATCGAGATCGCGATGAAAGCGCCGGACCTGGACGGCGGTGTGCTGCTGCGGCCTATCGCGGAGCTGGCGCGGTTGAAGTCCGTCGGTGCATGGACAGCAGCGGGGCTCAGTGACCTGCCAGAGGCCATGGCCGCGGTGTGGATGCGGCAGGGGCCTGCGCAGCCGAGCGTCGTGGAGGAGGAGCCGGAGCGACCGCGGCGGCGCCGGGCGGTGAAGAAGACGGCGACCATGCCGCGGAAGGGTGCCGCCAAGCAGCGTCGGTGACCCGCTGAGGCCCCCGGATGGCTGGCAGGCGGCGGTGGTGGCCTGCCGAGGCACGAGGCCGGCCAGGGCCGCTGGCGAGGACGGCGGCGTGCTGCTGTGGCTGGGTCCGGTGGGTCACGACGTGTTGGTGGAGCGCATGCACTGCTGGGCAGGACCTCGGCGGTCTGCCTGCGGTGGCGTAGTCCCTGCAGGCATGGCGTCCTTTTCACGTCTTAACTCCACAGTGCTGTGGCACAGCGCGGTTGGTCAGGACGTGTTGGTGGAGTGCATGCCGCGGGGGGTGTCCCTATGGTTTGGTCAAGCGGGGGCAGCAGCGGGGGTGCGGTAGAAGGTCTTGTTCTTGAGCATGGCGTAGAGGACGTCGCAGCGACGGCGTGCCAGACAGATCAACGCGGCATTGTGCTTCTTGCCCTCAGCGCGTTTGCGGTCGTAGTAGGCGCGACTGGTCGGGTCGTGTAACGCGGCGAAAGCGGACAGGAACAACACCCGTTTGAGTTTGCGGTTACCCGACCGGGCGGGGTGCTCACCACGGATCGACGAGCCGGAACGGTGGGTCACCGGGGCGATACCGGCGTAGGCCGCCAGATGCGCCGCAGAGGCGAACGCCGAGCCGTCACCGACCTCGAGCAGGATCCGGGCTGCGGTCCTGACGCCGACGCCGGGCATCGACATCAGGACCTGGGAAAGAGGGTGGTCATCGAGCATCCTCTCCACATCTTCAGCAATGCTCTTGCGCTGTTGCAGAACCTCTTTCAAGGAATCTGCGAGCTTCGGCAGGACGATCTCGGCGGCGTTGCTGCCTGGCACCGTCACGCTCTGGGCATCGAGCGCGGTGAGGATTTCCTCGGCCAGTCGGGCGCCCATCCGCGGGGCATGCTTGGTTGCGAGTGTGGTGAGTCGGCGTTTGCCCGCTTTGCGGATGCCGACCGGCCCGCCACATCGCGACAGGATTTCGAGGACCGCCGGATGCGCGATCCTGGGACCGAGAACCCGTTCGAGGGCAGGGTGGATTCCGGTGAGCAATCCGCGGATGCGGTTGCTGATCCGGGTGGCCTCACCGGCGAGGTCGTCGTCGAACCCGACGAGCACCCCGAGCTCAGCCAGGGCCTCGTCGCCGACATCGATCCGGCGCAGCGTGTGCGGCATCGTGCGGGCGGTGTCGGCGATGATGAACGCATCTCGGGCGTCGGTCTTGGCCTGGCCGGGGTACAGATCGGCGACGCGCCGCATCGTCAACCCCGGCAAGTACGCCACAGCGTGTCCGCAGGCGCGGGCGACGGTGACCGGCAGGGCACCGATCGTGTTCGGCTGGTCGACGATCACCAACACCGGGCCGTGTTCTGCCAGGCGGTCGAACACGGTCCGCAGTTTGGCTTCGTCGTTGGGCAGGGCTTTGTCGAACAGGCGGGTGCCGGCGGGGTCGAGTCCGACGGCGTGGTGTTCGCCTTTGCCCACGTCGATGCCGCAGAACACGGCGTAGGTCGGGTCCATGAAGCGTGCCTTTCGTTCCGCTCCGGACGGTCACCGATCAGACGTCGACACCCGGCACCCACGTTACGAAGAGACCTGCCCGGTGCTCGATGCAAACAGGCGGCCCTGTCCCTATCAGCGGTCCATCGACGTCACCAGGTTCGGCGACACCACCCCCCGGATCATTCGAGAGACAGGGGCAAGAAGTCATACCGAACTTGGCGACCGTGGCCCCGCGGTGCGGGACTACGAAGAAGGTAACGGGGCTTCAGTGGCCTGCCTGCGGTGGCGAGACGGTCGTGTCCCAGACTTGTCCCAGCTGTCCCAAATCTGGTGGTACAGATTTGGGACAGTGTTTTCGCAGGTAGAGCGTTGTTTCCTGGTGATCTGTCCCAATCTTGTTTATTGGATTTGGGACAGTGTTTTCGCAGGTGAAGTGCTGTTTCAGGTGTGTTTGTCCCAAATTTGAGAGCAGTAGAGTTCGCAGGATTGTTCTGGCCGTGGCTTTCACAAGAGTGGCTTCGACCTGCCACGGATTTGGGACAGATGAGCGACCTGGGGAAATGCAACAGCGCAAGTCTTTGACCTGCGAAAACGCTGTCCCAAAAATCCTGGAACATTTTTGGGACAGACCCCTTCGTGACAGCACTACTGTCACTTTGGTGCCACTTTGCTGTCACTCAAGTGCCACTTAAGTGCTGGTTTCGTGTCGCGTTGCGGGGAGGGCCACGACGGTGGATGGCGGCGGCTCGCTTGACTGTGCGAAGTCGTTGCCGTGCAGCGACCTGGGTCACGATGTAGGAGGCAGTCGCCGACGCCGGTGTTTATACATATAAGTATAAAGCAGCGCGCGAAAGTTGCAGCTTGCACCACCGTTTTGTGACGAAGATCACATCTTCGTTGCTGCACAGGTCTTGCGGAGTAATTGCTCGTGTGCTCATGACGTCACCCAGCGGTGTTATTCGGTAGCGGCTGCGACCTGCGAATATGGCCGGTTCCGAGAAAGTCTGAGGCGACAGGTGACGTCATCTCGGCCCGGCTCTCAGCGATTGTCGTTGGCGTCCTTCGCGCCTTCTGACCTGGGCTTTTGTAGCTTCCTGGTGTCAGCGGGGTCGCCCCGTTTCTTCGTATGGTGAGGGTGCAGCTGAGCAAATGAACAGCTGCACGAAAGCCGGAGACGGAGGAAGGGGTCGAGATGCTGACACCGGTCGAGCATGTGGAGTGCGAGGATCTGCGGCCGTTGGTGCAAGTGGCCAAGGCGGCGGGTGTCCCCGCCTATGCGGTGCGCCGCATGGTCTACCGCGGAGAGCTCCCGGCGGTACGCCGTGGTCCTCGTGGGCACTGGCAGCTGCCGCTGAGCGTGGTCGAGCGACTGCGCGAGCTGTACACCCTGCAGGCGAACGAGGCTTTCGTGGCCATCGCCTGAGAAATGACTTGAGGGCGCCGGTGATGGCAACACCGACGCCCTCGGGGAGTCCTTCAACCAAATCCCTGTGCGATGAGATTGGACTGATTGATGACTACAGCATATCGGACTTCCGTGTCCGATGATAAGTTCGCGGGCCCGGATGCGGGAGAGGTTGTCGCTTCTCCGCAGCGTCCCGGTGCGTCCCTGGAAGGGCCTGTGGCGTCCCCGGAGGCGCCGGGGCCTGGTACCACTCGGGAGCCCGGTTACGGCGCTCCGATCGGTCTGCTGCGTGCTCATGCGGCTGGGTGGATTGCCGCGCAGATCCGCACGTTGCCCCGGGAACGGCGCCCGGCTCCTCCGGCAATCCGGGCGATGATCGTCGGTGAGATCAATCGCCAGTTCGCCATGCAGATCGAGCGAATCAAGAGCGGCGAGATTCTGGGTCCGTTCCCGCCGAAGACCGGCACGAAGGATCTGATCCCGACGGATCTGGCCCCACTGCTGCAGGAACTGCATGGGGTGGTGGCGATTGTGCCGGATACACGAGCCGCAGGTTCTGCGGGTCAAGGCAAGCGGGCCGATGGCGAGCCGCTGGTCGCCTACTACGACGATGATCCGGCCAGTGACACCTACGGGCTCCACGTGACACAGGAATCGAAGCTCCATGCGCTGGCTTCGTCCTATTTCCCGCTGAGTGACAAGGCATTTTCCGAGCTCATGGGTGTGCTGCGGTCATCGTCGCCGCGTAGGACCTACGCGCCGGACGCGAATCTGATTCCGTGCCGCAATGGGGTCGTGGAGTACAACTGCGGCAACCCGACGTTTCGCGAGTTCAGCCCCGAGCATGTCTTCTTGGGCAAACTCGAGGTCGCCTGGAACCCGGATGCCGAGAACGTCGAGATCGAGATGCCTGACGGCGAGATCTGGGATGTCGAGTCCTGGATGGCTTCCCTCGATGATGACCCCGAGGTCGTCGATCTGCTCTGGAAGTGCGTGGGCGCTGTGGCTCGCCCCTACACGAGCTGGCGCAAGGCGTTGCTGCCGTTCTCGGTTAAGGGCAATAACGGTAAGGGCACTCTCGTGCGGCTCATGCGCAACCTCGTGGGCGCGTCTGCGGCGAGCATTCCGATCGCTGACTTCGGTCGGGAGTTCCGCCTGGAGCCACTGCTGAGCTCCACGGCGATCCTCGTTGATGAGAACCCGGTCGGGACGTTCATCGAGGACAGCGCGAACTTCAAGGCAGTGATCACCAACGACGTGATCTTGGTGAACCGCAAGAACCGGCCGGTGGTCTCGCACCAGCACTTCGGCTTCATGGTCCAGTGCCTCAACGAGGAGCCGGTGTTCCGCGACAAGTCGCCGTCGCTGCTGAGGCGATTCATTCTGCTGCCGTTCACCAAGTGCTTCACGGGTATCGAGCGGCCGTACATCAAGGAGGACTATCTCGGCCGGCCCGAGGTGCTGGAATACGTGCTCAAGCGCGTACTGACGATGGACTATGACGAGCTACCGGAGCCACGGAAATGCCGCGAGGCGCTGGCTCGCTTCCGGGAGAGCAACGACTCGGTGTTGGCCTTCTGGAACGAGGTCAAGAACGATCTGACCTGGGATTTGGTGCCTCGACAGTTCATGTGCGACCTCTTCCGGGGCTGGTGCAAGAAGAACATGCCGACCCAGGAGCGGCAGATGGCATCCGGCAAGTTCTGGCAGGCGCTTGTCAACGTGATCGACACCGACCCTGACAGCCCTTTCATGGTGGCGCGCAAGCCGGACTCGGATGACTTGAGGGAAATGCGGCCGTCGGGGGCAATGACTGAGCCTGAGCTGCTGATCTATCTGTACGACCTGGTCGACTGGAGTAACCCCCAGGTTCCGAAGGCAAAGGTCGATGCGGAGAACACCCAGTTCGGCTACGAGAAGGAGCGGACCAAGCACTGCACGTTCCCTCTGTACCGCCAGGCGAAGAAGTATCGGGGTCTTGTGCGTCGGCCTGGGTGGTCACAGGCCGAGATTGCTGATCGCCAGCGCGCCGCTGTGCTTGCCGAGATCGATGCTCGCGGGACGGAACGCCCGAACCCGGCAGAGGTCGTTGACCAGGACGGCCCACAGGCCGAGAGCGAGCCCGCCTACCAGGCTCCGGCAACGCCCGCGGCTCCCGCCGCACCGGCTGCTCCGGTCGCCGTCAACCCCGACGATCCGTTCGCCGGGTCCCCGCTGCCGAGTATGGGCGCTGAAGGCGGTGCGTCCTGGCGGGCGTGGAGCCCTACCGAGCCCGCTACTCCAGCTGCCTCGCAGACACCTGAGCCGGCCTACGAACCTGACTTCGAGGACCCGTTCGCCGGGTCCCCGCTGCCGAGCATGGGCGCTGAAGGCGGTGCGTCATGACTCCTCACCTGACCGACGTCGTACCCAGCAGCAAGAGATCTATGAGCCCGAAGGAGGGGCAGTGATGAAGAAGAAGCAGACGCGCCCGCTCTCGCGGGCTGAGTTCGAGCGTGAGCTCGCAGCGGCTGTCGAGGGTCGCCCGTGCGACCGCGGGGTCGCACAGTTCTGGGCCGAGATGTCAGAGACCCTGGGCGTGCGCGCTGCGGCGATGACGCCGGCCGGCATCGAGATGCTGCGCCACACGAAGGGGGGTGCGGCATGAGCGAGAAGGGTTGGCACAGGGTCGCCAGTTGGTACTGGTGGGCGATCCTGGCGCTGAGTGTGGTCGTCAGTTCCTACGGCAACGTGCGTCACGCTGAGCTGATCGCCCCGGCCGAGGTCTTGACCGAAGCGAAGTGGATCGGTGGGGCCCTGCCGGTGACTTTGCTTCTGATGGTCGAGGGGATCGCGTTCGGTGTCCGCAGCGGCGTTGCGGGGTGGCAGCGGACACTCGCGACCGTCATCGTGGGCTCGCTCGGTGCGGTGGTGCTCGCTTCGAGCTACATCGGGTTGCTCAGTGTGGTGGAGCTGACCGAGCTGTTCGCCGGTGGCACCTGGTTCTTGAACCTGGGTCTGGCCGCGGTGCCCGATCTCCTCATGATCGCGAGCACGGTCTATGTCATGTCCCTGCGTCGCCCGGCGGAGGCTGAGGTGTCGGAGGATCGTCAGCCGAGCCGCTGGTCGCGGATCGCCGGCAATCTGCTCGATCGCGTGGAGTCCGCGACGGAAGCTCATTCTGACGCTGACGACGCGCGCGCCGACGTGGTGAGCCGCGGCTCGGATCACGAGGCGGCTCAGCCGGTGGATCGGCCTGCTCCGCGGCACGCGGCTCAGGGTGAGCCGACCCCGGTGGCTCAGCCTGTGGATCACGGCTCGGCGCCTGTGGCTCAGCCGGTGGATCACGGGGTGATCCGTGAACCGGCTCAGCCGGTGGATCAGGCGGCTCACCCCTCTGACCTGCGTGAACCGGAAGTGATCCGCGAGGGCGACGAGGTGGATCAGGTCGGCATCGAGCCGATCCCCGCAGACCTCGAGCAGGTGATCCAGGAGGTGATCCGCGAGGCGAATCGGGAGTGGTTCACGGTGAGCCGTGGTTCGGATGAACCGGTGGATCAGTGGCTGAGCCACGAGGCGGATCACCCGGCGGATCACGAGCCGGTTCAGGAGGTGATCCGCGAGGCGAACCATGATGTGGATCAGGCGCGTGAGCCGCGGCCGAGCCGCGAACCGATCCGGCCGAGCCACGGTTCGGCGGCGGCCGAGGATCGGCTGGCCGAGCTGGCGCGGCAGACGGCAGAGGCGCTGGGCGGTGACGCCGATGAAGATCTGATCCGCCAAGCCCTGGTGCTGCAGGAGTCCGGGCTGTCGCTGCGGAAGACGAGCACCGAGCTGGACGTCCCGTACTCGACGCTGCGGCGGTGGGTGGCTCGAGCCAAGGAGTTGGCCGAGGCGACGCCACGACTGCGCGTCATCAGCAACTAGGCCCCGCAGACAGCCCCCTGGAGCACGTCTCCAGGGGGCTTTCTCGTGTCCAGAGGGCAGCAGAGTGGCACTACGGTGTCACTACCGCGGCAGTAGTCGGTCGACAAAGCGGTAGTTGAGTGACAGTACAACTGCCGCATTCCTGTCGTGCGCCGAGGCAGTGCTGTCTCAGTGACACGAAACCGGCACTTGAGCGGCACCACAACAGCACTTGAGCGGCACCAAAGTGACAGTTGTGCTGTCACGAAAGGCCTTGTCACCGCCTGTGGAGAAACAGCCTCAGACCGCTGCGAGTTTCCAGCAGAGTTTCCAGCAGAGTTTCTCCGCAGGCTCTCCTCAACGGGCTTCGGAGGCCTTGTGCCGCCCGTTGAGCCAGCCCATCGCTGCAGTGACTGGCGCCGCGGTGGACGCCTGCCGCAGACCCGCCGGGAAGGGTGCGCCGAATAGGTGCACTCGACCGGTGGGGATCGGCCGGCGGCCTCGTCTCGGGGGTTCCGGAGGCGGATGCGAGCTAGCGAGCATTTGCCGCAGGGGCCCCTTCCCGGCTGCGGTGTGCCGGGTCCGGTTTTTTCTCGGGCGGGCCTCGGCCCGCTTGCCCCCGGCAGGGCGCCAAGCGAGCGCAGCGAGCGGTTTGGACAAGCCGAGCGTAGCGAGGAGTGAGGGCGAAGCCCGATCGACTTGTCCAATGGCGCCTTGGACACGACGGTGTGTCAGGGGTAGCATCAGCCGGGGAAGCGAAGCGAGGGACCCGGCTGATGCGAGGGTCCCCTGGCACAGCGGCGTGGCCGGGACCGAAGGACGTGCGGGGCGGGTGAGGAGCGTTAGCGACGAGC
>DLKD01000056.1:0-449 GCA_002477755.1 Gordonia sp. UBA7599
GCACCGCCGACGAAGTCGCGGGGCAGGCCGCGAGCGCGCGGGGCACCGGCACGGTGTCGGCGCGCGGCGGCGGCGAGTCGGTGACGGCGCTGATCAATCTCGCCGCACGCTCGGGCCGACGGCTGCGCGTCGAATACGTGAACTCCCACGGCAAAGCGTCGCACCACGTCGTCAAGGTCGCGCTGGTGCGAGCGGGGAAAGTGATCGCCAGCGAGATCGGCTCGGGCGACGAGGTGGAACTGTCGGTGCACCGCATCACCACCGTCGAACTCCTCGACTGAATTCGCACGCGCCCGGCGTTCCATGCGCTCGGGGTTCGTGGACAATGGGCCGGGTGACCGACGGACCCCTCATCGTGCAATCGGATAAGACCCTCCTGTTGGAGGTCGACCATCCCGGCGCACCGGCAGCGCGTGCCGCGATCGCCCCGTTCGCCGAGCTGGAGCGCG
>DLKD01000056.1:559-9236 GCA_002477755.1 Gordonia sp. UBA7599
AGCTGGAGCGCGCGCCCGAGCATGTGCACACCTACCGCGTGACGCCGTTGGCACTGTGGAATGCGCGCGCCGCGGGGCACGACGCGGAGCAGGTCGTCGACGCACTGGTGACCCACTCCCGGTATGCGGTGCCCCAGCCGCTGCTGATGGACATCGTGGACACGATGGGGCGTTTCGGCCGTCTGCAGTTGGTCAAGCACCCGGCGCACGGGTTGACGCTGGTCAGCTTCGACCGCGCGGTGCTCGAGGAGATCCTTCGCAACAAGAAGGTCGCCCCCATGCTCGGCGCCCGTATCGACGACGACACCGTCATTGTGCATCCGTCCGAGCGGGGACGACTCAAGCAGATCCTGCTCAAGGTGGGCTGGCCCGCCGAGGATCTCGCGGGCTACGTCGACGGTGAGGCACACCCGATCGAGCTCGACCAGGCCGACTGGGAGTTGCGCGACTACCAGGAGCTCGCAGCCGAGTCGTTCTGGGCGGGCGGCTCGGGTGTCGTCGTACTGCCCTGCGGCGCGGGTAAGACGATGGTCGGTGCCGCTGCGATGGCCAAAGCCGGTGCCACGACGCTCATCCTGGTCACCAACACCGTCGCGGGCCGGCAGTGGAAGCGGGAGCTGATCGCGCGCACCTCGCTCACCGAGGAGGAGATCGGCGAGTACTCCGGCGAGCGCAAGGAGATCCGGCCCGTCACCATCGCCACCTATCAGGTGATGACCCGCAAATCGAAGGGCGAATACCGCAACCTCGACCTGTTCGACTCGCGCGACTGGGGGCTCATCATCTACGACGAGGTGCACCTCCTGCCCGCGCCGGTGTTCCGGATGACCGCCGACCTGCAGTCGCGCCGCCGACTGGGCCTTACCGCGACGCTGGTCCGTGAGGACGGTCGTGAGGGCGATGTGTTCAGCCTGATCGGGCCCAAGCGGTTCGACTCGCCATGGAAGGACATCGAGGCGCAGGGCTGGATCGCCCCGGCCGAGTGCGTCGAGGTGCGCGTGACGCTGACCGACGAGGAGCGCCTCTCCTACGCCGTCGCCGAGAACGACGAGAAGTACAAGCTGTGCTCGACGGCGCACACCAAGGTCGGCGTCGTGAAATCCATCTTGGAACACCACCCGGACTCGCCGACGCTGATCATCGGCGCCTACCTCGACCAGCTCGAGGAACTCGGCGAAGCGCTCGACGCGCCGGTCATCCAGGGATCGACGAAGACGAAGGACCGCGAGGCCCTGTTCGACGCGTTCCGCCGGGGCGAGATCGGCCGCCTCGTCGTTTCGAAAGTCGCAAACTTCTCCATCGATCTGCCGGAGGCGTCGGTGGCCGTGCAGGTCTCCGGGACGTTCGGGTCGCGACAGGAAGAGGCCCAGCGCCTCGGCCGGTTGCTTCGGCCCAAGAGTGACGGCGGGCAGGCACACTTCTACTCCGTGGTCGCGCGAGACACCCTCGACGCCGATTACGCGGCTCATCGGCAGCGGTTCCTCGCCGAACAGGGCTACGCGTACCGGATCGTCGACGCCGACGACATCGTCGGGAGCTGATGAACGCTGAGGGCCCTTCCTACGGGGACCACCAGCGACCTCACAGAAATCACTGTTAGCATTTCGTTACCAAACCGCTTTGTTGATGAGAATCGAAGGTTGACTCGAATGCGTCCCACCGCTCGTGCGTGCTCGCTCGCACTGCCCGCTGTCGTTGCCGCCGCACTGGCCGTCGGCGCAGCGCCCGTCCACGCCGACAGCATGGTCGGCCCCTTTGACTTCGGCAGCTTCGATTTCGGCGGCAGCCTCGGCTCGTCGAAGAAGGGCCCGCAGCACTACGGCAAGCTCGGCCGGCCGGGTGCGACCAACGGCGTGAAGTCGATCAACACGTGGGTGTACTCGCCGTCGTCGGGCCGCAGCAACGGCTCCTACCCCGTCGGGTCCAGTGTCGGCGTGAAGTGGAACGCCGTCATCGATGCCGGCGACCAGATCAACGGCCCCGAATGCCAGATGTCGGTTCGAATCACGCAGGGCCCGAGGCCTCCGGGGGCGTTCTCCACCAAACAATGCACGTCGAAGTACGCATGGAAGCTCAACGTGCCCGGTGAGTACGTCGCGCGCGTCACCGACGCGATCTCCGGCGCATCGAACGCCGTGCGGTTCACAATCCGGTAGTAGACTCGCCGGAGATCGTGTTCCGGCCGTAGGAGGTGAGACCCATGAACGCAGGACAGCAGTGGGTGCTCCCCCGACGATCACGACAACGCGGCTGAGACAGCCGACTGAGCGCCCGTCACGCGAATCGCGAAGGGCGACTCATGAACAACTCTCCACACTCCTCGTTCTCTAACGACTCACGTTGGGCCCTGGTGCTCGGCGGCGGCGCGGCCACCGGCAACGCCTGGCTCATCGGTGTCATGGCAGGACTCTTCGACGGCGGCTTCGACGCGCGCAGAGCCGATCTCGTCGTCGGGACGTCGGCCGGATCGACGGCAGCCGCCCAGATCGGCGGAGCAGATCCCAGTGAGCTGTACTCCGCCATCATCGATCCGGCGACCGTGCGGCAAACCGAACTGGCGGCGGCTTCGCGGCCCAGCGGACCACTCAAGCCTGAACACTTGCAGCGCCTGCTCACGGTAGCCGGCGAGTCGAGCGACCTCGTCGACTTCCGCCGACGCATGGGTGCCGCCGCGCTCGACGATCCCGCCTCTCATGACGGCTCTCGTCGAGCCTGGTGGCGCGAGACCGTTTCCTCCCGTTTCCCCGACCACGTTTGGCCGCAGCGGCGCACCCTGATCACCGCCGTTGACGCGGCGACCGGCGAGCCGACCGTCTTCGACGGATCCGACGGCGTCGACCTGGTGGATGCTGTCGCGGCGAGCTGCGCCGGTGGCTTCGCCTATCGGATCGGCGACCGCCACTACATCGACGGTGGGTACCGGATCAATGCCGAGAACGCCGATCTGGCCACCGGATACGACTGGGTGCTTGTCCTCTCCCCGTTGGGCGGGCGCTCCTTGCTTCCCGAGGCGTGGCGGGTGCGGCTGGGCTATCAGGTCGACGACCTGTCGGCGCGCGGCTGCGCCGTCGACACAGTGGTGCCGCCACCGGAAGACGAGCGGTTCTTCGGCACCAACGCGACCGACCTCACTCTGCGTGCACCGGCAGCCCGCGCCGGGTGGAAGCAGGGGCGCGCGCTGGTAGACCGATTCAGATCGGCGACGTGACGCCGGTGAGGCGTTCCGATGCGGCCCACAGGCGCTGTTGCACCTTCTGGTCGTCGGCGACCTTCTTGTACGACGACGGTCCCGGCGGTCCCACCATCCCGAACCTCTTGGTCGGCCCGTAGAAGCTGCCGTTGGTCGCCTGCGGGCTGGTTGCCGCGTACAGCGTGGGCATCGCACCGTCGGCTGCGGACTGGGAGATGAGGTAGGTGCCCAGCGCCATGACCTTGTCCTGGTATGTCTCGGTCTTGCCCTGCAGCTCGGTCTCCGCGTAGCCCGGGTGCGCAATGAGTGACGTCACCGGCGATCCCGACGCGGCCAAGCGCCGGGCCAACGCCTTGCCGAAGAGAAGGTTGGCGAGCTTGGAGTCGGAATAGGCGCGCCAACGCCGGTAGCGACGGCTCTCCCAGTTGAGGTCGTCGAAGTCGAGCTTGCCGAACTGGTGCATGTACGACGACAACGTGACGACGCGGTCGGTGATCTTGTCGAGCATCAGCAGCGTCAACGCGAAATGGCCGAGGTGGTTGGTGCCGAACTGCATCTCGAAGCCGTTGGCCGTGCGGTTCAGCGGCACCCCCATGATCCCGGCGTTGTTGATCAGTAGATCGGCGCCGTCGACGCGGGCAGCGAAGTCTCGCACCGACTCCAGGCTCGCCAGGTCGAGTTGCTCGACGCGCGCCTTGGGGCCGATCTCGGCGGCCACCGCATTGGCCTTGTCGAGGTTGCGGCATGCCAGCACGACGTCGGCGCCGGCCGCGGCGAGCGCGATCGCCGTCTCCTTGCCCAGGCCACTGTTGGCGCCGGTGATGATCGCGGTCCGTCCGGATTGATCTCCCAAGTCGATACTCATCGCGCTTCTCCTTTGGTTCACCAACCACACTAGTCAGCCCACGGTTTTGAACAAGGCCGACGCTGGTGACCACATAGTGGTCGCCAGCGTCGGCGGTAAGCGAGAGGATGGGCCCATGCAGGTCGCCATCGCCACGTTCCCGAAGTTCACCGCCCTCGATGCCGTCGGGCCCTACGAGGTGCTGCAGCGCATCCCGAGCTTCGACATCGTCTTCGTCGGGCACCGGCGTGGGGAGGTCCGCAGCGAGAACGGGATGCTCGGCATCATCGCCGATGCCGAGTTCGAGGAAGTACCTGAGCCCGACATCCTGGTATTCCCCGGCGGGATCGGCACGCGGACCCTCGTCGACGACGAGCGGGTGCTGGCGTGGGTGCGCAAAGCCCATCAGAACACCACGCTCACGACGTCGGTCTGCACCGGGGCGCTGCTACTCGCCGCCGCCGGGCTGTTGGACGGGCTGACCGCCACCACCCACTGGTCGGCGATGGACCTGCTGGGCAGTCTCGGCGCGGTTCCGGTCGCAGATCGGGTCGTCGAGCACCTGCCGCAGCGGATCATCACCGCTGCTGGCGTGTCGTCGGGGATCGACATGGCGCTGCGGCTGGTCGACCTGCTCGTCGACGACACGGCGGCGATGGCCGCGCAGCTGATGATCGAGTACGACCCGCAACCGCCGTTCGACGCCGGCTCGGTCACGAAAGCCAGCGGCGCGGTGCTCGACCGCGCGATCGAGTACGGCAAGCTGCGCAAGTGAGCTAGCGGCCGGTCACCTTCCGGTTGTACTCGATCGCCTTCTCACACCAGAACGTGAGGACCTCGTCGTCGTCGATGGATTCCGCCGTCACCGCGATCCAACCGGGACCCATCGTGCGCCCGACGCCCATCTCGGCAGTTTCGGCGCCCGGCGTCGCAAGGAGTTCTTCATGCTCGTCGGCGTCGACGCGGACCAATAGGTCGCCGCTCTTGAGCGCGCAGACGGCCATCTTCTCGTCGACCATGAACGCCCGCCCACCGAACATGGCGATCTCACGGGTGACCGGCTCCTGCGCGAGTCGCTCGCGGAGTCGTTCGACGAGTTCGTCGCGGGCGTTCAACGAGGTCTGCGGCACATCAGTCCTTCTCGTCGACCATCTCGACCAGCTGGCCCTCGGCGAGTGATTCGGCAAGGATCTCGTCCTCCACCACGGTCGCAAGCGGCTTCTCCTTGACGAAGAGCAGCAGGAGGAACGTGACGATGGCGAGCGGGACCATGTACATGAAGATCGGTAGCAGCGCCTCGTTATAGGACTCGATCACCGGGATGCGGATCGCGTCGGGAAGGTTCGACACCTTCTCGGGGGTGAGCGAGTTTCCGGCACCGCCGCTACCGCCCTTGCCGAGATGGGGCAGCCGCTGTGCGAGCAAATCGTGCAGGCGCGCGATGAACATCGAGCCGACGATCGCGGAGCCGACCGAAGCGCCGACCTGACGGAAGTAGTTGGTCGCCGCGGTCGCGGTGCCGACGATGGCGTTGGGGAAGGCGTTCTGCACGATCAGCGTCAGAATCTGCATCGAGAAACCGATACCGACTCCGAAGATGGCGAGCACGGTGCACATCCACCAGGTCGCGCTGGTGATGGTCAGCGAGGCCATCAGCCACAGGCCCACGCCCATGATCAGCGCACCGGCCAGCGGGAAGGCCTTGTAGCGACCGGTCCGCGACACGATCGCACCGGAGATGGTCGAAGCGATGAGCAGGGCACCCATCATGGGGGCCATGAGCAGGCCGGCCTCGGTGGCGTTCACGCCGGTGACCATCTGCAGGTACGTCGGGAAGTAGCCGACCGCGCCGAACATCGCGACGCCGATGAGCAGGGCGGCGCCGGTGGTGACCGTGAAGTTGCGGTCGGCGAACAGCGCCAGCGGAATCACCGGCTGCTCGGCACGGCGCTCGCAGAGGACAAATGCTCCGGCGAGCAGCACGGCCGCGACGATGAGCCCGATGACCTGCGGCGACCCCCAGGCGTAGGTGTGGCCACCCCAAGTGCACACGAGCACGACGGCAGTCGTCGCCGCGGCCAGGATCGTCATGCCCAGGTAGTCGGTCTTGGCGTCGGACTTGGGCCGCTTCGGCAGGTGCAGGAACGCCAGGGTGGCCAAGATCGACAGCACGCCCAACGGCAGGTTGATCCAGAACACCCATCGCCAGCCGGGACCCTCGGTGATCCAGCCGCCGAGCAACGGGCCGCCCACCGACGACACAGCGAAGACGGCGCCCATGATGCCCATGTACTTTCCGCGCTCCCGCGCGGGCACCACGTCGGCGATCGCGGCTTGCGCGAGGATGATGAGTCCACCGCCGCCGATGCCCTGCACGACGCGGGCAAACACCAACCACCAGATGTTGGCGGCGAGGCCGCCAAGGACCGATCCGGTCATGAAGAGGACGATCGCGGTGAGCAGGACCGGCTTGCGGCCCAACTGGTCGGAGATGCGGCCGTAGACGGGCATCATGATCGTCGAGGCGAGGATGTAGCCGGTGATGACCCAGCTCATCTGCTCGACGCCGCCAAGATCGCCCACAATCGTCGGGAGGGCCGTCGAGAGGGACGTCTGGTTCATCGACGCCATAAGCATCGTGACCATCAGGCCGACGAACAGCCAGAGGACCGACGCACGACCCTCCGACTCTTGGGCAGCGACGCCAGCGGCGGGCGCAGCCGAATGTGCAGCCATAGGAAAGCCACCTTCCAAGTTTGATATCAAACTCAAACGTACCGAGACCGACGAGCCGGACTGACTCAGTCCCGCCGGCGCGTCACTCGCTCCAACGGGATCCTGGCCAACCCGCGGACCAGGTCGGAGACGGTGGCCGGCGCTGCGCGCGCCGCGTCGAGTTCCTTAGCAACGGAGATCGGGATGTACAACTCACTGTCACCGAGGCGGCCGCGCAGGTGCAACGAGCCGCGGAAGGCCCAGTTGCGTGCCTCGTCCGCCGCGGCGTTCACCGCTTCGCCGCTGGCCACGACAGGCACCTTGGCGTCTTTGGCGACTTCGGACAGCCGGGCGCACTCGTTGACCGGATCGCCGATCACGGTGTACTCGTATCGGTGCTGGGCACCGATGTCCCCGGCGAACACCGTCCCGTGGGACACCCCGATCCCCCACTTGATCGGCAGTTCCTCCCGCAACCGACTGGCCAGTTCGCGCGACGCCTGCAACGCCGCCGCGGCAGCATTGTCGAGCGCGACGGGCGCACCGAACACGGCCAGCGCGGCGTCGCCCTCGAACTTGTTGATGAAGCCCTCGTGCTCGTCGACAACGTCGGCGACGATGGTGAAGAACCGGTTGAGCAGGCCCGCGACAACCTCCGGGTCGAGATGCTCGCCCATCATCGTCGAACCGGCGATGTCGACGAACAGCACGCCGACCGATGGGGTCGTCCCGCCGGACATCTCGTCGTCGCCGGCCAATGCGTGTTCGGCGACGGTCGAGCCGACGTGGCGCGCGAACAGATCGCGGACCCGCTGACGTTCCTGCAGACCGCCGACCATCTGGTTGAATCCGTGCTGCAGCACACCCAGCTCAGAGGTGTCGTAGACGGCGACGTCGGCATCTATATCGCCGCGGCTGACCTTGTCCATCGCCTTGGCCAGCTCGTCGAGAGGATCGGCGAGCACACCGCCGACGAGGAGAACGACTCGCGTGCCAGCGGCCAAGCCGATCATCGCAATGACGACGGTCACCCAGTCGACCTTGCCGATCGGCGTCGGGATCAGTCCGATGTGGCGGCCGAAGTTGATGGCGAGCAGGCCCGCCATTGGGACCGCCGACGACACGATCCACACCGAGAGGAGTCGCACGCGGACGCTGTACTTGACCTGCGCCCTGGTCTGACCGCGCATGGCCATGACGGAGAGCGGCCGCGCGGCGCGCTCGGCGAAAATATAGGTCAGGCACGCACTCGACACCGCGGCAAGACAGAAGCCTCCGGCGACCACGATGAATTCGGAGGTGCCGCGGCCGAGGATGAGGGCCGCCAGCAGATAGACGCCCAGCGACACGGTCCAGGCGGCCATCGTGCCCAGGACTTGCCGGTTCGGAATGGCGGCGATCGCCTCCCGCCGGCCGGGTTCGATTCTCGCCCCCGACAGGAACCAGTTGAGGCTGCCGCGCAGCGCGACCATTCCGAAGACGAGGTTGAGAATCGTCCCGACGACCAGCGCGATCACCATGGCCGACAGGATCGGTGCATCGATGTCGAGCATGCGGCCCAAGTCGCCGCCGTTGAGCGCGAGTTGCACGAGGACGAAGGTCTCGACGCCGATGAGCGCATTTCCGCCGACCAGTGCCGCCGCCGACGCGCGGATCGAGCCGGCCCCGATCCGGCGGCGCTCCTCGTCGCTCAATCCCGACCAGGAGCGCTCGTCGAAGCCGGGCATGGCCGGGCTGTGCCGGCCGACGCGCTCCACCAGCGGGATACGCCCGACACCCCCGGCGAAATCACGGCCGGCCACGCGCCCTCCTCGATCAGAGATTCACATCTGACTGTAGAGGACGCGCAGCCGGTTCCCTATGGTTCGCGCTCAGACCTGCAGACCGGCTTCGATCTCCAGGGTGATGGTGATCTTGTCGCCGACGAC
>DLKD01000106.1 GCA_002477755.1 Gordonia sp. UBA7599
CGCGGCCTCGTGCTGCTTCTCCTGTTCGTGCGCCAGCGCACCGGCGGCTTGGGCCTGCGCGCGTGCGCGCGTCGCCACGGACCGCTCGCCGCGCAGCGCGTCGATCTTCGCCGTTGTCGCACGCCGGAGATCGCGCTCGGTGGTCCACTTCTCGTCGCGCAACCGGGCAGCCTCGGCCTCCGCCTGGGCTTTCGCGAACCGGTCACGGATCTCGTAGGCCTTGGCCCGGGCGGTCTCGGCCTCTTCGACGCGGACCTTGAGTTCGTCGGCCGCCACCGTCAACCGCCGCCGCTGCGCGCTGGCCTGCTCGATGATCGCGACGTCGGCATCGATGGCCGCCACCGCAGCCTCCAGCTCGGCGAGGGCCTTGCGGGCACTGCCCTCCCGCGCTTGCGCCAGCGCCAGCTCACCGGTGGGTTGCCCACGGCCCGGCGTGTAATACCGCGCGTACTCCGCCTCGACGACGGTCAGCAGGTCGTCGTCATCGGTGTCGGCGCTCTCGCCGTTGGCACTGCATCCGTCCCGGTCGGCGACGGCCCGGTCCAGCGCTCTTGTCACCGAGGCACTCTTCCCCAGCGCGACCGACGCTTCGGCGCTGCCCTGGACGACGCGGGAGGCCTGCAACAGAGCGAGGTCGACGGCCTGCGCAAGGATCGACAGGACGCGATCATGCGCCAGTTTGCCGGTCAGTTGTTCCGGTTTGGGCTGCGACACCCGCAGCGTCGTCGACGGCGCCTTGTTGAACACCTTCGTGTAGGTGAACCGCCACTGTCCGCAACTGATCTCGGCTTCGACCTCGGTCCCGACATCGTGCCCGGATGGCTGCACGGCAGCCACCCTCCGGCTCTTCGACGACGACGGCACCTCCAGCAGCAGGTCCAGAGCCTCCACCATCGAGGACTTCCCCGCCTCATTCGCGCCGGACACCACGGTCACGCCGCGCTCGGCGAAGACGCATTCCCGCTCGGTGATGCCGCGGAAGTTGCGCAGACGCAAACGGTGCAGTTTCACCGGTCTCCCCCACCCGCCAGCCGGCCCAGCAGCGCGAGTGCGTCACGTGCCACCGCGGCATCCGCGTCACCGGAACCGGCGAGCGCGACCAGTTCGTCGGCGGCCTCCGCGGCGTACCCGCGCAGACCCAGTCCGGCGATATCGGCGGGGTCCGCGACCACACGTAGATCGTCGTGGGAGTCCCAGCGCACGAGTGCGGCGAACCGATCCGATGACTCGTCGAGCAGGTCGGTCAACCCGGCATGGTCACCGACCGACAGGCTTCCGACCAACCCGAGGCGGACCACGGTCGTCGGCTTCGCGGGAATCGCCTCCAGTCGTGCGGCGAGCGCATCGACGTCGGCGGCGGAGTCGACATCGGCAGTCATCGAATGGAACCGCCAGCGCCCCACCGGGTGCGCGGTCACCGTTGCCGTCCGCTGGGTGCCGCGCGTCAGTGTGACTGCCAGTACCTCGCCGGGCCGGCACTCCACGTCGTCGAAGTTCGTCGTCTCGTGCGCGCCGGAGTACCAGATGCGCCCGGTGGATCCGAGGTCGGTGACCGAGTGCCGGTCCCCCAATGCGACGAAGTCGATGATCTCGTCGCGCACCGCCGCCTCCAACGGGTCGACGGCGAGGATCGCCGGATCCGAGCCGGGTGACAGGCGGTCGGTGCCACCGTGGCCTGCGACGATACGAATTCGATCACCGGCGCGCAGCCGGGCGACCTGCTCGGCGACGAGGTCGTTCGTCGGCGATTTCGTCGGCCACGGTGCCACGACGAGATCCACGCCGTCGGCGACTTCACGAACCCCCGGCGTCGACAAGACGGTGACGTTGCCCGGGCACCCGCGGACGAACGCCTCGGAGCGGTAGATGCTCGCCGCGTCGAACGGGTCGTGATTGCCCGGCATCAGGTAGACGGGGACGGTGAAACCAGCCATCCGGTCCAGTGCCTGCCGCACGATCCGCGCCGACACGCGGTGGTCCTCAAAGACGTCGCCGCAGACCACGACGAACTCGGCGCCGACGTCTGCAGCGACCACACCGATCCGTTCGACCGCGGCGAGGCGGGCGGCGGTGAAGAGCTCCTGCGCATCGCGCGGAAGGAAGTGACGCGTCATCCCGAGCTGCCAGTCAGCGGTGTGGACGAAGGTGACCACGCGCTCAGGCACAGGGGCGCCCGTCGGGTCGGCGGGTACGTCGTCAAACAGCGCTATCGTCATCGTCCCCCCTTCGCATCGGTCGTCGCTGAGCATGTGGGTCCAACCCCATCGATCGCAATCGTAGGAGGGCGGCCGGACAAAGCACGGGAGGCGAGCCGGGTAGCGCCTGAACTCGCCCGCCTACCGTTGCGAACCGGACACGTGCGCAGCGCGTACTGCACGCAGCGAGTCCACGGTCAGCACCCCCAGTGCCAGCCACACCAACCCGAACCCCATCCAACGCACCGCCGGCATGTGTTCGCCGAGCACCACCACGGCGATCAGCAGCTGCAAAACCGGCGTCAGATACTGGAGCAGCCCGAGGATCGAGAGCGGCACCCGCCGCGCCGCGGCGGCGAAGAACAGCAGCGGCACCACCGTGATCGCTCCGCACAGGATGAGAAGCGTCGTGATGTCGGCCCCCTCAGAGAGAAAGTGCCCCTCTCCCCGCGCCTGCAGCCACACCACGAACACGGCCGCCGCGGGCGCCAGCGCAACAGTCTCGACAGTCAGCCCGGTCAGCGCCGACACCGATTCCCCCACCGTCTTCTTGATCAGACCGTAGAGACCGAACGTGATTGCGAGGCTCAAACTGATCCACGGTAGGCCGCCATACCCGAGGGTGAGCACCAGCACCGCGAGGCCGCCGAGACCCAGCGCCACCCATTGCGCCCGGCGCAACCGCTCATGCAGAACACCGACCGCCAGCAGCACCGTGACCAGCGGATTGATGAAGTACCCCAGACTTGCCTGGTTCACCTCGCCGACGCTGACCGAGTAGACGTAGATACCCCAGTTCGCAGCGAGGAACACCGCACCCAGCGCGAGGAGTCCCCCCACCCGCCAGGTTGCCGCCGACCACACCTGCCGCCACTGGCGGGTGAGTGCCACCGCGACGAGACACACCACCAGCGACCACAGCACCCGGTGGGCGACGATCTCGATGGGCGGTACGCCGTCGAGCAGCACGAAGTAGAGAGGGAACGCCCCCCACAACGCATAGGCGGCGATCCCATAGCCGATCCCGGTGCCGACACCAGATCGCGGCCCGCTCACTACGTTCCCGGCGCCTCAGGTGCCTTCAGGGGGACCAACAGCAGCGCGACGGCCGCAGCCGCGAAGACCACTCCGGCCGCCAGGAAGATCGAGTGGCCCATCGCCACCGAGAACCCCTGGTGCATCGGCTCGGGCAGTTCGGCTGCCGCACTTGCGGCATGCTCCTGCGCCCTGCCCATGTCGAACCCGGGGAATTCGTGCCGCAACAGCGCCTGCATGAGCGCGCCGACACCGGCACTACCCAGCACCGAGCCGACCACTCGCGTCGTGTTGTACACGCCCGCACCGGCCCCGGCCTGGTGCCACGGCAGGTTGCGGGTGGCTGTCGCTCCGAGCGGCGCCCAGATACCCGCACCGGCGACACCCATGAGGATCGTCGGGATCAGAAGCTGCCACACCGGCGTCGCCGGACGGTTGATGACGGCCATGATGCACAGCGCGACGCCATTGAGGAACAACGCGGTCGCAATAATCGACCTCGGGTGGACCCGGTCGGCGAGCCGGCCGATGACCGGTGCGAGGATGCCGCTGACTACCGCCATCGGCACCATCGTCAGCGCCGAGCGCGTCGGCGACATCCCGCCGACGAGCTGCAGGAAGAACATGATCGGAATCATGATCCCGGTGATCGCGAATCCCTGCGCGAAGATTCCGACGTTGGAGACCCAGTAGTTGCGGTCGGCGAACAGTGAGAGTGGCACCAGTGCCTCACCGCGGTAGCGCGCCTCCCAGAGCACGAACAGCACCATGAATAGGACGCCGACGCCGATCATCGCCCAGATCCACGCCGCCCAGTCGTACTTCTCGCCGTCCTGGATTGCGAAGACCATCGCGGCCAGGCCGATGCCGGAGAGGACGACGCCGATCCAGTCGAATTTGTGGTCGTGAGTCGTCACGCGGGGCACGAAGACCTGCGCCGCGACCAGCCCGATGATGCCGACGGGTAGGTTGATCAGGAAGATCCACTTCCAGCCGAAATTGTCGGTCAGTACCCCGCCGAGCAGCGGGCCGACCATCGTCGCCACACCGGCGACGATGCCCCACACGCCCATGGCAGCGCCACGTCGTTCGGTCGGGAAGATGCGGGTCACGATCGCCATCGTCTGCGGCGTGATCAGAGCGGCTCCGATGCCCTGGACGGCCCGCGCGGCGATCAGCATGCCGATCGACGTCGAGAATGCGCACCAGACACTCGCTGCAGTGAAGATCACCAGACCGATCTGGAAGATCAGCTTGGGGCCGAACTTGTCGCCCAGGCGCCCGGCCACCAGTAGCGGCACCGCATAGGTCAGCAGGTACACACTCGTCACCCAGATGATCGAGTTGAAGTCGGCACCCAACGCCCGCTGGATGGCCGGCTGGGCGACCGCGACGATGGTCATGTCGACCAAGATCATGAAGAAGCCGATACACATGGCCAGCATCGCGTACCAGGGGTTCTTGCCCTGCCCCTCCGGCGCGGGTGCCCCGGTGGGACCGCGGTGCGCCGCGTTGTCGGTAGTCGTCATGGGATTAGCTCCGTCCAATCGGTGGTGAAGTTCTTATCGGCCAGCACTTCGTCGAGCCAGGCGATGTCGTTGCAGTCAATTCGGTTGATCAAGTCGTCGAGCCAGGCGAGCTGCGCGGTCAACGTGGCGACACGCATCCCGCCGTCGAGTCGGAAGATCTCCGGTACACCCGCCGCCGCGGTTTTGTCGATGAGAGCGGCCATGGTGTCGAGTTCATCGGCCATCGCGACGCGGCGGACCCGCAGCAGGCGGGCCGCCTCCTCGCGCGGCAGCTCGTGCGCCTGGGCCAGCGCGAGGTAGAGCTGGGGATACTCGACGGGGTGGTCGGCTAGCAACTCCTCGGCCGTCTCCCTGTGCACCCGACGGCCGACCTCGGTGAGCTCGTAGACGGTCCGCTCGGGCCGGTTGCCCTCCCGCTGGACGTCGCGCACGGACAGCAGACCCTCGTCGAGCATCCGTGCAACGGTGTTGTAGATCGTCGTCGTGCGGACCTTGACGAGGCGGTCCATGTGGCGCGTGACCGCGAGCTGAGCCATCTCGTAGGGGTGCATCGGCCGCTCGAAAAGCATGCTGAGGACGAGCAGGTCCAGAGGCCTGCGACCGCTGCGCCCGATCCCCATGACGGTGTCCATCCTCCCGATCCGCCGAATATTCTCAGCAGAATATTCGCGCCCGAATATATGCCGGACCAATCACCCTGTCAACGGCAAACCGCAGCCGCCATCTGGCGCCCACTAGCCTGGACACGAGGGTGTGCCGGCGGTCACACGGTTCGCGGGAATCCGATCGCCGCGCCCCGACGTTGGTGCAGTGTTGCGACGAAGAAGAAACGGAGGCCGCCCGTGGAAGACGACGAGTCCGTGCAGGGCAGCTATGTGACGACCGGTGAGGAATACGTCCGCGACACCCGCTACATCGAAACCCGGATCACCGCCGACGGGCGCGACGGCTACCCCGTCGAGCCGGGCCGCTATCGCCTCGTCGCAGCGCGTGCCTGCCCGTGGGCGAACCGCACCCTCATCGTGCGGCGCCTTCTGGGGCTCGAGGACGCGATCTCGTTGGGCCTGTGCGGCCCGACCCATGACGCCGACTCCTGGACCTTCGACCTCGACCCGGGCGGGGTCGACCCCGTCTTGGGGATCCCCCGCCTGAAGGACGCGTACGAGAAGCGCTTCCCCGGCTACCCGAAGGGCATCACCGTCCCGGCGATGGTCGACACCCGTGACGGCGCCGTGGTGACCAACGACTTCGCGCAGATGACCCTCGACTTCTCCACCGAGTGGACGGAGTACCAGCGCGACGAGGCTCCGGCCCTGTATCCGGAGCACCTGCGCGACGAAATCGACGAGCTCAACGCGATGGTCTTCACCGAGGTCAACAACGGCGTGTACCGCTGTGGTTTCGCGGGCAGCCAAGACGCCTACGACAAGGCTTACGACCGCCTCTTCGCCGGCCTCGACCAGTTGGAGGATCGCCTTACCGATCATCGCTACCTCGTCGGCGACACCATCACCGAGGCCGACGTTCGGCTCTTCACCACGCTGGCGAGGTTCGACCCCGTCTACCATGGCCACTTCAAGGCCAACCGCAACCTACTCGCACAGATGCCCGCCCTGTGGGCCTACGCCCGCGATCTGTTCGCGACCCCCGGATTCGGCGACACCGTCGACTTCACCCAGATCAAGCAGCACTACTACCTTGTCCATCGCGACATCAATCCCACCGGCATCGTGCCGAAGGGGCCGGACCTGCGGGGGTGGCGCGCCGCCCACCACCGCGAACAACTCGGCGGCCGACCGTTTGGGGACGGAACGCCGCCGCCACCACCACGACCCGACGAGGTCGTCGTGCAAGAGAATGGGGTACCCACCGATGGCTGATCGAAACAAAGCGCTCCCCGCACCCGGCGGTGCGACCGGCGCCGAGGGCTTCGAACACCCGCGCCCACCGGAGCAGGCCATTGGCGCTGCCGACAAGCTGCTGCGCAAGGCCCAGCGACTGCAGGGCCCCGCAGTGGCGCGCTACGTCGAGAAGATCCGGGCGTCGCACCCAGACGAGACGCCTGAGCAGATCATCCGACGTCTCGAGAAGCAGTACCTGGTGACGGTCACCAGCAGCGGCGGTGCGGTCGGCGCCACCGCAGCCTTCCCCGGCGTCGGCACCATGGCGGCGCTCTCGGCCGTCGCCGGCGAGTCGCTGTTCTTCCTCGAGGCCTCGGCGCTGCTGGCGCTCGCCGTCGCCGAGGTCCATGGCATCGATCCCGCGGACCAGCAGCGGCGCGAATCGCTAGTCCTGGCCGTCGCGCTCGGCGAGGAAGGCGTGACCGCGCTGGGCAAGATGCTCGGCGGCGGGCGCTCCACCGCGCTCAAGCAGTTGTCGTCCTCGGTGATCCCGACGCCGAACCTGTCGTCGTTCAACACCAAGATGCTGAACAAGGTCATCAAGAAGTTCACCTTCAAGCGGGCGCCGATGGTCGTGGGCAAACTGCTGCCGATGGGCATCGGCGCCGGCATCGGAGCCGTCGGCAACCGGACGCTCGGCAAGAGGATCGTCAAAAACAGCCGGGAGGCATTCGGCCCGGCGCCGCGCTACTGGTCCGGTCCGCGCGTCATCGACG
>DLKD01000052.1 GCA_002477755.1 Gordonia sp. UBA7599
TTCGGAGTCGTCGGCGCCGGCGGCTGCGCCGGTGACTGCGCTCGACCCGCCCTCGCTGGGTCGGTCGTAGGCGAGCGCCGGCAAGGTCACCGCCCCCGATTCCGCGGCCGGCGCGGGTGCGAAGAGTTCGGCAAGGGCGTCGGCATACTCGGCCATCCGGCCGCTGGCCGCGAGTTCCTTGACCCGCACGGTGGGGCCGTGCAGGAGCTTGTCGACGAGCCGGCCCATGGCGATCTCGACCTCGCGACGTTCGGCGTCGCCGAGATTCGGCGTGCGCGAGCGCAGGCGGCCCACTTCACCGGCGAGGATCGTGGCGCCTCGTTCACGCATGGCCGCGATCGTCGGGACCGCCGCCTGGACGGACCGGGCGCTGATGAAGTCGGCGACCTCGGTGTCGACCAGGCCGGTGGCCGCCCGGACGACGGGGTTGCCCGTTACCGCGCGCAGCCGGGCGCCCAGGTGATCCAACCCGAGTCGCGTGACCCCCCGCAGGTCCCCAGCCGCGTGCTCGATGTCGTGCGGCATCGCCAGGTCGACCAACACCTGGGGCCGCTGCGACCCCGCCCGCGCCGCGTCCACCACGGATGCTGTCAGCACCAGGCCGGGCGCCCCGACGCACGACACGACCACATCGGCGGCGCCGAGGGCATCGGGAAGTTCGGCTAGGTGGGCGGCGCGGCCGCCGACGCGGAAGGCCAGGGCTTCACCGCGGGCATACGTCCGGTTGACGATGACGATCGAGCCGTAGCCCGCGCGCGCCGCCGTGGTCGCTACCAATGCCGCCATTGCGCCCGCCCCGACGACGACGAGTCGCGTTTGCGCCGGGGGGCCGACGATCTGCGAGGCCGCCCCGAATGCGGTCTCGACCAGCGAGGAGGAATACGTCTCGATGCCGGTCTCGGTGTGGACGCGCTTGCCGACCCGCAACGCCTGCTGGAAGAGCTGGTTGAGGCTCGACCCGGTCAGCCCGGCAGCTTGTGCCTCGTGCAACGAGACCCGCAGCTGTGCCCGAATCTGGTTCTCCCCCAACGCCATCGAGTCGAGACCGCTTGCTACCCGGAAGGTATGCGCGATCGCACCATCCTCGTAGTGCACCCCGAGTCGCTCGGTCAGGTCGGCCCGCGGAAGGCCCGACTGCCCGGACAGGGCATCGGTGATGTCCGCGATCGCGCCGTGGAAGGTGGCGGCCTCGGCGTACACCTCGGTCCGGTTGCAGGTGGAGACAACGACGACCTCGCGGACGTGCTCGCTCCCGGCGATGGCGTGGGCGAGATCGCGGCGGCCGGAGGCGTCGAGGCTGATCCGTTCGAGCAGGTCGAGGGGTGCGTTGTGGTGGGAGAGGCCGAGGACGAGCAGGCTCACGGCGCCACCGCCAGCTTCGGAGCGCGGCTGCGCTGCTGCTTGTGGAAGGCGAGGATCTGCAGTTCCGTTGCGACATCGACCTTGCGCACATCGACGCCGGCAGGCACGTTCAAGGTCACGGCGGCGAAGTTCAGGATCGAAGTGACACCGGCCGCGATGAGTGCGTCGCAGACCTCCTGGGCGGCGTGCGCGGGGGTGGTGATCACACCCAGCGTGTCGGGGGCCGCGGCCAGCGCCGGGAGCGCGGTCATCGCGCTGACCACCAGGCCGGCCACGGGCTGGCCGACGACTGCGGGATCCCGATCCAGCAGCGCGACGAGCTGGAATCCGCCCGCCGCGAAACCGCCATAGGCGGCGAGGGCGCGCCCGAGGTTGCCCATGCCGACGATCAGCACGGGCCAGTCGCGCGTCAGACCGAGCGCCCGGGCGATTTCGACCGAGAGGTGGGTAACGTCATACCCGACTCCGCGCACGCCATGACTGCCGAGGAACGAGAGGTCTTTGCGCACCATCGCCGAGCCTACGCCGGTGGCCGCCGCGAGCGCTTCGGAGGAGGTCGAGACGACCCCCCTGTCGCTCATCGAGGTCAACGCGCGAAGATAGTCGGGCAGGCGGGCGACCGTGGCGTCAGGGATGCCGCGACGCCGGATCTCGGTCGCTGACACCTGGGTCACCTCGTTCTGTCAGGCGTGGTCGGGGCGATCCGGGTGCCGATCGGCACCCTCGCGCTTCTCGCAAGGCTACGCGCTTGTGAAGGCCTTCACAAAGTCTCGCGTGCAGAGTGAGATACCCCTGCGGGCATGGTCCTTCGTCGTCGCGACGGCCACGTGAGCAGCGTCACCCTGCGCCCGTGGGTCAGCGACCACGGGCGCCGAGCGCGGCGCGCAGCCGTTGCGGATCGACCCGCCAGTAGGCGTGGACCTCTCCGTCGATCAACACCACCGGGATCAGATCGCCGTATGCCGCGCTCAGGCGCGCGTCGTCGTCCACCGACTGCTCGACAACAGTCAGTCCGAACTCGGCCGCCACTGCGCGCACGACCGGCTCCGCGTCCGCGCACAGGTGACAACCCGGGCGGCCGATGAGCACAACCGGCGGGACAGTCCCGGCCCCCGGTGCGGACACGCGGTGAGCGGACGGCATACGGGCTGGGCGCGCGCGGGGCAGTCGCACGCCGTCAGTGGAAGACAGAGCGCCGCGAGGCCAGGAGGCCGTAGACGGTCTGCTGGATGGTCTCGCGCACCCGGTCGGTCAGGTCGAAGACGATCATCGGATCGTCGGCGGCCTTCGGGTCGAAGGCGCCGGTGTCGACGGGCGGGCCGAACTCGATGATCCATTTACTCGGCAACGGAATCATGCCCAGGGGGCCGAGCCAGGGGAAGGTGGGCGTCACCGGGAAATAGGGCAGACCCACCAGGTTGGCCAAGCCCTTGAGATTGGCGATCATCGGGTAGATCTCCTCGGCACCGATGATCGCGCACGGGATGATGGGCACCCCGGTGCGGATGGCCGCGGAAACGAAACCGCCGCGGCCGAAGCGTTGAAGTTTGTAGCGCTCGTTGAACGGCTTGCCGACACCCTTGAAGCCCTCGGGCCAGACACCGACGAGTTCGCCGCTGGTCAACAGGCGTTCGGCGTCGGGGTTGGTGGCGAGGGTGGCTCCGCCCTTGCGGGCGATGCTGCCCAGGCCGGGAGTGCCGAAGACCAGGTCCGCGCCGAGCTCGCGCAGTTGGCGGTGCGCAGGGTGCTTGTCGTGGATGGCGACCTGGGTCATCAGGGAATCGACCGCGACCGTGCCGGAGTGATTGGCCACCAGGAGCGCGCCACCGGTGCTGGGAATGTTCTCCAGGCCGCGAACCTCGACGCGGAACCAGGTGTAGAAGAGCGGCCGGAGGAGGGGGTAAAGGATGTGCTCGGCGAAGTCCGCGTCATAGCCGTAGTTGTCGACGGCGTAGTCGCCCGTCAGCCGGCGCCGGATGAACGCGACGG
>DLKD01000062.1:0-86086 GCA_002477755.1 Gordonia sp. UBA7599
TCACCAGTTCGTCTCCCCGGCGAAATACTTGGCCGCCCGCTGGAGGATCTCGCGCTCGGTGGAGAGCTTGGTGGTCTCGACCTCGAGCTCACGCACCCGCGCCCGGAGCCGGGCCAGCTCCTGCTCGGGCGTCTCCGGTCCGTCCGGCGGGGGTGGCCCGCCCGGACTCGCGAGACGCGGGATCGTGGTGCCGTCGGGTGCGGTCTTCTTGCCCGTGCCGTACTGGTCCACCCAGTGCTTCAGGGTGCCCCGCGCGACCCCCAAATCGGTGGCGATGCCCTTCAGCGTCGCGCCCGGGGTGGACTCGTACAAGTCGACGGCCTGACGACGGAACTCTTCGGAGTAGTACTTCCTGGCCATGGTTCTCGGATCATCTCGCTTCCCCAGCACCAAGTGCTGGATTCAGCGTGTCCAAGAACCGGGGTCAGGCCCCATTCGGCCCAAGGTACGCGCACGCCACGTTCTTGAACGAGTGATATTGACGAAGACCTTCCAGAGCAGTCGCAACGTGGAAACGGCGATGCAGATGCTGGGCGTACGAAAGGCTTTCTCGAAGATCAAAGAGCACATCACACCAGCGCAGTCGGTGTCGGAGATCAAGGACCGACTGGATCACATCGTCCGGCGCAGGAATCAGATCGTCCACGAAGGAGACCTGCAGCGTCAGTCGCGCCCACGTAGCATCAAGCGACAGAACGTCGACGGGGGCGAGTTCAAGGACGACATCGTGTGGCTGCGGTCGCTTGTGGATGCCGTCGATGAGGCGCTGAAAACAGCCTCACTGAAGAAGTAGGACCGCTGGCGAAGTTGGCGTCGAGGTTCAGAGGTTGGGGAATCCCATCTCGGCAACACTGCGGTGATGGCCGCCTGGAAACGAAGTATCCACGAGCTTGTCGATGGACTTGCGCCACTTGTTGCCAGGCTCGACGGACTCAAGCAAGTAGCTAATGACGCAGATCGTGCCGAACACTCGCTCGATCTGGTGCGCATCTGGACGCGTTGGGTCGAACGTCGCGACGACCTCGGAGAATACTGGCAGGTGGTGGATGCGCAGCGGCACACCAAGCGGGGTTAGTTGCCGATTCCACAACCGCCCGTGGTGAGCGCAGATGTTGCGGACGATCGTCAGGTGCTCGAGCCAGTTGACGAGTGGAGGACGACGGGCCCATGCCCGACGCGCCGACTGCGAGGCGTCGGGGGCGACGGTCACCTTGAACCACTGAGCGAGTTCCTTCTGGTCGTTGGCGATCATCCCGGCGTACAGCATGGATAGGTCTGAGAAGTCCAGCAGGTCAGTCAGCACCCAGATGGGGATGTCTCCGCCGTAGTACTTGTCGTGATGGTCGACGGTTTCGTCCCGTCCGCGGGCTCGATTGATCCGCCGCTGCGCGGTGCCCCACCATTTCGCATGGTCGAAGGTCGAGCGGAAGCGCGTTGGGTCGGTATGCGCGAGTGCCCCATGCTTGCCGATCAGGTATCCAATGCGGCTGCGGAACGCGACCTCGACTCGTTCTATACCGTGGAGCACCTGGGTCTTGAGTGCACGGTCGAAGTCGTAGAGATCGATCACCTCGGAGAAGTCCGTGCCGGGAAGGAATGTATCGAGCCGGCGGTAGGGGTCGCTTGGATCGGGTTCGCGGTATGGGTACCAGTAGCCGCTGAGTCGGTAGTAGCCGATCGTGGCGAGAGCGTGTTCCGCTTGGGCGTGATCGGGAATCTGCATTCCCCGGTCCGCGAGTTGCTGGATCTGGTCCTCAATCGACAGCCATGACTTGAGCGGGCGGGTCATGCCGAAACACCTTACAAAAGACATCCGGCCCGCTCCCAGGAACACGTCCTGGTGCGGGCCGAACTATTGATCAAACAGTATCACGGGGGCCGGACAGGATGTCTCCTCGGACTGTCGGTCCAGCTAGCGGCGCCCCGGCTAGACGAACGCCTCGTGCTGAGCCACGAAACTCGCCGAAACCGGGCTCTTATCGACCCGGACGAGTAAAGCCGATACCGTGCTGGACCTCGCGCGCGGCGTCGCGGTGGTTCCATCGGTAGGCGTCGATCACGTCCTGCAGCTGGTGCTCTTGCCGATTCGGGTCGCGCGGGCGTGTGTCGTTCACGAGTGCGCGGTATCGCTCGGCGTCAAGTCGTGTCTGGGCGCGCCCAGCTTCCGATCGGGAGATGTTCTCGCTCAGGTCACGCGGGACGCCTTCGGCGACTTCAGTCAGTTTCTCGCCCTCGTAGACGAGATCGGCCCAGTACTGCTGGTTCACGACCAGAGACTCTACCCGAATCGACACTTGGGTGTGACGAACGCCATAACGTTGCTGGCCGTCTCAACCAAGGGAGATTCCGGGCCCCGCGTCGAAAAACAACTATGGTGCCGCGCATGTCGAATCACTTGCGCACGCGCGTCTTCACACATCGAGGGACGAACCGCCAACGGACTGGCCCAGATGGGCCAGCGCATCCCGGGAATCGAGATCAGGTCGCGGGGCGCCACGAACGAAAACGTGGCCGCAACGATTCGTGCGATGGCCGAGCCCGCTGACCTGATCGTGCTCGATGGACACGGCTCTGGGCGGCGACCGGTCTTCTGCAATGGAAGCAAGAAGGACAGCGCCTCGGCTTGGTTCGCTCCCGAGTCGCTCGGCGCTCCCCGGGTGATCATGAGCATGAACCCATCCTTGTTTCCAAGACCACAGAACTCCACCAGCCAGGGCGGATCAACCAGTCTCGACGGTGTCCCAGAGGCCAATCTGTTCGTTGGCATGACGCCATTCGCGCTCCTCAGGCGTCAGGGCGTAGTCGAGACTGGCCGATTCAAAGCGCTTGAACTGGTAGATCGCGTGGTTAAGATGCGCGGCGTTGAACAGTCCGATCTCGTTGAGAGCTCGGAAGTCATTGACAGTTAGCCCGGTCACCCGCTCGAACAAGTCGGAGTCGAGAGACTCGATAATGTCTTTGAGGGCTTCCTCGCGGAAGTCGGTGACGTACATGAACACCGGGATCTTGGCGAGGAACTTCTGCAGCTTCTCGCGGATCTCCTTTCGCTTGTTCGCCGTCTCTTTCTGCTGCTTCTTCTGATCGGCGTCGAGCTTGCCTCCCTGTTCACGCTTGGCCTTCTTCAAGTCCTTCGTATTGGTGATGACCTGCGCGGCGTTGTCGACCAGTGCCCGGAAGTCCTCAATGTTGCTGAGGGTCTCCATCAAGTCAGGGCGATCGAGCACGGCGGCCAGGGTGCGCTCATTGATGTCGACCAGCAGCGGCGAGTTCCATCGCCTGGCCAGAGCCGCAGCGCCGATGCCGGCCGTCGCCCAGTCCAGCACCGCATTGGCATCGAGCGCAGTCATGGCACCGCCGGTGAAGCCGAAGATCGGCAGGTAGTTGATCAGCTCGCCGATCGCCTCGGTCGGGGTGGACTCGCCGGTGGTGGCGAGTTTCGAGCCGTACTCGGCAACGAGGCTCAATGCGCGGTTGGGGTCGAAGTCGAAGACGTAACAGGTGGGCTTGTGGACGTCGAGGTTCCCCTCCGCGTCGCGGTGCGCCCACGGGGACTGAACGCGGAAGGCGGCTTGGA
This sequence comes from Gordonia sp. UBA7599, assembly GCA_002477755.1. GTDB lineage: Bacteria > Actinomycetota > Actinomycetes > Mycobacteriales > Mycobacteriaceae > Gordonia. The sequence continues at coordinate 3,575 of DLKD01000062.1, forward strand.
AGTAGGATTCCGGGCTCTTGAGTGAGCGAAGCATGAAGATGGCTCCCCACTCGCGCACAGTGACGCCGGTCATCAGCTTGCCGCAGGACAGGGTGATCGATCCGGGCCCGCCAGCAGTCTTGACCTCGGCTATCGCGGCCTCGACAGGTGGCAGTGCCGCAGCGCCCTGGCCGGCCTTGTTCCCAGCGGCGACGACAATCTCGAACTGTGTGAAGTACGGGTGGTCGCTGAGCATGTCGGCCATGGCGAAACACGATGCGACGCTGGGCAGGTACCAGACCGAGTGCTTGATTGCGGACTTGAACCGATGGGCTTCGTACGGGAACGGCGGCTTGTCCTGTACCTGCACCTGCAGCTTCATCTGCTCGCTGAGCTTTCCGCGGAGCATCTCCAGGAACTCGGCAACCTCATCGGGATGCTCAAAGCTGTAACCGCCGGGACCCTTCGTCGCTTTGAAGGTCTCATTGAGGCTGAATCCCGCGAACTCTCCGTCCTCGGCGTACTCGGCCGCGCCGGCACCCATGTCGTAGGTGTACATCTGCATCTGCGGCAGCGACAGGTAGGGGTTCGGGCCCGCGCCCGGTTCCCAGTGCTCCTTCTCGCGCTGTTCGTCGATGTAGGTCCAGTTGAAGATCGCGTCCTCGGTGAACTCACCCTCGGTGATGGCACGGAAAGGGGTGCCCGATAGGTACAAGTAGTGATCGGCGTGCACGGCCAGCTCTTCGTCGATCTCGTCGGCAGTGACCTGATCGTCGGGCTCCTCGGCCTCGGCAATGCTCTTGTCGACCGAGTCGTACAGTGCGCGCGCGGAGTCTCGCCAGGCGCCGAAGTGGTACTCGTCGAGCACGATGGCATCCCAGTCGACGAGGTGGATGACCTCATTGCGGGCCTTGATGTTGCCGTCGGCGTCGCGGCCGCCCAGGTCCTGCAGGGAGGCGAACCAAACCACGGGGCCTTCGTAGTCCGCGGCAGCGTCGCGCTCGTCGTCGGGAGTGTTCTTGTCGACGTACTGCCAACCGTCGAAGTCGACGTGACTGACTAGGTCGTCGTGCCAGGCGGTGGCCACGGCGGGCTTGAAGGTCAGCACCAGAACGCGCTGCCAGCCCATCTCCTTGGCCAGTTCGTAGGTGGCGAACGTCTTGCCGAACCGCATCTTGGCGTTCCACAGGAACTTGGGGGCCTGCGTGCCGGTGTGAGCCCGGAAGTAGGCGGCGGTCTGGTCGATCGCGGCCTGTTGTTCGGGTCGCGGCCGGAAGGTCTGTGTGCGCGTCGGCTGGTAGGCGGTGCCTGAGACCACGGTGGCGACTGCTGCCTTAACCTCGTCGAGGGTCGCCTCGAACCATTCGCCCCCGATGCGGTGGATTCCAGCGGCGACCAGAGCTGAATGGACGTCGTGGTCAGAGAACTCGGTCCCGTCGATGCGCACCGCGGGCTCATCGAGCAGGATTTGCACACCTTTGAGGCTCGGATAGGCAGTGCCCAGCTGCTGCTTGATGCGTGCGCGAGCGGTGCCCTTGGTGGTCTGACCGACCTTGATCAGGCCACGGCCAGTGGTCAAGGTCTCCCCATCCGGGCGCTCCCAGGGTTCATTGTCCTTGCCGATAACGGTGTAGGCGTAGATACGGTTGCTCACTCGTCTAGTCCTCGTCGTCAGCGTCAGCAGACTTGCCGGGCTTGTACTTGGAGCCGCCGGGTAGGTGGCTGGCCGGGATCGGCGAGTCGAGGGACCAGTTGACTCCTCTGGGTGCGATTGAGGATTCGACGTATCTGCGTTCGTCGTCGGTCAGATTGAAGTAGTCATAGAGCTGCCCGTCGGTCCACGGTCGCGTCATGTCGAGCATCGGTACGAATCGGAAGCGGTCTGAAGTGAGGTCCTGGGTCACTTTGCGCTGCAGCACGAGGAATCGGTAGAGCTTCGTTGCCATGTAGTTGGCGTAGTTGCGAGTTTCTTCCTCAGAATCGAACGACGCCGCGATCAGGTATGTCTGCGTGCACGCCGATCCCGGTGCGAGTGCGATCGGTTCGCCGAGAACGTACGAGATCTCTCGCCCGTGGCCGTCACCTGCCTTCGGGATGAGAACCTTCCAGCGGTCAACCCAATCGTGCAGCCGTTCTAGCTGGTCAGGTCGAACATAGCCGACCTTGTTGCCGTAGACGAGGGGGATGCCGCCCGAGAATGGTTCATCACTAGCGCCCCCGTAGTTCGTGCGGAAACCGAAAGGGACCTGCGGTGCGAATCGGGCCTCCACCGTGGGGAGAGATCGCGCACGGACCTTCTCGACGATCGATGCGGCGAGGTTGTCGCGCATGAGCACTCCGTCACCTGCGCGCAGATCTCGGGTCATGGTTGAGATGATCTTGCCGTTCACGCGGGTGGAGAATTCACAATCACCGTCGTGGTCACGGTCCCAGAGGAAGTAGCTGACGCCGCCTTTGATCTCAACGCCGGGAAAGCAGTCGAACAGCTTCGGGTTGTCGACGAGGTTCGAGAGGTGGCGGTCGGCGATCATCCGGGCCCGGAATTCATCCAGACCGAGCCCGCCGGTGAACCACCGCGACGGGGTGATCATCAAGACGTAACGGGGGTCCATTTCGATGGCCCGCTCGACGAACTTCTGATAGACTGGCATCGTGCGCGTGTTGCCGTCGCTATCAATCTGATAGGGCGGGTTGCCAACGATCACGTCGAACTTCATGTCAGCCAGCTCCTCGGTGGGGTAAGTGCCATGGATGAACGAATAGGCGTAGTTCTCGCGCATATCGCCGCGCTCAAGATCCCTTGGCCCATTGCATAGGCGGCATCTTCCATCGGCGTTGAAATCGTGCGTGGATGGGACATACGGAATGTTGCCGTCCGGGTCGTCAAACCGCACGACGCTGTAGGCGCTAGAGGCGTCGGCGGTGCAGTAGACGCTGCGCCGGGAGATAATGCCGGTCATCTCGGTGATCGCCGCGCCGTAGAGCATGTTGCGGAAAATGTGCTCTCGGCGAGCAAGGAAGTCGGGCTCCCAGGCTTCCAAGCCGTCGAGCAGTCGAGTGGCGATCTCACGTAGGAACACCCCCGACTTGCTGAACGGATTGAGCCACCGATAGTTCGGCTCGTGCCAGACATGCTCAGGCAACAGGTCGAGCATGGCGCTGGCCAACTTCGGCGAAGTCGGAACCTCGTCATTGGACAACTGCGCGAGGCAGTCGAGGATGTCGGGGACGTGCTGGTCGAATCGGCTCATGCGCCGATCCTCTTGACCTGGCCGATGACCGGCTCGGGATTGGCCAGCAGCAATGCGTAAGGCACCGGTGTTGTGTCGAGCTTCGGCACAGCGAACAGGTCGAGCTGATCCTCTTCGGCCGCGACAGTCGACCATTCACGAGTGAATGTGCCGTTGCGGCCGGCACGGTAGTCAACCCACTCGATCGAGTCGAGGTCGGTGAGGGTGTCGGCCTGCACGATGTTGGTCGCCAAGATCGCCTCGACCGCACCGGCGAAGCCGGGGGTGGTCTCGCGGGTGTTCAGATCGTTGTCCAGGTGCGCGATGATGACAGCGCGCAACCGTTGCTTGGACTCGGCGACGTTCTCGGCGTCGATGTCGATGGCATAGATCGACGCCAGCGCCCGAAGGATACGGTGCTCGTATTGCTGGCCGGTTTGATAACGCTCCCGAGTCACGAAGGCGAGCTTGCGGACCAAGATCTCTTCGAGGAAATTTCCGGAGCCGGCCGCGGGCTCGAAGAACTTGCGGTCGGTGTTACCTGGGTCCTCAGCACTGGGGAACATGGTCGGGACCAGATCGAGCATGGCGTTAACTTCGCGTGAGTGGGTGTACACCTCGGCGAGGTCTCGAACCCGCTGGCGCGTCTTGATCTGCATGTCTCTCACTATCTCAGACATCACCGACACAACTGTCCGTCACTGTGATCGTGGTGGTCGGCACAGGGCGAAGGCATCACAAATGACAGCGCCTGCCGCGCTGATCCTCGCAGCAGGCGCTGTGACACCCTCATCCCTCGGCGTATGCTGCTAGGCCGACGAGGGCCTTGTAGCCGACCGACGCAGCGGTGACGACGATCTCGTAGACACCGTGGACAGCCGAGTAATCGGGCCCCTCGCCGGTGAGGTCCATGAGCTGGTCCTGCGCCCAGTCGGCGAGCGAGTCGGGTTCGGCCATCACCGCGGCCATCGGCGCGTCGACGGTGACGACCTCGTCGCGCATGAACGCGCGGCCGAACACCGGGTACGAGTTCGTGATGTAGACGGTGATCGCGATCGGGCTGGTCATGACAGCTCCTCTCGGGGTTTGATGACGCGCAGGTCAATCTGGTCGGCGATGATCGTCGTGCGTATGAGCTCCTCATCTCGCCAGCAGAGGACGACGGAGCGTTCAGCAAGGCCGTGATCGCCGGGTTCGGACAGATCGACGCTGTGCAGCATGGTGATCCGCCCAGTTGGCTCAGTACCCAGGTCGCGAAGAACATCGCCATCGCGAAGGTCGTGGACCGCGACGATGGTGAAATCCGCGAGCTCAGGCTCGTGCGGTTCATAGGTCACGGAAGACGTAGACACCTCCGTTCGGTGCGTCCTCGACCGAGTAGTCGTACTTCAAGTCGCGGGTCCAACTCGCCCAGTCGAAGTAGGGCTGCAGCGATTGGGGAACGTCGGTCAACAGGCCGATGTCGTCGGCCAACTGTTCGGCGTACTCCCGAAACGTCGACCACTCGCCCACGTACCGCTCCTCGAAGTCGGACAGCACCGGGTAGTCGGTATCGCTCTCGGCAACGTAGCTGCCGTTGCGCACCCAGGCGCACAGGGCCGGCCACTGCTCGGGGCCGACCTCGTCGTAGATCTCGCCCCACTTCGCCGCGGTGGTCGGGTCCATCTCCACCTGGACTGGCCAGGTGCCGTCCAGGTCCATGACCCAGAGCTCGTCGTCGGGGTCGAACGGCACGCCGGTGCCCTTGTGTAGCTCGGCGACGGTGACCTCGCCGGCGTCGGTGGCGTCGAACCAGTCGCCGATGAGTCGGGGCACGCCGTCGTGCGAGCCGTTGTACGCGGCGAGGGAGCCGATCCAACACCGTGGCCGGTCGGGTTCAGTGATGGTCACGCTCGGCCGCAGCGGTGAGTTGGTCATCAGAAGTCCTCCTCGGTGTCGAGCCAGGGCAGGGCGCTCTCCAAGCCCTCGTAGTCGATCGACTCACCGGTCGTGAGCCGAAACTCCTCGCAGGCGGCCGCGAGCTGGCCGGGGTTGATCAGGTAGGTGAAGACGCGCTCGCCGGTGTCGTCGCGGTCGGTGAGCACGACCGAGCGTCCGTCGGCGACGTCGATGCCGATGCCGCGCAGGACGTCGCGGGCGCGCTGCTGCGGGCTCGGCGGCACCGGCTCGGCATCGGCCGCGCGGGTGAGCATGTCGGCCAGGGCCCTCGCAGTCGTGGGGTTCAGGTCAAGCACGTCGGCGTTGTCACTGCGGACGGAGATGACCGGAGCGGCGCCGGCGATCACGTCGTCGGTGCGGATCGGTGCGGACGACGCGGACGCGGGAGCCACTGCGCGTGGCGGGGTTCGTGGGTGTGGACATGAAAGGCCTCCTCGAATCGGATTCAAGGAGGTCATCAGTGGCGGCTGCGCGGCTACTCGTCGTCGCCCAACGGTTCCAGATGCGGTGTGATTGCGTCGTGAATGGGGATCATACCTGTCGGTACCGAGGCGAGGTCGGCTATCGCGCCGAGATCCGGAACGGTGCCGTCGGCGCTGGCGTACGCCTTCCCCTTGGTCTCCCAGTACGTCTCCGAAACGACAACGGCGTCGGTGAACGCTTCTTCCGGCAGCGACAGGAGCCCCTCGTCCACGAGATGCCGAATGTATTCGAGCGTACCCATTGCCACTACAGCGATCCTCGCAAAGACGCTGGTGGCGGCATGGTAACGATCACGACTCGAGGAACCGCCGAAGTTCTTGACATCACCGTGAATGCAGTCGCCGTACAGCCAGGCGTAGGCGAGATCGACATCAGTCATCGTCTCTACCTCAGCACCGTCGAGATTTCCTGAGACCAGGTTGAACGCTTGTCCAACTTTGCCGGGGTTGCGTGCGTCGCGTACAGTCACCTCGGCCCAGTCCGCTCGCATCTTGGCCAAGGCCACAGCGACCCGCGGGTGGCTGGTGTCGGTACAGGCCTCGAGCGACTGCATCACCTTCTTGTGAGCCAAGTCGTCGCGGGTCAGCGTCATTGGCCGCAGACGCGCAGCCATCGACTCGAATAAGACTTCCTCGGGCACCTCATGCTTCATGATCACGTCGCCGGTCTGCGGGAACACGACCATCTTGAACTTGCTCGAGGCAAGGTCCCGCATGCTCTCGCCGCCATCGGCAGCGATCAGGGGATGAGCAGCGATTCTGCGCAGCCGTCGCACGAAAGCAACGAGACGGGTCGTGTCGTCGAGCTCGGGATTGTCAGTCAAGTCTTCTCCACTGGTCGGTAGCGCCCATCTGGCCCGACCAACTGTAGGAGACGCCTCAGACAGATCCCGGACTCCATGGGCCGGTTACCAGCGCGGTTGAATCACGTATCGGTCCTCCAGCCTCTCACATCGTATAGCGCTAATGTATGTTATCGACAAATCATTCCCGGTACGCTGGGCGCATGGACATCGAGGTGTACGAGGGGTTGGACCGAGAGAGTCTGACGGCACCGGCGCATGTGCCGGCCGCGGTGGTGCGCGCGGCGGTCGACGACGCGCGCAGCCCGGTGCCGACGGGCGTGCACCGGTCAGTGGCGCTGGCGGTGGCGCGCGGGTCGGAGAAGACGGCGCGACTGCGATTGGAGCGGCTGGCCCGAGTGGTGATGTCGACCGGACAGGTCGACTCCCCCGTGGCGGTGTGGTCGACCGACTGGAGCACACTGCCAAGCGCGGCCTACGAAGCGCTCGACCGCTCGATCGGCGCGACGTGGGGTGCGCCGTCGACGCGCAATGCGATGCGCGACAGCGTGCGTGCGGTGGTGCGCGCCTGCCGCGACGCCGGATTGATGACGCATGATCGGGCGACGGTGGCGCTGAGCGCGCTGCGGCCGGAGAAGATTGGCCGCGACGAGGAGAAGCAGGCACGCGGACACCTGGGCCGCGAGGCGGTCAAGGCCGCGTTCGCGGCGATGGCCGCCGACGAGTCCCCCACTGCCCGGCGCGATGCCGCGCTGATCGCGCTGCTAGTCGGTGCCGGCCTGCGGCGCGAGGAAGCGGCGGCGCTGGACCTGGCGGACCTGGACAGTGGGCGCGAGACGCTGGTGGTGACGGGCAAGGGCGCGGTGGTCAGGTCGGTGCCGCTGGCGCCAGGCGTACGCCGGGCGATAGTCGCGTGGCTGGAGGTGCGCTGCGACGAACCCGGCCCCCTGCTGACGCCTATGAGCAAGACGGTGCCGCGGGTGGCCGAGACCGGTCGGCGGTTGTCGGTGAACGCCGTCGCGGCCGCGGTCAAGCGGCGGTTCGCCGGTGAGGACGCGACTGTGCGGCCGCACGATCTGCGAAGGACGTTCGTCGGAGACCTGCTGGACGCGGGTGCGGACCTGTCGTCGGTGTCGAAGATCGTCGGGCACACCTCACCGTCGACGACGGCCGGCTACGACCGGCGCGGGATCGAGGCCCGGCGCGCAGCGGTGGAGAAGCTGTCGGTGCCGTTCGTGTGAGCAGTCGACACCGACGCATAGCACTCGTTCGGCCAACCCGTTCAGGCTTTGATCTCTGCCCTTATGTCCGGACTCCACGTCAGCAAGTTGCCTGGCTGAGCACCGCACCAGTCGAGCTGTTGTCCGCGCAGTTCCGGCAGTTCGTCCCTCGTGATGAATACCCAACCACCGGATGTCTGTCGCCATTGACGATCGTCGAGCGTCCATGCGCCGAGGATGGTATGGGTTGACTTCTGCACCGCGATGAGGCGTTCGACGTCCCGTGGGAGAGTGCCATCGGGAAGTTGTTTACGCCGCCGACGCTGATCAGCGGCACTCAGGCCCCAAAACCTGGTGGCCCGCTTATGGAACACCTGTGCGCTCCTTCCTCCGTGTAGGACAGGCCGACGAGTGCTCCCACGTCCGATGGCATCGAATGAGAGTGTGACGAGAGCGGTGCGTTCGAGATCGTCGAATCTCACGACTCCATCCCGCCGATAGACCGCGACTCGAAGATGTTTGGATGAGCTGACCTTCGCGATGTTGGTTAGTGCGCTGAGATCATCCCGGTCGGATAACACCTCGGTTCCGGCGGCAGCCGCGGCACAGATCGCTGCAGACTCTGCCATTTCAGCTGATGGCCGGTCCGGAAACGGCGCGTCTGTAATGAACACCTCGGTGTCTGAGTGCGCCCGCAGGGTATCTACTGCGGGGTTGTGCGGCTGCCAAGCACGAGCCGGACTCGATCCTATGCCGACATAGACGCGGTTGAGCACGTCGTTTCGATAGATGTACAAGTACGTCTTCCCGCGCGACGGGCTGTGATTTGGCGCCATGCGCCGCACACTAGCTTCCAGGTCCGACAAGAGTCGGCCCCGATTACGCGAGGCTGCCCGGCGATTCCGTCACGGAGGCCTGGACTGCAGGCAATAACAGCCGGGTCTATCGAATAGCAGACCAACAGCGCGTTAGCGGCACCGTTAGGTAGCGTCGATCGCCGCAGCGAGCTCTTCGCTCGTCTCAACGATGAAGCCGAACTCCGTGGCTTTGTCCCGCACAGCCTTGTCGTGCGTCACGATCACAATGGTCTGCGGCAGCAGCGTGGCCGTCTCGTCGGCGTGCGCGTCGAGCGCGCAGGCAACGATGACGGGATCGGCGCGCCCCTTGTTGCCGTAGAGGTCGAGGAGCTCAGTGTCTTCGGACGGCACGGTCTTCATGACTTCAATCAGTCGCTCCAGTACTGAGACCGTCGTCTTGTACTCGACCTTGCGCAGCTGGTCGATGTCGGGGAAGCCGCTTGCCTCCTCCAGCACGTCGGTGGGGATGCGGCAGAAGTCTGCGAAGAACCGGCTGGACCGCTGGTCGCGAGTCAGTCTCGCCAGAGCGTTGTTGTCCACGAGGTAGATGCTGTTGCTCACCGGACAGCCTCCCGGAAGGCATCGAAGTCAGCGGGCGCGATCTTCTTGACGCAGACCACCCTGCTGAATTCGCCAGGAGAGATCCTCCCGGCGTCGAGTACGTCGAACATCCTCCTCGCCATCTCGCGTCCGACGTACTTGCGCATGGCGTTCTGAATGTAGGGGGTCCGGCCGCCGCTCTTCGCGCGGGAGGCGAACGCACGTCGGAGCTCGGCCAGGTACTCGCCGGCAGCGTCGGGTTCGACGAGGCGTAGCCGCATCGCCCGGATGGTCATCGCGCTTGGGGTGACCTTGAATCTCTCGGCCGCCGCCGTGATGTCGTCGAGCGTCTCCAGGTCGAGGCTGGCGACTTCGTCCCCAGGCATGAGCATTGCCGCGGCGATGTCATACTCGCGACCTGGTTCGGCGCCTTCGCTGTGCGCTCCGATCCGCACCGGCGCGAAGATCTTCCGCGCGACGAGCACCGTCAGCAGTGCGAGCGTGAAGATCTTGCGGCCGACGGGTTCTTCGGCGACTGGGTCGCCGGCCAAGAAGATGTACGGGATCTTGTTGTCCTTGAGCGTCAAGCCGCTGAACTCGGTTCTGAGCAGCTGCGGCATGGCGGTGCGCGAGCTCTGCGACACCAGCACTTGGTTCGCTTCAAGGCGAGCGATCATCAGGTCCAGCAAGGCTTCGCGGTTCCGCGCGCCGAGCATCTCGTCCCTGGACAGCCCGAGCGCGTCCCGGAGCACGAGGGCGTCGGCTTCAGGAGTGAGCCCGGGCCTGCGCAACAGGCCGACGATCTGGTTCTTCTTCAGGCCGGGGTCGAGTCGCTTGAGCGTCTCCTGCTTGCGCAGCAGATCCTTCACGATCAATCCGACCTCGTTCAGATCGACGTCTCCTCTGGAGTTGACAGAGAACGTCGTCTTGCTGGTCCCAGCGAGGAGCTTGTCAGTCTTCGCCTTGACCTGCGCTTCGACGAGTGGAAGCGGAGCGAAGAACAGTGGATAGGGGATCTCGGCGCGACCGGCGAGAAACTTCAAGTTGCTGAACGGAATCCGCCCGTTCTCGATCGCCCGGGAGTATCCGCGGTACATGTTCACGCTGGAGTTCTGGAACAACGTGCGGAACACGTCCAAACTTATCGGCACGCGATCGCGCCCCAAGCACACGTCGATGGTCTCCATGGCATTCCTCCACTCCGCCCCGCCGACTCCGGCGGACAGCTGACCACGACCATAGTGAGCAGGTACGACATATCGCGGCTTCTCCACGGGGCGCCTTGACCAGGCGGCGCCGCACGGAGCCGGCGGCACCGCGGCGTATGTCAGATGCTGCTGCCAGAATCAGGTTCGCGAACCGTGACGCGGCCGTATGAACCGATCCAGCACGAAGGAAACCACCCATGGCCTACCCAACTCTCGCGCTCCATCTTCTCGTCTCAGCGCCCGGTGATGTTCCTGGACCGGATCTGGCACTGATCCGTAAGACGATCAGCCAGTGGAATCTCAATTTCGGCCGCACCGTTGGTCTCACCGTCCTTCCTGTGTCCTGGACTGAGCATGCAGCGGCCGAGTTCGGCGAGCGACCGCAGGCGATCCTCAATGACCAGATCGTCGACGAGTCGGACATGGCCATCGCCGTATTCTGCGATCGCTTGGGCACGCCGACGGGTGAGGCCGAGTCTGGAACCGTCGAAGAGATCAAGAAGCTTGTCGCCGCGGGGAAATCCGTGGCGATTCTGGTGAGTTCCGCACCCCGAGCTCCGCTGAGCGGCGAACGCCTGTCGGAACGACAGAGGCTGGATGGCTACTTGGCCGAGGTCCGGGAGTCGGCGATCGTGCTCGACTACTCCGACGACGGCGCACTCGTCGGGCACATCAACAACTTTCTGAGTCGGGCAACGGGACGGTTCCAGCAGTCGGTCGAGTCGTCGAAGGTGAGTGAGAACGACGCCGAAACCCCTGATCCAGCCGAAGGAGTTTGGCCTAGAGCTGAAGTGCGTGAGAACGTCGAGACCGACAGCAGAGGGCGTGTCAAAACGAAACGGCGCTGGTCGCTGGTGCTCCACAACATGTCGAAGGGACCCGCGTCCGAGGTCGATTTCGAGTTCCAAGACTTGCCAGAACACGCGATGTTCCGTGTTGTACGGGATGAACAGCCACTTGGAACCATTCCGCCCGGACAAGAGATCCGGCTCCCTCTGCTATTGGCGATGGGGTCGCCGAACGCTGTCGACTGCCTCGTGACATGGGTCGATTCCACCGGCACACCGCGCGAGACGAGGGCGACAATCCGTACCTAACACCGCTGATCTGATGCGCAGATTCCGGCTCAACGCGTGCGCCACTCCGACGACGGCCTCGGACGGCGTGGCCGCCGGACTTCGCCGTCGATGGGCGGCGCTTTGCCGTCCCACGCTGCCACAGCGTCGCGGTCGATGTGTGCGCTGACCTTCTCGGCCAGCGCGGCCAGCCGGGCCTGGACCTCGGCTCGACAACGGTCCTGGTCGGCTTCGATGATGTCGGCGAGCCAGCGGTCAGGATCGCCGCCCGCGTCGTGGATCATGCGGTCGAGATGACGAGCGAGGCGTTCGTCAGGGAGTCGGAAGAAGACGTGCAGTGGGTCCTGCGCGGTCATGCGGGATCCTTTCCGGTGATGCGGGCCAGCCCGGCGGCGACGGCGTCGTCGAAGGACTGCTCACCGCGCATGGCCGCGGGGATCTCAGCGTCGGACGCGGCGCGGTCGGCCGGGTCGAGATAGTGGCCGGCCGCGGCCAGTGCGCCGTCGGCCTGGGCCAAGGCCAGGGCGATCTGGGCGTCGGTGGCCGGCGTGAAGCCGGGGTCGCTCATGGGGTGTCCTTGTCGTCGGTGAGGTCGCGCAGGGTGGCGTCGAGACGAGCGCGAACGTGGGGCGGAATGCCGTCGTCGACGGCCGCGACGATCAGTTCGGCCTGAGCCAGAGCGTTGATCGCGTTGCCGATGGGCTGGGTCGCACGGAACAGCGCGTCGATCTCGGCCTCGGTCATGTCCTCGTCTTCCACGCCCCCAGTACACCGCACCAACCGGCACCACGGCAGTCGAACCGTGGTCGGCCGGGAGCGCAGCGACCCGGCCTGCCACGGGCGCCTCCCGGCATCGCGCTCCGCGCCGATCGCAGACTACTGTTCTTTGCGGTGTCAATGCTGGTCAAGTGGATACGGTCTTTCGATTCGCCGGGACGCCGTCTCCTAACGGACCACCCGGATCTGGCTGGACTTGCTCGGGTTCGACGTCAATTGTGCTCATGGACCTCCGACACGCTGGACAGCACGGTAGACGGTGGCCCGACTGACACCGAAGTCCTCGGCCAGTTCGCCAACGGTGTGCTCGCCGGACCGGAAAAGCTCGACGAGACGGCGCTCCTGGCTGGGCGGCAGCTTCGGCCGCTTGCCGCGCAGGCGACCGCGGGCCTTGGCCACGGCCATGCCCTCGCGGGTCCGGGCCCGGATGAGGTCGGCCTCAAACTCGGCGACCATGGCCAACGCATTGAACAGCAGTCGGCCCGTCGGGTCCTCGGGGTCGTGCAGGCTCTCGCCGATGCGGAGTCGCACGCCGCGGTCGGTGAGGCCAGCCACGATGTCTCGGGCATCAGGGACACTGCGGGCCAGGCGGTCGAGCTTGGTTACCACCAGCTCATCGCCGGGGCGGCTGGCGGCGGCGAGCGCCTGCTGCAGCCCGGGCCGGTTTCGGTTGGTGCCGGTGTAGCCGAGGTCGGTGTAGATGTGCGCAGGCTCGACACCCAGGCGCTGCAGCGCGTCGATCTGGGCAGTGAGGTCCTGCTCGTCGGTCGAGCAACGGGCGTAGCCGATCTTCATGCCTCGATTGTACGTTAGAGGCACCCTCAGTGCGACTATCGCCGTACGGGTCTTATGAGACAGTTCGACCTGAGCGGATGGCGCGGCGACGGGGTCGTCGTAAGTGTCTCGGTGACCGACCGGCTTACGGACAGTGCCGTGAGGGTGCTGGATGTGGCTGAGACACCGGCGCAGGACTCCACGGCCGCCCCTGTTGTGACGGCTGATCCGGCATCGGAGTGCCGGACGGTCGGGGTGGACCCGAATGGAACGCACGGATGTGCGAGCTGGGTTACACCCGCGACGATCCCTCCGGCGAGAATGGCAGCAGCCACCGACGCGACGGGTTGATGACCTGCTTGTCGCGCTGTCGAACGGGAAGCGCCACGGTGCGTATAGGGGGCCTTGCGTCCGCGTCGCCCTCTGCACGCGGCATGAAGTTGGCCTCTACGGTGATGCCGATGTCGGTCAGGGAGCCGTCGGGGCGCTTCTTGGTCAGTTCCATGACCGTTGTCCGCATGATGCCGCCTGAGGCACGTACGGGCCCGGAGATGCACTGCCGCACATCATCTCGGGTGAAGAGCATGACTTTTCCTGACTGGCAGGTGTAGCGGCGACGCGCTACTTGCCACAGGTCAGCGATCGCGTGGTAGATCATTGTCGCGGTAGCCAGATCCTGGTCCGGCAACGAGGCCATCATGCTGATGTGATGCTTCGGGCCGTCCTTTGGTGCCCGCGGGCCAGCCGGCCCGTGTAGGTAGACGAGTAGTCCGCCATTATGAAGAGGGAACTCATCGTCGTCGGTCTTGATCGACATCTTGCTGGTATCGACACGCACTGTCGTCAGCCCGTGCTTGGCCGCGTTGTAGAGGAACGATTCGTCCAGGAGTCGTGCGGCGCTGTAGCCCAGAAGAAGTTTGATGGCGTCGACGGTCGCGGCGAACTCCTCGTCGGAGGCCGCGATTGCGGCATCACGAGGGTCTGTACCGCCGAGGAACACCATGGCAATGTCGGACTCGCTGAATCCGCTCTCCCGGCTCTTGGCGACCTTTTCCTTGAACGCGGCGAAGTTGGTCGAGGCTGACATACCGAGCCAGGGGCAATCTGGCTTCTCGACGTGTGCGTAAAACAGGCGCAGGATCATCTCGGCGGCGTGATGGAAGAGCATCACCGACTCAGTGGCGATGTAGCGCTCACGCACTTCGTCGGTCGGCGGGCCGGTGGGAGTCATCTCCAGCGAGCCAATCCTGCGGGGCGTGGCCAGCAGCGGCGCGATCTGCTCGGTCGGTAGCGCCATGAGCGAGAGGGCCTCGATTCGGAGCCTCAAGAACTCTGCGGGGTCGCCGGTGTAGAAGGTTGCGTTCAGTTCCGGGAACAGCTCTGGCGCAAGGGGTAAGGGCTTGTCCGCCTCAGCGGCGGGCTTCGTTTTACCCTTGCGGGATTTCGGGTTTCGCGGCATGCACCAATCATGCCGGTGAGCACTGACACAACAACCAGCACGTCGCGTCTATATATAAGCCGCACTTTGTTTTGCATTGCTAACAACTGGCTCCGCGCCTTGACGCAGAGACGAAACCCCCCGGAGCGGGGTGCCGCTCCGGGGGTTTCACGTGGGTCAGCGCTTGGTCAGACTGATCTGGCCGCCCGGGATGCCGTAGTAGTACAGCGTGCCGCCGTACCGGCCGGGAGCGCGCTTGACCAGCGCCATGCGGAAGCCGACGCCGTTGTCGTGGATCGCGCCGTAGGAGGTGCGGGCCAAGCGGTAGTGGTTGACGACGGGGCCGTAGCGGACACTGAGGACACCGCCGCGGACGGTCGCCGGATCACGGTTGACCGCGCCGAAGTAGCCGGGGCTGTGGAACCAGTAGGTTCCGTTCTCAATGCCGCCAGCGGGTGCGGCCTGGGCGGGAGCTGCGGTGCCGAGCCCGAGGGCGGCCATGAGAGCGATGACCAGGACTGCGAGTGCTGTGGAGAAGCGCTTCATGATCACTCACTCCCCCAGCTTCTGGATCTGGGCCTTGTAGACCGAGCTGCTACCTCGAACCATCGCCCACAGCAGCTTGTCGTCGAAGGCGTCCCCCATGATCGAAGTAATGTAGACCTTCTCCGGCCGGTCGCCGGCGGCGGCCGACGGGATGGTGATGCCGGAGCCCTCGGCGGCGACAACGCGGGCGTAACCGTCCGTGGCCTTGCGGGCCAAGTCGAACGGTTCGGGCCGGTCGGCCGCGGGCCAGTCATAGCGGGTGGACGACAGCAGGGCACCCTGCTGGTCGATCGTGGCGATGAGCAGGGCATCGTCGCTGTAGTCGGAGCGCGCCTCGTTGAAGATCGGTACCGTGACCGTGACCGACCGGTCCTGGAGCTGGTTGAGGCCTCGGCGCACGCCGGTGTAGCCCGAGACACTGCCTGAGAGCAGCTCGGGCTCGTCCTTCACGAGGCTGTATTCGCTCGGCAGCTGCGTCTCGGAGATGAGGACCACCGCGTAGTCGGGCGCAGTCTGACCGCGACCCTTCCACGCCGCGTAGCGGAGCTTGATCGCGTCCTCGGCCTGGCTGCTGCCGCCGACCGGGCCCTGGGCGGATGACCGGTCGGAACCGGCCCCGAGGCCGGTGGGCAGAGGTGTCCCGCCCTCACTGCAGGCGGTGAGCGTGGCGACCAGGGCCAGGAGCAGGAACATGGCGACGGCCGTGTGCCGTCGGCGGTGGCGGTGTGTCATGTGCATCCCTTCGGAGGATGCGGGGGAAGTGATGTAGGTACTCGGTCAGCCCTCGTCGCCAAGAGTCTGAGCTGCAGCGTCGTCGGCCTCGGCGGCTGCCAGCAGGGCCGATGGCGTGATGCCGAGGGCCCGGCAGATATCCCAGAGCAGATCAACGCTGAGCGACGTTCTGCCCGTCTCGATGCGATAGAGCATTGTCCGGTCGATGCGAGCTCGCTCGGCAAGCTCCGCCCTGGTGAGTCCCTGCTGCTCGCGTGCAGCGATGAGGGCCGCTGCGAGTGCCTGCCGACGCACGTCACGCACCCACCGCTGGTGAGGCGTCAGAGAATCGGGCTTGGGTTTCGGCACCCAGCGATTTTGTCACGTAGACCTGCACAGTTGTTCCCCCGCAGTATTCATTTCTCATTCGTTGTTGCACTAGTGCAACGGCCACTAGATTACGGATCATCCGGCAAAGCACAAGCGGTGGGGTGCCGCACGTCGTTCGTTCGGTGGACCAGCACTGTTCCGCCACCGCGCCGCGGCGGCTGCGGTGGCTACGAAGGTGACCACTGACACCTCCGACCACGGGCCTGCCGAGGTACGAGGCCGGCGCGTGGCCGCTCTCGGCAGAGCGATGTGGAAAGCGTGGAAAAGCGCAGCCCCGCACCATCTCTGGTGCGGGGCTGGCGCAGGTCACCCCCAAGGCCGCGGCGATGGCCTGATGAACACGACCTCGTCGGGGCGAACGGCGGCTTCGTAGGTGCCCAGGCGCGTGGCACCGCGCCGCAGCACGACGCCGACGAGAAGCTGGCCGTCCGGGCCATCGCGGATCTCGATGACCCGGCCGAGCAGGCCGTCTCGACCGACCAGGACAGCGCCGCAGTAGAGCTCTGAGACAGCCACGGCGGCCACAGGGCCGTCGGGCGTGGTCAGTGCCACGGCAGCTGGCTGAGCACAGCCTCGGCCGCGAGGTGCTCGCCGGTGATGAGGTACAGCTGCTCCAGACCCGTCTCGACCTGGCCGGGGTTCACCCGGTACGCCTGTGACCAGGGGCCGGTGGCGCCGTCAGTGAGGGCGACGGTGGCCGCGGCGTCGACGTCGATGCCGACGGCCCCCAGCGCTTCACGGGCGACAGCCTGAGCCTGCTCTGGCGTGTAGAGGAAGGCCTGGTCAGCAGGGGTGAACGCGTTGGCCTGGTTGTACTGCTCAGCGGCGTCGGCGCGGGACATGCCGCGGGCGTCGGGGGCGAGCCGGCCGGCGCTGATCTGGCGCTCGACCCAGGGATCGAGCCAGGCGATGGTGGATGCGGACACGATGGACCTCCTCGGTGGTCAGAAGGATCGGAAGACGTAGACCTGGTGATCGGGCGCGTTCTCGGTGGTGTAGTCGGCTTCGATGTCGCGGGCCCAGGCAGCCATGTCGATGTACGAGCGCAGGTCCTCGGGGACGCCGGCGAAGGTGCCGGTCTCCTCGGCGAGATGTTCGGCGTAGTCGAGGAACGAGTCCCAGGTGCCCGCGTAGCGCTCGGTGAAATCGGCAATGCTCGGCATGCCGTCGCCATCCTCGACGTAACTGCCGCTGCGGACCCACGCGCAGAACGCGGGCCACAGCTCGGGGCTGTCGAGCTCGTCGTAGAGCTCGCCCCACTTCGACGCTGTGACCGGGTCGAGCTCGCCGTCGACCGGGATTCCTTCATGGTCGAAGCACCAGAGCTCTTCGTGCGTCTCGGGACGGATGGGCCGACCGTGCAGCTGGCTCGGGGTGACCTCGCCGGCCTCGGAGGCCGGGTACCAGTGGCCGGTGAGTCGGCCCTCGTTGTAGCAGGCCAGGCAGCCGAGCCAGACCTTAGGCGTGTAATCGGTGGACATGGTGACCTCCTCAGTGGTTCGAGGAGTCACCCGCGGGCGGCGGTGCCGCCCGGCATGAATTCGGTTGTGTCAGTGAAGAGTTATCCAACAACAGGGCCTTGACAGGCGGTATCAAACTCGAACTATGGATTATTCCGCGGTACTCATCCCCGACTCGTCCACGACCAGCCCCCGAACCAACCGGGTCAACCTCCCAGCCTTTCCACTGCCTGTCATCTCATTCCCCTCTTCCTGCGGCCCGACGGTCGGGCCGCCACAGTCACAAGTCGCCGAGAACCGACGACGCCAATCCGATCACCACGGGCGCGATCCCCAAGCAGATGAAGGCTGGTAGGAAGCACAACCCCAGCGGTCCACTGATCCGCACACCGGCGCGCTCCGCCCGCTCGACCGCCGCGTCGGCGGCGTCATCCCGGCGCCGGCGCGCGAGTTCGGTGAGCCCGTCGGCGAAGGCGGCTCCCGATGACGCTGTCCGCCGCACGAGTGCGGCAAGGTCGTCGAACCCACCTCGATCACCGGCCTCGCGCTGCCACGCCTGAGCCGCATCGGTGCCCAGCGCTAGGAGATCGGCGACGCGCCTCAGCGATGTCGCCAGCCCACCGGTCGACGAGTCGGCGACGGCCGACGCGGACGCCGCCCCCGACAGTCCGCTGCGCAGGCAGACCGCGAGCAGGTCGAACACTCCTGCCTCGGCGAATGGGTCGTGCGCAGCGGATACCTCTACGACGGGAGTCGCGACTTCCCGGGAAAGGCGCCGCAACGGCCAGTCGGCCGGTGGCCATGCGAGGAGGGCGCCCGCGACGAGAAACAGTGCGGCGCTCATCGCAGCACGCTCGCGACGATCTGCTCGGACCACACGATTCCCGCAGCGGCGAGCGCAGTCCCGACGATAAGGAGCACCGAACCGGCGCCTGGCGCCAGCAAGACGCGCAGCGGGTCGGCCCCGATCCCCTGTCCCAGGACCAGACCGAATACTGGAAGCACGGCCAGGACGCGGGCCGTCGCACGAGGCCCCGCCAACCCGGCGCGAGTGCGTGCCGCGAATCGCTGGCGGGCCAGGAGATCGGCCCGGCTCGCCGCGAGAAGGTCGACCAGCGGCAGTCCGTAACGGGCTGCCGCCGCCCAGAGCGAAGCGATGCGGTGGACCGACCCAGCACTCTCCGGTGCGATGCCACCGCCCAATCGGACGCGGGCGGCGAGGATCGACAGGTGCCACCCCACGGGCGACGATGCATCGTCGGCCAGAATTTCGGCACTCGCCCGAGCACATGCGAGGGCGGTGGGCGACCCGACCGAGAGTTCCGCGATGACCACGCCGACCGCCTGGAGCAACTCGTCGTCGCGCGTGAGGGCCGCCCGGTCGCGCATCGCTGCGCGGACCGACCATCCAACAGTCACCACGACGATCGATGCGGCGACGACCAGCCCAACCGAACCGGTGAGGGCTGCGACGCCGACGACGGCTATCGCGCCAGGCACGATCCACCGCTGCAGATCGATTTGTCCACGACGCGGCGAGTCCGGTGCGAACACCGCCCGGAATCGGAAGTGCGCCGGCGGACGCGGGCCCACAAGGGTCGCCGTCGCGAGGCACAGCAGCGCAGCCGCGCTCATGCCCGTTCCCGCAGCAGCACCCGCAGGCGCGCTAGCGCCGGTACGAAACCCGCGGGGCGCGTCCACACCGGCTCAATCTCGACCCACCCGGCGTCATTGCGGGCGACCAGGCCGATCTGAGTCAGCCCCCGCGTCCCGTCGCGGTCGCGCCCGACGACGAAGACGACGCGCAGCGCTGCCGCCAACTGGCTGTGCAGCGCCGACCGGTCGAGCCCGCCCAACGCGGCGAGCGCCTCCATCCGGGCCGGAATCTCGGCTGCAGAATTCGCGTGGACGGTGCCCGCGCACCCCTCGTGGCCGGTGTTGAGCGCGGCAAGCAGGTCAACCACCTCCGCCCCGCGCACCTCGCCGACCACGATCCGGTCCGGACGCATTCGCAGTGCCTGACGGACCAGCGTGCGCATCGGCACCTCGCCGGCGCCCTCGGCATTAGCCGCACGCGACACCATCCGGACGGTGTGCGGGTGTTGGGGGCGCAACTCGGGCGCGTCTTCGACGCACACGATCCGTTCGGCGGGGTCGACCAGCCCGAGCAGGCTGTTCAGTAGCGTCGTCTTTCCCGCACCCGTGCCACCGGCGATGAGGAACGCCAACCGCGCCGAAACGACCTCGCGGACCAGGTCGCACACCGTAGCTGGCAGCGCTCCGCACGCGACCAGCGACTCGAAGTCCTGCCGCGCCGGACGCAGAACTCGAAGTGACAGGCACGTGCCGTCGGCGGCGACGGGCGGGATGACCGCGTGCAGCCGTACCGTCACACCGTGCCGACCGATGTCGTGGAGTTGGCCGTCGACCCACGGCTGCGCGTCGTCAAGGCGACGCCCTGCACCGAGTGCTAGGCGAGTGGCCAGGCGACGCACAGCGGCCTCGTCGTCGAAGGAGACCTCGGTCAGTACCAGCCCCGCGCCGCGGTCTACCCACACCGCTTCGGGCCCGACGACGAGGATGTCAGTCGTGTCCGGGTCGGAGAGCAGTCCTTCCAACGGCCCCGCGCCGACGAACTCGGTCTGCAGATAACGCAGGGTGGCCAGCAGGTCGGTGTCGCCGAGCACGCCGCCGGATTCCGCACGGATCGCCGCGGCCATCGACTCGACCGTGGGCACCAATGATCCACCGTCGGCGCGGTTTACCAGCCGCTCGCGAACGCGCTCGACGACGACTGGGTCGACTACCGGAGCAGCAGTCGACACCGACCCCACCCGCACGCGCGCGCTCACCGCACGACCTCGTCGAGACGTCGGCATACCGACTCCGCGATCTTTCCCAGTGGACTGCGCCGCGTCGGCCGCAGCGATCCCCCCTCCATTCGTGCGGTCAGCGACGGATCGCTGCGGTAGGCGCCGAGCAGCGCCACGCCCACCGCCCAGGCGATCTCGTCGGCCGGCAGTCCCCCGGGCGCGGGCCCGCGCAGTACCAGCTCGATGTGGCCGACCACGTCATCGATGTCGGCTCGGGTGGCACGGGTCGCGGCGACGGCCGACAGTGTCGCTTGGCTGACCAGCACCGTGAAGTCGGCGCGGCGCAGCAACTCGGTCCGCAGCGCCGGGTTGGTCCGCGGCACGTCGACGACGACGATGTCGCCGCCGAAACGACCGGAGTCCACTGCAGCCGCCACCGACTCGACCCGCGAGGGGGCTGCGCGTTCCCCGGCTGCAAGCACCGACAGCCGCTGTCCGACTCGTGGGAGAGCCTCGCGCAGGGTGGCATGATTCAGCCGTCCGCCCACTGCGTTCAGATCGCACGTCCGCGGGCCGGGCACATCCTCGATGCCGAGCATCAGATCGATCCCAGCACCGACCTCGTCGGGCCCGACGAGGAGCACGCCACGGCCCGAGACTCCGTGTGTCGCCGCCAGCCCGACCGCTGCGGCCAACGTCGTCGCCCCGGCGCCACCATGACCACCGAGAACCGCGACTACCCGCCCGCCGTCGCGGACCGGTGCTCGCAGGTCGGTCAAGGCCGCGACGAGCCGACCCTCGTCGTGGGGCAGCGCGATCACGTCGCGCACCCCGAGCTCGAAGGCCTCGCGCCACAGGTCTGCCGACTCGTCGGGCCCGCATACCAGGAACACCGAGTGCCGGCGGACGATCTCGGGGTCGACAAGAGCGCCCACCGTCTCGACGTCGACGACGACCGCGGAAGCGCGCTGCCACGCCACGACGTCTCCCGCGCCGGTGCCCACGACCCCGCGATAGCCGGCCGCCACTGCACACCGGCCGACGTCGTCGACGAGATCTGCCCCGACCAGAACCAGTAGCTCATCCATGCCCCGAGTCTGGGCCGCCCATCCGACCACGCCACCCCGGAGAAGCCCTTGAGCCCCGACACCTGTGGAAAACCCAGGTCTGTGGAAAACGCTGCGGCAACACCCCTTTGACTATCCTTCTCCGCATGGGGAATCGGTGGGGACTGACCGGGCGCGACAACGAACTGAACACGCTGATCAACGCACTGCGCTCGCAGTCAGCGGGGATCCTCGTGACCGGCGACGCCGGTGTCGGGAAGTCGCGATTGCTCGACGAGTTCGCCGCCGCCGAATCGAGCCGCAGGATCGTCCGGATCACCGGTTTCTCCGCCCTGAGCGAGATTCCGTTCGGCGCCACGTCGGCCTGGGTCGGCGCGGCCCCGGCCGAACCCGCCGCCCTCCTTGAAGCGGTCCTGGACGCCATCGTCGGCGACCCGGCCCCCGGTACGGCACTGCCGATCGTCATCGTCGATGACGCGCAATGGCTCGACGACGCGTCGGCCACCGTCGTCAACCGGCTCGCCTCCCGACGGTCGGCCTTCGTCGTCGTCGCGATCCGCACCCTCGAGAACGCACCCGAGCCCATCGTCGAACTGTGGCGCGACGAAACCCTCGCCCACCTGGCACTGCTGCCACTGACCTTCACCGCGACACGGAATCTGCTGGAGCAGGTCCTCGGCGGCCGGCTGCACCGCCAGACCGCCGAAGACCTGTGGAAGCTGACGGCGGGCAACCTGCTCTACATTCGCGAGATCGTCAACGCCGACCTCGCGTCGGGACGGCTCGCGGCCGACGACGGTGGCGAATGGTTGTGGCAGGGCGGTCCGTCGGTGACCGAGACGCTCACCGAGCTCATCGACAAACAGCTGGGCGACCTGGCCGATCCGATCGCCGAGCTCGTCGACGTCCTAGCGATCGCCGGCGCGCTGGACACCAGCACCCTCACCGCCATTGGGGGTATCGATCCGCAACTCATCGACAAGGCGGAGAAAGCCGGGCTACTAGTCGTCGACGGTGAGCCGGCCACCGTCCGCCTGGTCCACCCGCTCTACGCCGAGGTCCGCCTGCACCGGATTGGCCGGCTACGCCGCGCCCGCCTTCAAGGCGCAGTGGCCGACGCAATGGGCGCCCACCCGACCGGCAATCCCCGCGACACGATCCTGCGAGCCGTCACGGCCGCCGAGTCGGGACAGCAGGATCCGGGGCTCTTCCTGGCCGGCGCCGCAGCGGCGACAGCATGGTGCGACATCGCACTGACGCTGTCGCTGTCGAAGGCGGCCATCGATGCGGGCGGCGGCCTCCCCGCCGAAATGCTGTACGCCTACACCTTGACGAACGGCAACCAGGGACCTGAGGCCGAAGAAGCACTGGCGGTGCTATTGGCCAAGCCGGACCTGGCCGACGACCAGCGCGCACTGCTGACGTTCATGCGCGCGGGCAACCGCCACTGGGTGCTACAGCGGCCGCTGGAGGCCGAGGCGATCCTCGCCGAAGCGGTGGCCGGTGTCGCTCCGGGCGAGGAGCCGACGATCCTGACCGCGCTGCGCGGAGCACTAGCCGCGTACCGCGCCCGCCCCGACGATGCGCTGCGCTTCACCGCCGAAGTTCTCATGGATACCTCGCTCATCGGCGTGCCCCACATCTTCGCGGCGATGGGACGGACCATCAGCCTGGGTGCGACCGGGCGCTACACCGAGATCGACGGTTACCGGGAACGGGCGCACACAGACGCGGCAATCAGTGCCCCCGGCGCGATCCGCTACAGCTTGCTGACTCTGGAGTTGCAGGCCGCCGCGATCGCCGGAGACCTCGCTGTCGCCGACGAGATCGCGGCGACGTACAGCACCGAGGCCAGCGACCTGCCCGGCTTCGCCCGCACGCTGACGACCTACATGCGCGGCTACGCGGCCTATTTCCGCGGCGACATCACCGAGGCCGCCGACTGCATCCGCGGCGTGGTCACTCGGCTCGCCGAGGACCCCCGCGCAACCGCCGGCTGGGAGTACGCCTGCCGGAACCGCCTGGGAACGCTGTACGCACTGGCCGGTGACCCGGACAAGGCAGCCGGACAACACACCTGGATCGATGAGCACCCGCACCCGTCAATGTCCTACGTCGACACCGAGATCCTGCTGTCGCGCGGATGGGTCTGCACGGCGCGGGGACAACTCACCCGTGCACTCGAGTACGCCGCGGAGGCCATCGCGCTGGCCCGCGAGCGCGGGGAGGCCGGCAACGAAGTCGTCGCCCTGCAGGTGGCGACCCAATGGGGCGACGACTCGACGCACATCCGGCTGGCCGAGCTTGCCGCGACGGTGCAGGGGCCGCGCGCCGCCCACGCCGCCCGGCACGCGAAAGCACTGGCCGAGCACGACGCCGACGCATTGTGGGAGTCGTCGCGTCAGTGGGCCGCGTTGGGCGACCAGATTGCGGCCGCCGATGCCGCGGCCCAGGCCGCCGTCGTCTACGCCGGCGCGGACAAGCGCAGCCGCGCACAACAAGCCGGTGAGGCGGCGCGGAGCATCGCCGCAGCCCACGGTTTCACCACCCCCGCATTGCGCGCGATGACCGCGCCCACCGACCTGACCCGACGCGAATGGGAGATCGTCGGTCTCATCGGCCGGGGACTGACGAATCGACAGATCGCCGATGAACTGGGGCTGTCGACGAGGACCGTCGAAGGACACGTCTACCGCGCGATGACGAAGACCGACTGCGCCGACCGGACCGAACTCGGTCGCTACGCGCCCAACCGTTAGACGACGGCCTCGAAGTGCCTCATCGCGTCGCGGTAGAACCGGATGCCACCGACGAGGTGCTCGGCGGACTTGTAGACGCGCAGGTCGACCTCCCCGCCCGCGGCACGCCACTGTTCAGCGAGGGCGACGGTCTGCGGCACCGGGATCACCTGGTCGCGCGTCGCGACGGCGAGAAGTGTCGGAACGGCGGGAGCGTGCGTACCCAACCGGTTCTCGTCGATGCGTGCGCGGACCGCGGAATCGTCGAACGGCAACGGCTCGGTGATCGAGCCGATGTTCATCCACGCCGTCGTGACCAGGCCCAGCGCCAGGCCGGTGACGATGGTGGTGCGCCGGAACAGCCGGACAAGCCGAGTACCCCGCCGGGTGAGGAAGCGCTCCATGTCGACGTCGGGGTACGCGCTATCGAGGCCGATCAAGACGTACAGCAGCATGAACGACGCGATGCCGCGCTTGTTCGCCTCGTAGACCGCCATCAGGTCCGCGGGAACCCCGCCGGCGGCCCCGGCGATGACCGGCAGGTCCGGCGCGTACGCCGGTTGCAACTCGAGCGCCCATGCCGCTGCGCAGCCACCCTCGGAATAGCCTTCGACGACGACGGGCAGTTCGTCGAGCCCGGCATCGGGAAGCTGTCGCGCAGCAGTGATGCAATCGAGCACCGCGGGCCCCAGCGAGCGCCCGATGACCGACGGATGCACCGTGCCCGAATCATCACCCAACCCCGGGTAGTTCGGAATCGCCAGCGCGAAGCCGTGCCGCAACGCGTTCTCGAAAGCCAGGGCCTCGTACTCGACGCCGTACCGCAGCAACGTCGACACGGCGGCCGCACGCGGAGCGAGGCCCTGGTTGCCGACCGCATGTCCGACGAGGAGTCGCGCCGGACACCGCGTGGGCACCAGCACGGTCCCGGTGGTCTCGATGAGCTCGCCGAGGGCCGTCGTCGTCGTGTAGCGGATGCTGAACGCCCGTGCCGAGAGTCCGACCCCGGGGACTACCAGCGCGCGGGCAGGGGCATGGGCGACGAGCCGTCCGGAGCCCTGCGCCGCGACAGTGACGGATTCCACGGATCTGCGAGTCATCCAGACACTCAGCCGAAGAGCGGTGGCACGAACATGCACGGCACCGCGATGTGTCGTTGCGGATCCAACGCGTTGAGGACCATGTAGGCGGCCCGGCGCGACCCGGCGATCGCCAGGTGATCGCTGTAGTCGCTCGCGCACGTGTCCTGGACCACGATGTTGCGCACGTTCTCGCCGGGGCGCTGAGCTGGCAATTGCCCGCTGATGTAGGGGATGACGAACTCGTCGTATCGTGTCGAGATGTTGGTGTAGTTGATGCCCTTCACGTAGGGCGACCCACCGCTCCACACCTTGTCCAGGAACGCCGATCCGGGCATCATCTGGCCGCAGGCCGCGCAGACCGGCACCCACTTGTCCTGGGCGCCGAGCCGGCCGATGAACCGCGACACCGGCTCCATCAACGCCCCGCCCGAACCCCGCCACAAAGGCGCCAGTGACACGTAGTTCGTCACCTTCGTCGCCCCGCCGAGATGCTTGAGGTAGTACGACGGCATCAGCGTTCCCTGCGAATGCCCAACCAGGTCAACGGTTTTCGCGCCGGTCGCCGCGAGGACGCCGTCAATGAACACCTTCAGCTGCTGCGCCGACTGCTCCTGCGCCCCCATCCCGCCCAGTGCGGTGAGTGGCCACGGCAGCGGCAGCGCGCCATACGTCAGCGCGTAGACGCAGTAGCCCTCGTTGGCGAGGAATCCCCCATAGGCCCCCCAGTTCGTCTGTTGCCCGCCCCCGGTGCCGTGCACGAGCACGACGGGGCGCGGGTGGGCCGCGGACGGCTTGCACCGCGGGTTGTTGGTCCCCGGCAGAGAGCCGCCGGGGTTGCTCAGCTCGTACGGGATGCCGGAGAAGAAGTTGAAATCCTCGGGGTAGCGCGGCGCTGCCCCGGCCAGCGGCGCGGCTGCGAGTGCGATGGTGAGCCCACCTGCGATGGCGAGAAGCACGGCGCGCACACTCCGCCGTGTACCCGTGGATCGTCGACCGAATCGACGCCCCCGACCATGTCCAGCCATCACTGCCGCCTCCCCCGTGCCGTCGTGTTGTCGAGAATCTACCGCCGGCACCACGACCGTCAGGCGAGAAGCGCACAGATCAACATGCAAGTCGATGGAACCGAACGGACACCGGATGCGTCTAAGTAATCGTGAGGGGGAGAGACATCACCGCGAAGAGCGCTCATGGAACGACAAGTGGACCACAGTCCAACACCTGCCGGAGAAAGAGGACGACCCCGGCCAATGGGGGGAGAAGGCCGGGGTCATCGCGTTTCAGCCCCGGGGGGTCGGGCTGAAATCACCCGGTTTCTTCAACCGGGTAAAACTCACTCTACGCGCGTTCCCTGTGAATGTGCAATAGCAACTTGCATTGGCAAGTACCTGTTTTGCCTGACCTGGCCATTTTCTCGTGCCCGGCCCCGGAACGTCGGCGTGGTCGTACCCTCAAGGGCGTGTCATCCGTCGGCGCGCCCGCCACCAGCAGGGCCAATACCCGCAACAGCATCGCCGCCTTCTTCGACTTGGACAAGACGGTGATCGCCCGCTCCAGTGCGCTCGCCTTCACCAAGCCGTTCTATTCGGGCGGCCTCATCAACCGCCGCTCGGTGATCAAGTCTGCCTACGCCCAGCTCCTGTTCACACTGACCGGCGCCGACGAGGATCAGGTCGAACGCCTGCGGGCCCACGTCACCGACATGTGCCAGGGTTGGCCGGTCGACCAGATCAGCTCCATCGTCGACGAGACGCTGCACGACATCGTCGAGCCGCTGGTCTTCGCCGAGGCCACCGAGCTCATCGCGAACCACCAGGCGCGCGGGCACGACGTCGTCCTCATCTCCGCGTCGGGGTTGGAGATGGTCGAGCCGATCGGCGCCATGCTGGGCGTCGACGCAGTGCGCGCCAGCCGCATGGCCGTCGTCGACGGCAAGTACTGCGGCGAGCTCGAGTTCTACTGCTACGGCGAGGCCAAGGCCGATGCCATCCGGGAACTCGCACAGACCAAGGGCTACGACCTGAACGAGTGCTACGCCTACTCCGACTCGATCACCGATTTGCCGATGCTCGCCGCCGTCGGACATCCGACTGCAGTCAATCCTGACCGTGCACTGCGCCGCGAGGCCACGACAGCCGGCTGGCCGATCCTCTCGTTCGACCGGCCCGTCGGCCTCGCCGACCGCCTCACACCGTCGGCCCGCACGGTGGCCGTGTCGGCCGCGGCGGGTGCCGGCGTGGCCGCCGTCGGCGCGCTCTTCTACTACGGCTGGCTGCGCAAGCGGCTGGCTCCCGGCGCGCATATCTAAGACCCTGCAACCCACACTTCCCAGTGGGGACGTGCACAGTTTTCGGCGCGAGAATCTGTAGCCGGGAAACCCTTGCTGTGACGTAGGTCACGGGTGTAGAACTGATCCTACGGAAGCCCGGAAGGCCAAGTCCGACCCGGAAGAGAAGGATCGAACTCCCAACCGGAATTCCCAGCACGGGCGGCAAGCACCCACGCGGAGCGCGCCGCTATAGAGGCAAAAGCGTTGTGCACCTGCGAATTGCCGGTCTCGGATCGACAACCCCATTCGCCGAGGTGAGAACACAACCCACCTTGCACGCTTGGTAACTTGGGTCCGTGCTATGCGGGCGGCGACCATTGGGTCGCCGCCCGCAGCGCTGTCTAGGGGGTCCTACCTGGGCCGGGCCGCTTCGGCAATGGACGCCGCTTCGGCCGCCCCAGCCTCGAGCGCCTCGCAGCACAGCACGATCCACGCACCCAACCCGTCCGGCGTCCCGGCACCGAATTCCTGCGCCAACCGGTGGTATTCGGGCGACCGCTTGAGCCACGCCACTTCCGGTACGCCGAGGTTGTGCGGATCCAAACCCGTGGCTACGCACGCCAACCGGGAGGCACCGCGCGCCACGATCCCGTTCGCCTCGGCGAACGGCGCCAGCGCCAGCAGCTCGCCGTGCACGACGGCGACGACGACCGGGGCCGGAACTCCGGCCGGCGCGGTGATGATCTGGGCGAGCAAGTTCAGCCGTGCACTCACATCGGGGTCCGGCCGGGGACGCCCGAGATCATCGGCATCAGCGACCAAGTCGGCAGCGGCGAGCATGTGCAGCCGGGCCAGCGCCTGAGCGGGCGCCCGCCGGTAGACACCGACGAGTTGTTCCAGCGAATCCCCGTCGAGCGCCTGCGCGACGCGCATCGCACCGGCGAGCAGCGGATCGTCGTAGTCACCGTCACGGCGCAGTTCCACACTGCCGCCGTCGATCGCGGCCGAACTCCGACCCCCTCGCCACGATGCCTCCATCGCCGTCGACGGCCATCCACGCAGATTCGCCGGATGGCGGTGCACCGCCGCGAGCGCATCGCGCGCCCGTTCCGCTGCCGCCGCCACCCCGGGCAGCGCGACCAGCGGTGCAAGAGGGTGCGGGAATTCGGGGCGTCCGGGCCCTGCAGCGGTGGTCATCGCCACCAAGAGTACGTCGGACACCTACCGACCCACCGAAATTAGGGTTACCTTAGTAGGATGACGGACCGCATCGACGGCAACACCTTGCAAGGCGTATCCGCGACAACCCTCTGGACGTTGCGCAACCGCGCCGTCGAGGCCAAGCGCCCCGACGGGATCATCGACGACCCGTTGGCCGTCATGCTCTACGACACGATCGACTACGACTACGACAAGTTCGGTAAGCCGAGTCAGACCCACCCGCTGCGCGCACTGCTCGCCGACGCCACGACCCGCGACCACCTCGCGCGCCACCCGGGCGCGGCGGTGGTGAACCTCGGCGAGGGTCTGCAGACCAGCTTCTGGCGCGTCGGCGACCCGACCGTCCGCTGGGTGAGCGTCGACCTCGAGCCGGTCATCGACGTCCGCCGCCGACTCTTGCCCGCCGATCCGCAGATCATCGAGTGCCCCACGTCGGCCCTGGACCGCAGCTGGTTCGACGCCGTGCCCGACGACCAACCGGTGCTCATCATCGCCGAGGGCTTGTTCATGTACTTCCCGCCCGACGACGTGTGGGCGCTGTTGTCGGACATGGCGGCGCGCTTTGCAGGCGGCGGTCTGGTGTTCGACTCGATCCCCCACTGGTTCTCCAAGAAGACCCTCGCCGGACTCGACCTGACGAAGACCTACCGCACGCCACCGATGCCGTTCGCGCTCACCGTCGACGAGGCCGCGGCGATCCCCAAGCGTGTTCCGCGCATCACCGACACCGCCGACGTGATGCTCCCGAAAGGTCGCGGAGTGTGGGGCAACCCCCTCATGCGTTCCTCCGCGAACTGGCCGCTGATGCGCAACATCCGGCCGTGCGTGACGGTGGCCCGCTTCGCCGATTAGCGGCTCCGTTGCATGGGCGTTGCACTCGAATGTCCGATCTTCCCGGCATCCCTGCGCGAGCGCGACCGTCGTGACTACCCTCACAATATGTCTGCAAATCCGGCCATGTACCCCCCGCCCCCCGAGTTCGTCGAGCAGGCCAACGCCAGCGCCGACATCTACGACCGCGCCGATGCCGACCGACTTGAGTATTGGGGCGAGCAGGCCCGCCGACTCGACTGGGAGACCCCGTTCACCGAGGTCCTCGATTGGTCGAACCCGCCCTTCGCGAAGTGGTTCCCCGGCGGCAAGCTCAACGTGGCGGTCAACTGCGTCGATCGCCACGTCGCGGCCGGCAACGGCGACCGTGTCGCCCTGCACTGGGTAGGCGAACCGGGCGACTCCCGCGACGTCACCTACGCACAGTTGAAGGACGAGGTGTGCAAGGCCGCCAACGCCTTCACCAATCTTGGGATCCGCGCCGGTGACCGCGTCGCGATCTACATGCCGATGGTCCCCGAGGCGATCATCACGATGCTCGCCTGCGCACGCCTGGGCGCGACCCACTCGGTCGTATTCGCCGGCTTCTCCGCCGCGGCACTGCGCTCGCGCGTCGACGACGCCGAGGCCAAGCTCGTCGTCACCACCGACGGCCAATACCGTCGCGGCCAGCCGGCACCGCTCAAGATCGCCGTCGACGAAGCGCTGGGCAGCGGCGACGATGCGGCCCCGTCGGTCGAGCACGTCCTCGTGGTGCGCCGCACCAACCACGACCCCGACCTGCCGTGGGTCCGGGGCCGCGACGTGTGGTGGGACGACACCGTCGATGAGGCGTCGCCCGAGCACGAGGCGGAGGCGTTCGACTCCAACCACCCGCTGTTCCTGCTGTACACGTCGGGCACCACGGGCAAGCCGAAGGGCATCGTGCACGGCTCCGGCGGTTTCCTGACGCAGGCCAGTTCGACGTTCCACAACGTCTTCGACCACAAGCCGGGCCGCGACGTGTTCTGGTGCGGCGCCGATATCGGCTGGGTGACCGGCCACACCTACATCGCCTACGCACCGCTCTCCAACGGAGCAACCGAGATCCTCTACGAGGGCACCCCGAACACCCCCAACGAGCACCGCCACTTCGAGATCATCGAGAAGTACGGGGTGACGATCTACTACATGGCGCCGACCCTGATCCGCACCTTCATGAAATGGGGTCGCGACATCCCCGACGCTCACGATCTGTCGTCCCTGCGGTTGCTCGGCAGCGTCGGCGAGCCCATCAACCCCGAGGCGTGGCGGTGGTACCGCGACGCGATCGGCGGCAACCGCTGCCCCATCGTTGACACCTGGTGGCAGACCGAGACCGGATCGGCGATGATCTCGCCGCTGCCCGGCGTCACTGCGACCAAGCCCGGCTCGGCGATGCGCCCGCTGCCGGGGATCAGCGCCCGCATCGTCGACGACGACGCCAACGATGTCCCGCAGGGCGAGCAGGGTTACCTGGTCCTCGATCAGCCGTGGCCGTCGATGCTCCTGACCATCTGGGGCGACGACGACCGCTACCGCGACACCTATTGGTCACGGTTCGCCGAGCAGGGCTGGTACTTCGCCGGTGACGGCGCGCGCTACGACGAGGACGGCGCCCTGTGGGTGCTCGGCCGCGTCGATGACGTGATGAATGTGTCGGGCCACCGCATCTCCACCTCCGAAGTCGAGTCGGCCCTGGTCAGCCACCCCGATGTCGCCGAGGCCGCCGTGATCGGCGCCTCCGACGAGACCACCGGTCAGGGCATCGTCGCGTTCGTCATCCTGCGCGAGGGGATCGGCGATACCGCTGACGATTTCGTCGAGGAGTTGCGCAAGCACGTGGCGGTCGAGATCTCACCGATTGCCAAGCCGCGCGAAGTCAACGTCGTGCCCGAGCTGCCGAAGACTCGGTCGGGAAAGATCATGCGGCGCCTCCTCAAGGACGTCGCCGAGGGCCGCGAACTCGGCGATACCTCGACGCTGGTCGACCCGAGCGTTTTCGAAGCCATCCGAAGTCGGCGGCAGTAGTCGTCCTCCCGCAGTGCCGGGCATGGCAACATAGCCTGGGTACCCATCTACGGAGGACGACGACGTGACCGGTAAGAAGCCGCATTCGCCTGTGCCCGGACCGACCCAGCCGGTGCCGGCTATCCCGCTGTCGGATGCCAACGCGGGCCCCAGCGGCGAACCGACCATCGGCAATCTGGTCAAAGACGCCACCGCACAGGTCTCGACGCTGTTCCGCGGCGAGGTCGCGCTCGCCAAGGCCGAGCTCACCGCGGAGGCCAAGAAGGCCGGTGCGGGCACCGGTCTTCTCGCCGCCGCCGGTGTCATGCTGCTGTACACGAGCCTGTTCTTCTTCATCTTCCTCGGCGCACTGCTGATGATCTGGCTGCCCGGATGGGCGGCGTTCGGCATCGTGTTCCTACTGCTGCTGATCATCACGATCGCGGCCGCCGGCTTCGGATACGTCGTCTTCCGTCGTATGCGCGCGCCGAGCAAGACCATCGAGTCGGTGACGTCGCTGAAGTCCGTCATTCCCGGCCAGTCGCAGCTCGAGCCCGGCTCCTCGTCGGCGCACCCGCAGTTGCCGCCGGTGCGCTCCCACTGACTCGTAGGACTGCGTGAGCGCACCCGACCCGTCTGTCGTCCGGTTCGAAGGCCCCTGGACGCACTTCGATGTCCGTTCGAACGGGCTTCGTTTCCATGCCGTCGAGGCCTCCCCTCGACTGCCCGCCGACGCACCCCTGGTGCTGATGCTGCACGGGTTCGGCGAGTTCTGGTGGAGTTGGCGGCACCAGCTCACGTCGCTCACCGAGGCCGGTTATCGAGCCGTTGCGGTCGACCTGCGCGGCTACGGGGACTCCGACAAGCCACCGCGCGGCTATGACGGCTGGACGCTGGCCGGTGATACCAACGGACTCATCCGCTCACTGGGCCACTCGAACGCCACTCTGGTGGGCCACGCCGACGGCGGGCTGGTGTGTTGGGGCACGGCGGCGTTGCACCCGCGCGTCGTGTCGCGCATCGCCGTTGTCGCCTCTCCGCATCCGATCGCGCTGCGTCGGGCGGTGCTGCGCAACAAGGATCAGCGGGACGCGTTCCTCGGCGGATTCCTCTACAAGCAGTTGCCACGATTCGGCGAGCGAACACTGACGAAGAACAACGGCGCCTACCTCCTGGACTACTTCCGCGACCGTGCCGGTGCGCGCTGGAAAGAGTCATGGGAGTTCGACGAGGTGCTCGCACGCAATCGCGAGGCCATCCAGATCCCCGGCGTCGCCCACTGCATGCTGGAGTACCAGCGATGGGCATACCGGTCCCAGTTCCGCCCGGACGGCATGCGGTTCATGGATCTGATGGACACCCAGCTGGGCGTCCCGGTCCTGGCGCTGCGGGGCCGCGACGACTCCTACATCACCAACGCGACGATGGCGGCCAGCCGTGACTGGGCTCCGCGATTCGACTATTGGCAGGTGCCGGGTGCGGGACACTTCGTCCACGAGGAGCAGCCCGACCGGACCACCAAACTCCTGCTGGACTGGCTCGCGAAGGACGACTGACTCAGCCGGACACGCACGCCCCGGTCGGCACCGCCGCCTCGGATTCTCCGCCCTGGGCGGAGTGAGAGCGAAGCTGCGCGGCGGTGAGCGCGAAGCCCGTCTCATCGCTCGCCTTGTCGCTGGCCCCGAACACCATGCCGGCCACCTCACCCTCCGGGGTGATCATCGGACCTCCCGAGTTCCCCGGACGGATGTCACCACGCAGCATGTACGCCTCACGCCGTGCGGGATTCGCACCGTAGATGTCGGGCGAGGACAGGTTGACCCGGCCGCGCACGCGCAACGGGATCGCACGGAACGGGCCGTCTTCGGGGTACCCGAGGGCCACGGCGTCCGCGCCGGTGGCCAGCGTCTCGTCGGCGAAGCGCAGCGGGCGGTGCTCCAACCCCGGGACGTCGAGGACGGCGACGTCGACCTGCGGGTCGAACAGGACGACCCGCGCGGCGAGCACTGCCGACCCGGCCTGCACGGTGACCCGCGTCGTCCCGGCCACGACGTGCGCGTTGGTCATCACCCGCTCGGGCGCGAACACAAATCCGCTGCCCTCCAGCGCCCGCTGGCACGACGGCGCCTCGCCACGGATCTTGACCACCGAGTTCCGCGCCTGCCCGACTGCGGGTACCTGCGACAACCGCTGGTTGGGCGGGTCGACGGGGGTGATCGTCGTGCGCCCGTACGGTCCGATGGCATCGGGCAGACCCGAATCGTTGAGTAGCGCACGGAAGCCGTCGGGCACGCCGCGCAGCCATCCCGGCGCAGCATCGCCGACGGCGGTGAGCACCCGCGAGTCCTCCACCGCCCCGGCGGCCGCTGCGAGCGAGGAATCACGGATCGGGGTGGCCAACAACCAGGCCGCGATGACCACCGCTGCGGCCTGCAGGACCATGCCCACCACACTGTCGAGGGTGCGCACCGGTGTCGACCGGAGTCGCTCGCGCATCGCCCGACCGACGATCATCCCGGCGACTTCGCCGACGACGACGAGGACGACCAGCGCACCGATCCCGACAACCATCCTGGTCGGCGCGGAGTCGATCCCGGAGATCAGCCGCGGGGCCACGAGGATGCCCGCGACGGCCCCGATCACGAGGCCGACCAGTGACATCGCCGAGGCGAGCACTCCCTGCCGATAGCCGGAGATCCCGGCGATGACCACCAGGACCGCGATCCCGACGTCGATCACCAGGCCGGCATTCACCGCCTGTCCCCCGCGGGGGCCTCGTCACCGTCGAGGTCGTCACCGTCGAGGTCGTCACCGTCGCCGTCGAAGTCGTCGGCGTCCGGGGGGAACGGCAGGTCCAGCGGGAGCCCGTGGTCCTGCTCAGAGCGAGCCGACGCGATCGCCTCGTCGAGGGGCCGCACGTCGTCGGTATTCCACGGCACGTCCCATCGACACGCTTTGCTGATCGCGTCGAACAGCCCGCCGGTGAAGCCCCACACCAGCATCCCGTCGACGAGGAACGCCGGCCCCTGATACACGCGGCCGCCCAGGAAGTCGCGGCGCACCTGGAAGCGGTTGGCCGGGTCGAGCAGTTCGGCGACGCGGACGCGGGCGACGCGCGCCGTCTCGCCCTGATCTACCGCCCACACCGGGCTCGGACGCTCCCAATAGCTCAGGACCGGGACGACCTCGAACGGGCTGGGCAGCGTGGAGAACGACGGCAGATTGGCGAGCACGCGCACGCCGTCAGGGTCGAGCCCGGTCTCCTCCTGCGCCTCCCGCAGTGCGGTGCGCACCGGGTAGTCCTCCCCCTCGTCGTGCGCACCGCCGGGAAAAGCGACCTGGCCACTGTGCTGGCGCAGCGTGGTGGCTCGCTCGAGCAACAGGATCTCCGCGTCGTCGGGCAGCCCGCCCGGGCGCGCCGGATCAGCGTCGAACCTTCCGGACAGCAGAACCAGGACGGCGGCGGCACGGCGGTTGCGGGCTTTCACCATCATCCGCGCCAGCCGAGCGCGGTCACCGCCGCGGTTGTTGACGATGGTGGTCAGCTGCGTGACGTCGCCGGTCAGCGCGTGCATCCACGGCGGGATCAACCCATCGTCGACAAGCGGACCGGTGGGGAATCCCGTCGGCATCGGTCGGCCACTCATACTGCCACCCCCAAGTACTTGCGGGTGTCGGCGGCGAGGTCGTCGGGGCTCTCATACAGGCGCACCGGCGCACCGGCCACGGTCCCGTCGGCCCGTACGAACACCGTCGACGGCAAGACCTGCCGCACGCCCAGCGCCCGCGCCATCGCGCCGGTCTGGTCGAGCACCGTCGGAACATGGACGTCGACCTCGGCCAACAGGGCCAGTGCAAGGTAGGCGTCCGCGCCCTGTTTGTCGTGGGCGGCCAGGACGGTGACGCTGTCGCCGGCACGGGCGGCGAAGGCATCCAGCACCGGAAGTTCGCGGCGACACGGCCCGCACCAGGTTGCCCAGATGTTGACGACAAGTGGACGCCCAGCGGTCGCCACCCCGATGTCGATCTGGCGTCCGTCGGCAAGACAGGTCACCATCACTCCGTTCAGCACCGAGTTCGGCCCTACGGCACCGCCGGTGTCGGGGCACCCCCGCAGGGCCGCTCGGGTCCGGACCTCGGCCAGTTCGGCAGGGTCGGGCCGCGACGACGGGAGGGGCCGCGGCGCAGCGCCCGACGCGGTCGGCGCGCCAGTCTGAGGAGCGCTTGATCGCGGCCAGATAGCCAGCACCATCGCAAAGACGAGGACGCCGAACACGACGGTCCAGCGGAACACCGATGAGCGCAACACCTCGCGCACCGATCCGCTCACCGCGTCCACCCGGTCACGATCAGCCCGGTGACAGCGCACCTGGTCACGAGGCACCCACTCACGAGGCACTCATCCCGACGAGGGCGAGCAGATGATCGGTCTCGGGCCCCTTCACCAGCTTGGCGGCGGCTTCCTTCTCCACCGGGCCCTCGCCATAGGACGGGCAGTCGCGGGCGATGAAGCACACGCCGCACGCCGGTTTGCGAGCGTGGCAGACACGGCGGCCGTGGAAGATGACGCGGTGGGAGTAGTCGGTCCAGTCGCGGCGCTCGATAAGACCACCGATGACTTTTTCGACCTTCACCGGATCGGTCTCCTCGGTCAGCCCCCAGCGGCGCACGAGTCGGCCGAAATGAGTGTCGACGGTGAGGCCCGGAACACCGAATGCGTTGCCCAACACCACGTTTGCCGTCTTGCGGCCGAATCCGGGAAGCGTGACGAGCTCCTCCAGCGTGCCCGGGACCTCGCCGTCGAAACGCTCCACTAACGCCTGGCCGAGGCCGATGATCGAATTCGCCTTGTTGCGGTAGAACCCGGTCGGCCGGATGAGTTCCTCGAGTTCGACGCGGTTCGCGCCGGCGTAGTCGGCCGCGCTGCGATACCGGGCGAACAGCGCCGGGGTCGTCTGGTTCACTCGCACGTCGGTGCACTGCGCGGAAAGGATTGTCGCGACCGACAACTCCAGCGGCGTGGTGAAGTCCAGCTCGCAGTACACGTGGGGGAAAGCGACGGTCAGCTCCCGGTTGATCCGGCGGGCACGGCGCACCAGGGACAGGTGCGTCGGCTGCTTGCCTCCCGTGCTCACCAACCCAGAGTAGCTTTGCGCCGCGCACCCGCCGCGATCGGCAACGGCGGTTGTAACGATGGTGTGAAGACACGTCGGTTCCGTGGCCGGGGGCGCCGCAATGTTGTTAACTGTTCGACATGCAGGGACTGGCGGCGATTCTCTATCCTCTGCTTCTCATGCTGGTCGCCCTTGGCATGGAGCGGCTGGAGAAACTGGTAACGAGGGGATCGGGCGCAGTGAGCCCGGACCAGGTGGATTCACTGTTGACCGGAGTCCGCGTCACCGACGCCGAGATCGTCGAGGTGGCCGAGGTCGCGGTCCTGCCGACGACCTTCCCCGACACCGCCGACAGCGCTCGTCGAGCCAGCTGAAACCCATCGGGTCAAACGTGACCCATCCAACAATTCCGGCCTTCTTTCCAGTAGCCTTGTGATTTGTTGAGCGGGTGGGCTGAATGGCCCGTCCCCAGGTTGTGACGCGATAAGAGAGGTTCACCGTGGACGAGGTTCTGGCACGGGCAGGCATTTTCCAGGGCGTCGAGCCCAGCGCTGTGGCGGCGCTGTCCCAGCAGCTTCAGCCGGTCGAGTTCCCGCGCGGGCACGTGATCTTCAACGAGGGCGAGCCGGGCGACCGTCTCTACATCATCCAGTCGGGCAAAGTGAAGCTCGGCCGACGCTCCCCCGACGGCCGCGAGAACCTTCTGACGATCATGGGTCCGTCGGACATGTTCGGTGAGCTCTCGATCTTCGACCCCGGACCGCGCACCTCGTCGGCGACGACGGTGACCGAAGTCCGCGCGGTGTCGATGGACCGCGACGCGCTCAAGGGCTGGATCCAGGACCGCCCCGACATCGCCGAGCAGCTCCTGCGCGTGTTGGCCCGCCGCCTGCGCCGCACCAACAACAACCTCGCGGATCTGATCTTCACCGACGTCCCCGGGCGCGTGGCCAAGCAGCTGCTGCAGCTGGCACAGCGCTTCGGTACGCAGGAGAACGGTTCGCTGCGCGTGACCCACGACCTCACCCAGGAGGAGATCGCTCAGCTGGTCGGTGCCTCGCGCGAGACCGTGAACAAGGCGCTGGCCGATTTCGCCCAGCGCGGCTGGCTGCGCCTCGAGGGCAAGAGCGTGCTGATCGCCGACTCCGAGCGCCTCGCGCGCCGGGCCCGCTGACCCGACTATCCGACGTCCATCGGTGCGCTCATTCTGAGCGCAAGTACTCCAGCTGCGCCTTGACCGACATCCGTGCGGCCGGCCACAGCGTCTTGTCGACGTCGGAGTAGACGCGCCGCACGATCTTCATCGGCTTCGCGTCGCGGGGTGACACCCCCATCTCGTCGAGCACGGCCCGGATCTGGTCGATCCGCTCCTCGCGGTGCTGCTTGTAGTAGCGGGCCACCGGCACCAGGTCGGGATGGTCGGGACCGTGGCCGGGCAACAGCGCCGTCGCCGATTCCATCGGGCCACTGCCCTCGACGATGAGCCGGTTCAGCGAATTGAGGTAGTCGCGCAGCCCACCGTCGCGCGGGTCGAGCACCGTGGTGCCCGAGCCCAGGATCGTGTCGCCGGTGATCATCGCGCGCTTGCCGTCGCACTCGACGAGGAAGCTCGTCGAATCGCCGGTGTGACCGGGCGTGTCCAGGACGGTGATGCGCAAACCGGCGGCTTTGATGACCTCGCGGTCTACGAGTGGCCGGGCGCCGCGACACAGCGAGGGCCGCTTGGCCCGGACCGGGGCACCGGTGCGCTTGTGCAGCGCGCCGATGGCCCCTATGTGGTCGTGGTGACGGTGGGTGATCAGCGTCAGCACGACGTGGCCGCCCGCTGCCACGACCTTCTTGACGTGCTTCTTGTGCTTGCGCGGCCCCGGGTCGACGACCACACAGTCCGGGTGGCCGGGGGCGCGCAGAATCCACGTGTTGGTGCCGTCGAGCTCCATGATCCCCGGGTTCTCACAGAGGATCACCGACGCGAACGGTGTCACCTCCCGCAGTTCACCGTAGGCGGGATGGCTCAGCGGCCGTGCTGGCGCCACACCGTCGGAATCGGTGCCGCTCACGGCGAGACCTCGACGATCAGCTCGACCTCCACCGGTGCGCCGAGTGGCAGTTCGCTCACCCCCACCGCCGAGCGCGCATGCTTACCGGCGTCACCGAACACCTCGCCGAGGAGTTCCGACGCACCATTGACGACGGCCGGCTGCCCGGAGAACCCGTTGGCAGACGCCACGAATCCGACGACCTTGACGACGCGGACGATCGAGTCGATTCCGACAAGGTCGTCGATCGCGGCAATCGCATTGAGGGCGGCCGTGCGCGCTGCCGCCTTCGCCTGCTCCGGCGTCACGATGCCCTCGGCACCTTCGGAGACCTTGCCCCGCAGCGCCAACTCACCGTCGACGATAGGCAGTTGCCCGGCGGTGTAGACGAGGTTGCCCGTCCGTACCGCCGGTTGGTAGGCGGCCAGCGGTGCGACGACCGGCGGGAGGCTCAGGCCCAGCTCCGCCAGGCGCGCCGACCAGGCTCCTTGCGCAGCCACCGCTTAGCCCTTCGCCCGCTTGAGGTAGGCGACGTGCTGCTCGCCGGTAGGGCCGGGCAGCACGCTGACGAGCTCCCACCCGTCGGCTCCCCACTGGTCGAGGATCTGCTTGGTGGCGTGGGTCAGAAGCGGCACGGTGACGTATTCCCACGCGGTGCGGGAAGCTGATGTGGACTCTGTCATGGAGTCCAGCGTATCCGTCCGACACGACCTGGCTAGTCTTTACCTCGTGGTCACCAAATCCAATAGTGACGAGAGCGTCGCATCGCCCGACTCCTGGCCGACTTCCGCAAAACGGGCTCGGCTCCACTTCATCTCCGGGAAGGGCGGGACGGGCAAAACGACCGTCGCGGGCGCCCTGGCTCTGGCACTGGCTCAGGAGGGCAAGCGCGTCCTCCTCGTCGAGTGCGAGGGCCGCCAGGGGATCGCGCAGCTCTTCGACCGTCCGCCCCTGCCCCCGACCGACGACCTGATCGCCACCGTCGAGGGCGGCGAGGTCTACGGGCTCGCGATCGATATCGAATACGCCCTGCTCGAGTACCTCGACATGTTCTACAACCTCGGCTTCGCCGGCCGGGCGATGAAGCGCATCGGCGCCATCGACTTCGTGACGACGGTTGCCCCCGGTCTGCGCGACGTCATCCTCACCGGCAAGATCAAGGAACGCGTCATCGCGGTGAACAAGGACGGCTCGCGCGTCTACGACGCGATCGTCGTCGACTCGCCGCCGACCGGGCGCATCGGGAACTTCCTCGACGTCACCCAGGCGATGGCCGACCTGACCAAGACCGGCCCGATCCGCAACCAGAGCGACGGCGTCACCCAGTTGCTGCGCTCCGCCGACACAGCCGTCCACCTGGTGACGCTGCTGGAGGCGATGCCCATCCAGGAGACCATCGAGGCCGTCGAGGAGTTGCTCTCCAAGGACCTGCGCGTCGGAGTCATCTTCGTCAACCGCGTCGTGCCGGCACTGCTGCCCGACGAGGACATCGACGCGATCGCCGAGGGCAACATCGATGGCGCCCGGATCAAGTCGAATCTGGCCGGCGCCGGGCTCGATCTCGACCAGGAAGAGCTGACCGGTTTGCTGACCGAGACCATCGAGCACGCAGTCCGCTACCAGGCCCAGCAGGTCGCGTCCGGCCAGCTCGACACCGTCGAGACCAAGCAGGGCACGCCGGTGGCGACGCTGGAACTGCCCAACCTCGAAGGGCGCGACAAGGCTTTCATGTACGAACTGGCGCAGGTACTGCGGAAGGAAGGCGTCTGATGACCGCCGTGCTGAAGATGGGGCAGATCATCCTCTCCCCGAAGACCAAGGTCATCATTTGTTGCGGCGCCGGTGGCGTCGGCAAGACGACAACCGCAGCCGCCATGGCCCTCTACGCGGCCGAGCACGGCCGGACCGTCGCCGTCTTGACAATCGACCCGGCCAAACGGCTGGCACAGTCGCTCGGAGTGAACTCGTTGACCAACGAGCCGCAGCCGGTGCCACTTTTCGACGCCGACGGCAACGCGATCACCGACGCCGGAACGCTCGACGCGATGATGCTCGACATGCGCCGGACCTTCGACGACATGGTGATCGAGCACTCCACCCCCGAGCGCGCCGAGGCGATCATGGCGAACGCCTTCTACCAGACCGTGGCCTCGTCGTTCTCCGGGACGCAGGAGTACATGGCAATGGAGAAGCTGGGCAAGCTCCTCGAGGAGGACCGCTGGGACCTCATCGTCGTGGACACCCCGCCGTCGCGCAATGCGTTGGACTTCCTCGACGCGCCCAAGCGCCTCAGCTCGTTCCTCTCCGGGCGCCTGAGCAAGGTGCTGATCGGCGGCGGCCGCGGTGTCGGCCGCGTCGTCACCGGCGCGGTGGGCTTGGCGATGAAGGGCGTCTCCACCATCGTCGGCGGTGACACACTGCGCGACGTGGCGACGTTCGTCCAGTCACTGGATTCGATGTTCGGTGGATTCCAGGAGCGCGCCGAGCGCACCTATTCGCTGCTGAACCAGCCGGGCACGCAGTTCGCCGTCGTCGCCGCGCCGGAGCCCGACGCGCTGCGCGAGGCGACGTTCTTCGTCGACCGCCTGTCGACCGAGCAGATGCCACTTGCCGGACTCATCGTCAATCGCACGCATCCGAATCTGACGTCGATCTCTGAGGCGACGGCACTGACCACCGTGGACAAGGTCGACGATGAGCTGACGAAGGGCGTCCTGGAGATGCACGCACTGCGTGCGGGTACGGCGCGGCGGGAGCTGGACTTGCTGGGTCGGTTCACGACGGTGCACCCGAACGTTCCGCTCGTCGGTGTGCCGGCGCTGCCGTTCGAGGTCGCCGACGCGAAGGCGCTGCGCGTGGTGGCCGAGCAGATCGTCGTCCGCGGCTGACAGTCACATCAAGGCGGTCGATCGTTACCTCGTGGAGGTAATGATCGACCGCCTTAATGCATGTCGCGCGCGGTACTAGCCGACGTCGGCGCGATGGCGGCGCCGCTGGGCTTCGAAGAAGGAGGCCCAGGAGGTGACCTCGGGGTGCTGGCGCAGGAGGGCGCGGCGCTGGCGCTCGGTCATACCGCCCCACACACCGAACTCCACACGGTTGTCGAGGGCATCGGCGCCGCATTCGAGCTGGACCGGGCAGTGCCTACAGATCGTCGCGGCTTTTCGCTGAGCCGCCCCGCGGACGAACAATTGGTCCGGGTCTTCACCTCGACACTTGGCCTGCGCAACCCATGCCTGTCGCGCTTCGGATTCCCCTGTGGTCAGTGTCGTTGGCGTCATTACCAAATCCCTGTCTACCTCGAAGACCAATTCACCTACCGCGTTGGCTATGCCACTGCTGGCACAGACTGTTGTGTAGGTCACACCCGCCGTCAAATCTATGTATGCGGCAGCTGAGAAAGCAAGACCTGGTCGGAAAAAATGGGACATTCGTGCTAACCAGCAGCAAGCACTGCTGGTCGCGACCTTAAAGAGGCCGCAAACGATAGTCACGAAACGGTCACGGTCGCTTCTCACAGTTCCGTACGCGCCCGCCGGGACGCAGCTTCGGACTTCTCAGGCGCCACCCCGTATCCTGTGACGTGTGCCTCTCAAAACCACTGCCTCGATGACAGCGGAGAACAAGAGCAGTCTCGGCAAGCTCGTCGGTGCGATGTTCGTCGCCGGCCTTCTCGTCGCCGGTTTGCTGTTCCCCGTCGCCAGCGGGCTCGGCGTCGCGTCGAACCGCGCGGCGGCAGCGGTGGAGAACGTCTCGTCGGAGTTGTTGAACGGAACCGTCCCAGAGGTCACGACGATGACCGACGTGACCGGACGGCCGATCGCACTGCTCTACGACCAGTACCGCTACCAAGTCGGGTTCAACGACATCGCACCGGACATGGTGCGCGCCATCGTGTCGATCGAGGATCGGCGCTTCTTCGATCACGACGGCGTCGACTGGAAGGGCACCATTCGCGCAGCCTTGAAGAACTCGTCGTCGGGCGAGGTCCAACAGGGTGCATCGACGCTGGACCAGCAGTACATCAAGAACTACCAGCTGTTCGTGCTGTCGCGGACCGAGGCCGAGAAGCAGGCCGCCACCGAGACCACCCCTGCGCGCAAGCTGCGCGAGGTCCGCATGGCGTTGACCCTGGAGCAGACGCTGGCCGATCAGGCCAAGCGCGAACAGGGCCTGGGCCCGGCAGAGGCCAAGCAAGAGGCCAAGAAGCAGATCATCACGCGCTACCTCAACACCGTCCCGTTCGGTAACAACGCCTTCGGTGTCGAGGCAGCCTCGCTGACCTACTTCGGTGTCCCGGCCAGCAAGCTCCGAGTCGAGCAGGCGGCCATGCTCGCCGGCATGGTGCAGTCGAGCTCGGCTCTGAACCCGTACACCAATCCCGAGGGTGCGACGGAGCGGCGCAACCTCGTTCTCGACCAGATGATCGCCAACTTCCCCGATCGTCGCGACGAGTTGGAAGCCGCCAAGAAGCTTCCCCTGGGGACCCTGCCGCAACCCCGAATCGCCCAGCAGGGCTGCATCTCCGCCAAGAGCGCAGGATTCCTGTGCGACTACGCGTTGAAGTTCCTCGCCGAGAACGGCTTGTCCCGCAACACCGTGCTGCGCGGCGGCTACATCATCCGCACCACTCTCGACCCCGAAGTCCAGCGATCCACCGTCGCTGCGCTACAGGCTTACGCGGCCCCGCAAGCCGACGGCGTCGCCCAGGTGTCCAGCGTGATCCGTCCCGGGCGCAACTCGCACGCGATCGTCGCGATGGGGTCGTCGCGCAATTACGGCTTGCGCCTCAAAGCCGGCGAGACCGTCCAACCGCAGCCGTTCTCCCTCATCGGCGACGGTGCCGGCTCGGTGTTCAAGGTTTTCACCACGGCGGCCGCGCTTGAGAAGGGGCTGGGCACCAACGCGATGATCCCGGTGCCGGCCACGCTGCAGGTCACCGGCATGGGTAACAGCGGTGGGGTCAACGGTTGCCCACCGATGTACTACTGCGTGAAGAACGACGGCAAGTACCCGGCGATGATGTCGCTGACCAATGCGCTCGCGCAGTCGCCGAACACCGCGTTCGTGAAGCTGCTGCAGCGCACCGGCGTGAAGCCCACCGTCGACATGGCCGTGCGCCTCGGTCTGCGCAGCTACACAATCCCCGGTTCCTCCGGATTCGGCGACAAGTCGATCGCGACGTACGTCAAGGAGGGCAACCTCGGCTCGTTCACCCTCGGCCCGTTCCCGGTGAACGGGCTCGAACTGTCCAACGTCGCCGCCACCCTCGCCTCGGGCGGCGTGTGGTGCCCGCCCAATCCCATCGCGTCGATCACGAAGATCAAGCGCGACCGCTACGGCAACGTCATCATCGGCCCCGACGGGAAGCCCGCTCAGGCCCCGGTCCCGGTCGCGGTGCCCAAGTGCGAGCAGGTCGTCGACCGCGGTCTGGCCAACGCGATGGCCCATCTGCTGAGCAAGGACGATGTCGGTGCCGGTACCGCCGCCGCAGCGGCCCGTGGAGCGGGTTGGAGCCTGCCCCTGTCGAGCAAGACCGGAACCACCGAGGCGCACCGCTCGTCGGCCTTCCTCGGATACACCAACAACCTGGCCGCCGCGGTCTACGCGTACAACGACGGCCCGCTGCCGTCGGAACTCTGCTCGGGTCCGCTGCGCCAGTGCGGTTACGGCAACCTCTACGGCGGGAGCGAGCCGGCACGGACCTGGTTCGCCGCGATCGGCCCGGTCGCCGGGAACTTCGGGCCGACGTTCCTCCCTCCCAACCCACCGGAGTACGTCGGCGGCACCCCGCGCGGACGCGTCCCGAACGTGACAGGTCTGCAGGCCAGTGAGGCGACTGCACGCCTGCAGCGCGCCGGGTTCAAAGTGACGCAGCTGTCTGCGGCGAGTTCGCGCCCCCAGGGGTCGGTGGTGTTCACCGCGCCGTCGGACTCGGCGATGCCGGGCAGCACGATCACGATCTATGTGAGCGACG
The DNA here is from genome assembly GCA_002477755.1 of Gordonia sp. UBA7599. Classification (GTDB taxonomy): domain Bacteria; phylum Actinomycetota; class Actinomycetes; order Mycobacteriales; family Mycobacteriaceae; genus Gordonia. The sequence goes on from DLKD01000062.1 coordinate 48,183, forward strand.
GGCGGCGCAGCGGCAGTTCCGGACCGACCGAGACCACGGTCGAGGTCCCCGGCGTCGGCCCCGTCATCATTCAGATCCCCGGCTGAGTTCTCGACACACTCCTGGGTCTCGATACGCCCGCCCGTCCTTCGTCGCGGGCACTCGACCGCCGTCGTGAATTCCCGCCGATCGTGCGATGGGCGCCGCGCGGCGTATCCTTGACCGCATGTCTGATCGCAGTTTCGGCCGCCTGAGTTCCCTGGTAGCCACCCCCGCCGGTCGCGCAATCGCGGCGACCGTCGGGGCGGGAGCCGCCGGGTTGTTCTATGCGACGGTGATCGAGCGCAACGCTTTTGCCCTGCGCCACGTCACGATGCCGGTGCTTGAGCCAGGCTCGACGCCACTTCGCGTCCTGCACATCAGCGACCTGCACATGATGCCCAACCAGTATCTCAAGCAGGCCTGGGTCTCCGAGCTCGCCGCGCTCGAGCCGGACCTGGTGGTCAATACCGGCGACAACCTCGCCCACCCGAAGGCCCTGCCAGCGGTGATCCAGTCCCTCGACGGCCTGCTCGCGCACCCGGGGCTGTTCGTCTTCGGCTCCAACGACTACTTCGGTCCGACGCCGAAGAACCCGCTGAAGTACTTCGACACCGACCACGAGCGCCAGCACGGCGAACCCCTGCCCTGGCGGGACCTCCGCGCGGCATTCATCGAGCGCGGCTGGCTCGACGCGACCCACCGCACGCACGAGATCGAGGTGGCGGGCACCCGGATCGTGGCCTCGGGCGTCGACGACCCGCATCTGGACCGTGATCGCTATGACACGATCGCCGGTCGGCCCAATCCGCTCGCACAACTGCGCCTGGGTCTGACCCACTCCCCTGAGCCGCGTGTTCTGGACCGCTTCGCCGACGACGGTTACGACCTTGTGATGGCCGGGCACACCCACGGCGGCCAGCTCTGCCTGCCATTCTTCGGCGCGATCGTGACCAACTGCGAACTCGACCGCTCCCGCGTGAAGGGGCCGTCGGTTTGGGGCAACCACATGAAGCTGCACGTCAGTGCGGGCCTGGGCACCTCGCCGTATGCGCCGGCACGGTTCGCCTGCCGACCCGAGGCCACCCTGCTGACGCTGACACCGGTGTCACACGGCGACGCAGAGTTCGACGTCGAGTCGCTGCCCTCACTGGTCGAGGACCATTCCTGACACCTGTTACCAGCGGGAAAGCCAGTCGGCCACCTCAGCGGCGGTCACCGGGTCGCGCGGCACCTGCGAGTGCCCGCCCGGGTGCACGGCCACGTCAACACGACTACCCCGTGCACGGTAGGTCTCAACGAGGTCGTTGATGAACGGCGCCGGGGCCACGATGTCCACGGCACCCGAATCGATCCGGATCGGAAGACTCGTCGGCAGTCTCAGGTGCACGACGTCGTTGTGGTCGACGATCGTCGCGAGGTGCTGCTGCGCCCGCGCACCACGGGCCCCCAGAAGGTCAGCAGGTGCCAGCGCGCCGAATGCGCGAGGGCCGGCCAGTTCTCGGTAGCACACCTTCTCGACCAGTGGCATCAGTGCCGTCGCGGCGGGGCTCAGGCCGCCTCCGTAGGTGACCAGGTCGGCGAACGCGGGATCGACGGTTGAGGCACCGGAGATCAGCAGTGCCGCCAGCGCGACGAGCTCGCCAGTCGGCGATCCGGCGCGCACCGGCACCCGCGCGACGACGTGCACGATGTCGCCCAGACGGGTCGGCGGGGTGACCGCGGCGACTGCTTTCAGCTGAAGCGCACCCCATTCGGCGCGCGGCGCAGCGGCCGCGAACAGCGACGCGACGGCCCCCTCGGAGTGACCGGAGACGACCACTCGGCGGCCGACCCGAGGCTCGGCAGCGGCCACCGCGCGCGCCGCGTCGATCACCGCGCGCGCCAGCGACTTCCCGATGAGGTACGGGTGCGGGCCGGGACTTCCGATCCCCTCGTAGTCGGGCCGCACTACCGCGAACCCCTTGCCGAGCAGGTCCGTCGCGATGCGATCGCCCGACGTCATGTAGGCCAGCGACGGGCTGGCTTTCGTTGCGCGCGACGGGGCGCATGCGTCGGCCCCGCCGGTGGTCATGTGGTTCCACACGGCCAGCGGCCAGCCGCCCTTGGGGACCGGTCCCTTCGGCAACAGGAGCGAACCCGTCAGCATGACCGGTTTCCCGACGACCGAGGTCGAGCGGTAGCGCACCGTGAACGCCTGGCCGGCCGCCGTCAATGCGACAACGGGGTTGCTCACCGGGGTGAGTACCGCCGGTTCCGCCGATGCGGTGCCCGTTCCGGCGCCGACGACGCCAGCACCGGCGACGGCGAGCGCCGTCGCCGCCACCAGCCCGACGAGGCGCCTCATCATGGCAGCAGTCCGATGCGGCTGCCTGGCGTCGTATCGATGGCGTCCACCACGTCGCGGAAGAACAGTGCGACCGGACGGAGCTGACCCCGGTCGACCTTGTCCATCGTGTCGGCGTCGTCGTACATGTACATCGGCCCGGCAATCAGGCTGACGATCGGCACTCCCGCAAGCAATACGAACGACGCGTCGGTCGGAATACCCGTTTCGGTCAACTGGAAGGGCGTCGCATTGAGCATCGTGGCAGCCCGGACATTGTTGCGCGCAAGGGCTTGCGCAGTCGCAACCTTCAGACCGAGGTTGAGGTTTTCGAACACACCCTTCGGCTCCGGCAGCCTCGTGGTGACCAGCCGACCGAAGTCGGTCTTGCGCGCGAACTTGCCCACATGCTCGATGGTCGCATTGGCGACGATGTTGTAGGGCGTGGCGCGGCGGGTGATGTACTTGTCGACGAATGCCTGGTGCGCCTGGTACCCGGTGAAATGGGTGTCGAAAGTGATGAACATCAGCGTCTTGTCACGCCGATGACCGCCAGGCCGCTTCACCTGCCGACCGTAGTGATTGGCCAGCGCGATCACCTCGGAGGTTCCCGTCGCGTCCTCGACCGCACCCGGGCCGACCGAGTCGTGATGGGACTGGACCATCACAGTGTCGCGGCTCTTACCGTCGAGGATCCCGACGACGGTGCGCCCGACGACGGCGTTGCGCCGCACCGTCAGATCGATTCGCGCGCGATTGCCGCTTGCGGGCAACAGCGCCCGCATCCGGGCGCCGTCGGCCTTGGTCACCCACATTCCGGGGATCGTCATGGCGAGTTTTCGGTAGTACTCGTTGTGATAGCGATTCGAGTTGAAGTAGTCGCGGAGCACGCCGACGAACCCGACTGCCCCGGCGGCCTGTGCCGCGCGCACCGTCGACTCCAGGGACGTCAGGTACGGGTTTGCGGTGAGCATGACGCCCGGGTTGAAACGCGTGTCGTCGGGGTCGTGGATGTATTCGGCCAGCGGCAGCAGGCCAGCCGTCGGGAGATAGAAGGCCAGGTCGAACAGGACGATCTTGCCGCGCACGTCGTGGTCGCCGACCTTGCCCGAGCCGATGTCGACGACCGGCGCGCTTCGACCGTCCGACCCGGTGGAGCGGACTCCGGCACGCCCGTCGGCCGGGATGAACGAGTGCGAGACGGGAAAGGCGTCGATCCGTTTGTCGCCGACAGAGAGCCCTGCGTTCGACGCCTGCCAGTCGTAGGAGGTGACCTCTTCGACGTAGACCCGGTCCAGGCCGGCGCCGGTGAACCGCTTCTGCACGTAGTCGGCGGCAGCCTTCCCGCCGACCGACCCGGTCCGACGCGGTGCGATACCGACCAGGTCTGCGGTTGTGGAGTGGATTGATTGCCCGGACAGCGGGTCGACGGCGGCAGCGCTCATCCCCGGCTGCGCCAGGCACGCCACCATCGCGGCGGCCAGCGTGAATCCGACACCGACGACTCTCCGACGGCCCGATCTGCTCACCGCGCGACCTTCCGATAAACGAGGAGGCCCCGACCAGATTTCCCTGGTCAGGGCCTCTTCTGCAATCTCAACCTTGCGTCGGGGTAGCGGGATTCGAACCCACGACCTCTTCGTCCCGAACGAAGCGCGCTACCAAGCTGCGCCATACCCCGTGTCAAACCTGGATCAGCTTACCGCGTCGGATCGCAGGGATGAAATCGGGTTTCCGACCGCCATCACTGATAGGAGACGAACCACGGGGTGGGTCGCACCGCCATCGTCTGCTTCGGTGTGAAGGGCGGATGATCCTCGGTGTAGAAGTTCTTCCATCCCATCCAGATGCCGGGTTGGAGGTCGGTGATCAGCCGGTTCCACGTCGACATTTTCACCGGCGGCGTGCCGTGGCCGTCGGCGTGGATCATCACCGCCAGCTCAGGGTGGGCGGTACTGATGAGATTGCGGTTGGCGAGCATGTCCGAGTCGAATTGGTGCAGCACGAACAGCTTCTGCGGCAGCCGGTTGTCCCGCACGAGCGCCGCCAACCAGTCCCCCACCCGGTTGACCTCGGCCGCCGACACCGAGCCGATCTGCGTGAGGTGCACCTGGTTCGGCTTGAGGCGCCACTCCGGGTCGAGTGCCAGTCCGACATGCGGATACTTCAACAACTCGGTGTAGATCTTGGCCTGGGTGAGGAAATCAACGCGGCCCGGCTGCAGGTCAAGCGTCACGTACACACCCGCCTTCCCGGCCTCGATGACCCACGGCAGGATCGTCTTGGGATCGATGACGTTGGTGTAGTTGTTGCCCACGCCCGGTGCTGCCGACGCGACGGTCACGATGATCTCGAACGCACCGATCACCTTCTCCGGACTGAACGGCTGATAACTCGCGGCGAGCTGCTTCACCCGTGCGATTGACCGCGGCAGGTCCTGGCGGCCCAGCGGCCCCAGCGCGGGCGCGCCCGGCGAGCCATACAGCGCCACCATTCGCCGGCCCGGGAAGATGGTGTAGCCGCCACCGGGGAGTTCGGGTGCGCGCCGCGCAGTCTCGACGCGCGACGCGAGCAGCTCCGGGGTGCCGAATTGCCCGCCGACGCCGACGACCCGTCCGTCGGGGTGGCGCTTGACCCAGTCGATGGAGTCGGCCGCGGCCAGTGGATCGGGACGACCGACCACGGCGGGGGTCGCGCCGGCTGCGGTAGCCGTCGCCGCGGCGGCGGCACTGCCCGGACCCGACGAGATGAGTATCAGCGTCGGCTCGGTCAGCGGCGCCGATTGGGTACCGACAGCATCGATCCCGACAACGGTGTGGCCGACATCGGGGATCGTGGCGGGATCCACGGCAGCCACGGTGGCGACGCCGAGCCGAGTGAGTTCGGCGCGCACGGGCGCGACCGATGTCGGACCGACGGTCAGCAGCGGAATGTGCCGAGCATGCGCGGCCTCGGCGCTGCGCGCCACGACGTCGGCCGGGGCGTCGTCACGCACCAGGATCGCCGACGGCGAGTGCGCAAACACCGCACGACTGGTGACGACTGAGTCCGGCTCGTTCGGGGCCCCCAGCGCCGTCGAATATTGCGCGCCTTGTGCCGACTGACCGCCCTGTGCCGGCGAGTCACCGGCGAGTGCCCACGCCGCCAACACCAGCGCGACGACGATGACCGCCCCGCCGGCGATGAGAAGGCGAGGACGGGTCACGCGGTCGGACCACGCGGTGGCGGCGGACTCCAGAGGTCAGTCCTCGTCGTCGTCCGCGTACGACTCGGCGAACGAGACCCGCGGCGTGCTCACCAAGTGGTAAACCGCCCAGCCCGCGTACACGACCGTGGCAATGCCGAACCCGATGGCGAGGATGGCGGCGATAGTCTTGGACGTGGTCGCGGTGAGACCGGACAGCGGTGCCACGGTCACTGCAACACCGAGCGACAACGCCAGGCCGAGCAGCGAGAATGCCGCGGCACGTACCTTCGGACCGACGACCGACGTGTAGAACAACCGCTGGTAGATGGTGGTCTCGAACTCCTCGACCGCCGCCAGGCGCACGGCATCACCGTAGGCGGCATCGCGCAGCTCACGGGCCAGCGCGGCGTCGCGGGCCAAAGCCTTCGACTCGCGACGACGGTAGGCGACGAACGCCAGGACGGCGATCGTGACCGCGATCAGCAGGAGTGGCAGTCCGCCAAGGACGAGATTAGATTCCTTCACGATTGATCACGGTACCGTAGCCCGGATCGGTGACCGCCTGCCGATCGCGATGCGGCTCACACCGTGGCGGACACGTGGTGGGCGATGTTGCCCTTCGTCGCCTTGGAGTACGGGCAGAACCCGTGGGCGGCCTGGACGAGTTCGTCGGCGGTCGCCTGGTCCAGGCCGGGCAGCGCTGCGACAATGTCGGCGACGAGGCCGAAGCCGCCGTCGGCGGGGTCCTTGCCGATCCCAATCGTCACGGTCACCGCGGCGTCGTCGGGCACGGCAACCTTGGCGTTCTTCGCGACTAGGCGCAGCGCGCCCATGAAGCAGGCGGCGTAGCCCGCGGAGAAGAGCTCCTCCGGATTGGCGCCGTCGCCACTGCCGCCCATCTCCACCGGCGGGCGCAGGTCGAGATTGATGCGGCCGGACTCGGACTGGACGTGGCCGTCGCGTCCGCCGCCCGTCGCCGTCGAGGTCACGCGGTACACAGGATCAATACTCATTTTTCATTCCTCCATCTTTCTCGGGTCGTGCAACTGCTTCTCGGCGCGTGGACCCTCTGACGTGCTCAGAGACTGCCGTCGCGACGCATGGCTTTGACCGGGCTCAACCCCCGCGAGGGCGGCAGCCACCGGCCGAGGCTCGGGCGCAGCGTGCACAGCGCCGCCAGGATGAGCGCCCCGAACTGGATCCACCCGACGATGACCATCGTCGGCGCGTCTTTGGCAAACTGCAGCAAGTCCATGCCGGTGGGGATGCAGACGAGATTGATCAGCACCAGGGCCAGGAAGATGTTGCGGCTGTTGCGGCTGTGGTGGACCCCCGTCGCGCGCAGCAGTACGTACTGCAAGACCAGCAGCACTATCAGTACGACCAGCATGAACGGCGGCAAGAAGTGGGCAAGGCCGTTGAACTGGTCGGCGGGGGCCTTGGCGTTGGGGCCTTCGGAGGCGATGTCGTCGACGAGGCGCTGCTGGAGCGAATCGGAGATCGAGCCGATGTTCAACAGCAGGTAGACCGCCGACGCGATGCCTGCGGCGGCGGCGATCCACCAAAACACCCAGGCGTCACGCACCAGCGCGGCCGGCGGCGGGCCCTCCGCCGTTTGGCGCGCCGGGTACCCGACGTGGGACTCCGTCGACGAGCGGGTCAATGCGGCCAGGTCCATCGCGTCGAGCTCGGCCTGCGTCGGAGTCCGATCGGACTCATCGTCGGGATATGTCATGCCTTCGATACTGCCACCGACGCGCTGTCGGGCAACCACGACTATCCCGAACTCGCTGCCGCGGCGCCGACAAGCAGCCCGTGCGCCATGTGCTTGAGGCCGGTTCGGAACTGTTCCAAGTCGATCGAAGGCGCCGTCTCGAAGTACACCAGTGTCGTGGCGATAGCCGAGTTGATGAAGAGCCAGGCGATGTTCTCCGGGGCGAGGTCGCTGCGGTAGCGATCGCGGTACTGCTGCACATGCATGGTGACCATCGTCTGCATGAGCACAGACATGTCCGAGTTCGCCTCGACCTCTTGTGAAATGTCGGGGCGGGTGGCGAGATAGCGGATCATTGCCGCGTTGTCGGTGCTGAACGACACGAGGATGTCGATGGAGGAATCGATCATTTGTTCCGGGGGCATGAGCGCGATCTGCGAGAGCGCGGTGCGCAGCGTCGGAGTCTGACTCCGCGCGGTGTCTTGGATCGCTGCGACGATGATGTCGTCCTTGGTGCGGAAGTACTGGTAGATCGAGCCCTTGCCGATGCCGGTGACCTCGGCGATGTGGTTGGTGGTGATGGCGTCGGGCCCGATAGTGCGCAGCAATTCGCTCGTCGCGGCGATGATTTTTGCGACCAGCTCTCTCGATCGCTGCTGCTGCGGCTTCTTCCGAAGCCCTGAACTGGGGTTTTCCGCCGTCACACGCCCTCCGAACGAGACTTATATGCGACCTGGTGTTCATATTAGCCTCGCTGTCAAAGGGGCCCATCGGGCGCGACGGAGGGAGACAGCCGTGACAACGGTCGCGAAGCCAGAGGTGGACATAGTGGCAGTGCCACATATCGGAGAGGAGGCGCCGACGACCCCCTGGGTTCAGCCGGTCCCCGAATTGGTCGATCCACTCGGACTCAGCGGATGGCTCGCAGGCCAGTGGATGTTTCTTCCCGCGGTCAGCGCGGCGTTCATCCTGCAGGGCATGCACCCGGTCATCGGCGATGTGACCGATCGATACTCGGTGGCCGACCGCGACCCGGCCGGCCGGGCCATCCGATCGTTCGACGCCACCCAGCAGTGGAGCTACGGCGGCAAGGCCGCCATCGAACAGGGGTATTGGTTGCGCAAGATGCACCGGCCGCTGCAGATGACCGGTGAGACCGGGGACAAGAAGGGCAAGCACATTAGTGCGCTCGACCCGTCGGCCTACGCGTGGGTGATCGCCACCGCCTATGTCACGACGGTCCGAGTCGCGCCGTTGTTCTTGGGCCGCGAACTCACCGACGACGAACATGAGCAACTGTTTGCCGACAATGTCCTGCTCGCCCGGATCACCCAGGTCCCCGAGCGCGGCTATCCGAAATCGCGCGCCGAATTCGACGCGTACTACGACCGGATGGTCGACGAGGTGCTGACGCTGCATCCTTCACTCGCCGAGAGCCTCCCGACACTGACCGATCCCGCGGTGGCGCTCGACGAACTCGACCTTGGCCGACTGCCCTCGTGGGTACCACCGGGGATGCTTCTGGCCGGCCTGAAGTTCCTGATGAAGCCGCTGAGCCGCTTCGGTCACGCACTGGTCTTCGGTGCGATGGACGACAAGGTCCGCGCCATCCTCGGCGTGGAGTGGACCAAGCGCGACGAGCGCTATCTCCGACGGTTCTTCGCGCTGTACCGGCTGGCTCTGCGCATCCTGCCCGAGCGGATCACGTATTCACCACTCGCCTACTACGCACGCAAGCACCAGCGCGTGATCCTGCACATGCGCAAGCGTGAACTGCGCGATTTCACGATGCACGACAAGGGCGAGCCGTCAGCCGTGCGCCGCGCACAGGAGGCGCAGGCACTGTCGACGATCAACCCCGCGTGAGCCGCAGCATCCGCCCGACGGTGGCCTGCCACATCGTCCCGTCGGGACCGATCGTGCCGGTGAGTTCCAGCGGCTCGTCGAGAGGCGCCTCGCCGACGGGGAGCGTGACGACGCGGCGCCCCGTCGCGAAGTCGGATCCGATCAAGTAGACCGGTCCGAGTTGCTGCGGTCCGGGTCGCAGCGGGCCATACCCGAGTGCGTAGACCACGCCGTCACCGCGGGCGAGGCGCGGCAGGGTGGCGATGCGGTCGCCGTTCTCCCACACGCGCCGACAGCCCGACGCCGAGACGTCGACGCGCGTCGAACCGCCGACGAACGGCGCCGACGACGGCTTGGCCGTACCGCTCTCGGCCTGCGGTGGGTATTGGTAGCCGTAGGTGCTGGGGATGACCAGCGAGTCACCCCAGGCGAGGATCGAGTTCTCGGTGCCCTGCCCGCTGCGCCCGAACGCTCGCATCCGGCAGACCAGTCCGCCGTCGTCGCTGCGGTAGACCAGCAGGTTCGGCGCCGCGTCGGCGTTGTCGACGATGGCGACCCAGCCGTTGCCCCCGGGCCCGAAGTAGGTGGGCGTGGTGCCCGACCCCCAGGTGAGCTGTCCTGGTTTGCGGGCCGACCCGCGGTCGTAGGCGCGGTGCCACACGGTGCGCGGCACACCGTCGGCGCCGGCACGCATCTCGTAGAGGGCGTGGGTCGTCAGCACCGACACGCCCTGGGGGCGGACCGACAGCCCGTTGCCCATCTGCTCGCCGCGCGGCAGGCGCGTCGAGGCGACGTGCGAGCGCTGGTTCGGCCGCGGCGTCACCGTCCCGACGACGCCATTGGTGGTGACGAACCAAACACGGCCGGAGTAGTCGGGGGCGAGTCCGGTGACCGCGTCCCCGCGCGGCAGGTGCCCGCCCAACGAGACGCGATCCTCGACGACGAGCCGAGGTGCGGTCAGTCCGCCGCGATGCGCGACACGCACGATGGCCCCCGAGCCGTCTGCGACGACGACGCGGTCCTGCGCGTCGAGGTAGCCGTAAACGCCACCGAGCAGTCCGCCCTTGGTCAACGACAGCCGTGCCAGGACCGCTGCGCTACGCGGGTGGAAGAGCGTGACGGTCGGGACCGCGAATCCACCCGGACCGACGAACTGGGTGCACAGCGAGACCGGGATGCCGTCGCGCCCCATGAACGTCGCGGCGCACGCCCCGCCCGGGATCGACGAGGCGGCCAGCCGCGCACGCCGGCCGGGCCCGACGAAGGGCGTCGAATCCGTCGACGCCAAGTCGCCGTGCATGAGCGACGTTCCGGTCGGCCCGACGTCGACGTGTGGCGGCGGCGATCCCGGCGCGGGACCAGCGTGTGCCGCGGCGGATACGACGGCAACCGCGATCGACGTCGCGACGGCAACAACCCGGGTGCGCAGGGGATCAGCCCTCTGAGCGCGGTGTCGCCACTGGCCCATTCCAGTACGGCGGCTGCCCAGGGCCCGGCGGCCGGTTGGCACGCCGCGAAGCCATGACCCACAGGACGATTCCGGCGATCAATGCCATGAGTCCGAGGATGACACCGAAGCTGGCGGCGAAGACGCCGAGCACCCCGCCCATGATCCCGGCGCCCGAGAGCGGCGGGGCGATGGTCACGCCCGCGGAATCACAGGCGACGCGGTAGGTCCCGGATTCGGCGATGACGTAGGAGGCGAACGAGATCCGCGACCGCTGGTTGACGGTGACCGAGCTGGTCACATTCTTGCCTGGCCGCACCGGCGCGGGTCCGGTCACCGCACAGTTCGGTATCGGGCCGACGTAGACGCCGTTGGCGCCGTAGGTGTACAGCGCGATCTTCTGGCCTTTGCCGAAGTGATGGTCGACGACGTTGCCCTGCGGGCCGGATACCGCAATCGAGTCGCTGTCGAAGTTCGATACCTCCCGGACAACGCCGATGACGACGAGGACCGCGCCGACGATGGAGGCGACCAGCACCAGGGCGCCCCCGATGGTCAGCCATTTCCCGGCGCGCTTCATGACTGGAATTCTCCCACAGGGCTTACAGATCTGACCTCAGTCCGCGAGCGCACCGATCAGGTAGCTGACCGCGGGCATCAGGTTGGTCATCATGCCCACGTTGTGCGTCCACCCGCCGGGCAGCGGCGGCGTGCCGTCGACCGTCATCGTCACGGGTACGCCCTTGCCCCGCCACTCGTCGTAGAGCTGGCGCACCTGCGCGTAGGGCACGTCGGTGTCAGCGGGCGCACTCTCCAGCAGCACGGGCACGGTGGGTTTGCCGCGGCCGATGCGCTGGTCGTCGACAGCCTTGAGCAGGTCGGGACTGCGGCGGATGAGCGCGCCGAAGGATTCACCGGTGTTGGTCCACTCGCTGGTGCGCCGGTTGCCGAAGGTCCGCCCGGTGTCGAAGACGCACTGCTGGGCCACCGTCGCGAGCATCGCCTTGCCCGCCGAGTTCAGCTCGCGGTCGAGGATCTCCTTCACCTTCGGGTAGCGCACGGCGAGACCGTTGAAGAAGTAGCCGATGGACCCGGCATCGTGACCGTCGGCCTTGTCGATGACGCTGAGCACGTCGGCGACGGGTGCACCGGCATAGGCGGCGCGGATGTCGAGCTCGCGGGCATAGTCCGGTGCGAGTTCGACGGCGGCGGCCGCCGCGGAACCGCCCTGCGAGTATCCGGAGAACGCGACGGGTGCGTTCCCCGGCGCGTCGGCCAACCTCAGCGCGGCCCGGGCAGCGTCGATCATCGCGTAGCCCTGCTCGGCGCGGTTGAGGTACGTGGCCACACCGGGCGTGCCCATGCCGACGTAGTCGGGGATCGCGACGCGCACCCCGTTGTTGAGGAGCAGGTACAGCTCCGGGGCGGTGTAATTGAGCGCGACGCTGCCCTTGTCTTGGAAGGCGACCGGGGTGTTCATCGTCTTCGACGTGGCGCACTGGTCGCCCTGCCCGACGGTGGCCGGGCCCATCACGACGGTCGGGCGCGGACCGCGTCCGCGCCACGCCGCGACGGGTTCGACGACGACGCCGGTCGCCGCCACCGGATCCTTGTCCTGGTAGCTGGTCATGTACATGATCCGCGTCGCCGTGCCCGGCCACGGACCGCTGAATCCGGGGACCTGCAGCACCAACGGGATCGGTTGCGAACGCAGGATCACGCCGGGCGCGGAGTTGCCCGGGCTCAGTTGCGCGGGCGGCGTATAGAAGTCCCCTGCAACGGCACTCGATGTCCCGACGACCAGCCCGGCTCCCGACACGGCAACGGTGACCGCAGCACTGCACCACCGACGGATTCGCCGTCGGCTGCCGATGGTTGCGAGCGCCATGGTGCCGAAGCTACGCGCGCCCGATGCAAGCGCGGTAGGACCGTTTCCCTACCGCAACCCGCTGTTCTCAGATTGAGACGCCGCGGGTGGTCGGGACGTGATCAGTCCTCGTCGTCGGCGTCGGCGGCGTCGTTGCGCTCCTTGGCGATCTCCAGCGCGCGCTTGGCCGTGGCCTCGTCCGGGTAGGGACCCATCCGGTCGAGCACGCTGCCGTGCTTGCCCTGGGTGACCTTGCCGGTCGAGATCTCGTAGTACCACTGATCGTCGTCGCTCATGCTCTCAGCCTATCGGTCCGCCACGCGCACCGGACCGCTAAGCTCGCCTCCGATAATTACGTGAGGAGGGGCCGTGGGGCGCATCAAACATGAGAACACGATCGAGGTGCCGATCGACACGGTGTGGGACTACATGTCGGAGGTGTCGAACCTACCGGACTGGATGTTCGGCCTGTCGGAGATGACGCCGCTGACCGACCAGACCCGCGGCGAGGGCGCGCGCTTCCAGCTGCGGATGAAGGTCGGGGCACGTATCGACTCGGTCCTCACGGTCACCCGCTGGGTCGACGGTCGCGAGATTGACACGGCGTCGCTCTCCGGCTTCGAGAACAAGACCCGTTGGAAGCTCACCGAGATCGACCCGCAGACGACGAAGATCTCCGTCCAGATCGACTACAACTTCCCCGGCGGCTTCGCCGGCAAGGCGCTGTCCAAGCTGTTCGAGCCGGGCGTCCACGCCGCAGTCTCGGCGTCGGACCACAAGCTGAACTCGATTCTCAAGGCGCTGTAGCCCTCGACCCTTCGCAGTTTCGTCAACTCAGCGTCGATCGATGCTGGGTTGCCGAAACGGCGCGGACTCTGCGCGCGGGCCCGCCAGCTAGACCAGCAACTCCGCGATCTGGATGGTGTTGAGCGCAGCACCCTTGCGCAGGTTGTCGCCCGACACGAACAGGGCCAGGCCTCGTCCGTCGGGAACACCCGGGTCGACGCGGATCCGCCCGACCAGCGAGACGTCCTTGCCGGCGGCGGCCAGCGGCGTCGGCACGTCGACCAACTCGACGCCCGCCGCTTGCGCCAGGATCTTGCGCGCCTGATCGGGGCTCAGCGCCTCGTCGAACTCCGCGTTGATCGAGAGCGAGTGCCCGGTGAACACCGGCACGCGCACACAGGTGCCGCTGACCAGCAGGTCGGGCAGGCCGAGGATCTTGCGCGACTCGTTGCGCAGCTTCTGGTCCTCGTCGGTCTCGTCGGACCCGTCGTCGACGATGGACCCGGCCAGCGGGACGACGTTGAACGCGATCGGCGCGACGTACTTCACCGGTGCCGGGAACTGCACCGACGACCCGTCGTACACGAGCTTCTCCGCGTCGACGGCGACGCCGCGGACCTGCGTCGCCAACTCTTCGACGCCTGCCAGGCCGCTACCGGAGACCGCCTGGTACGACGAGACGATCAGGCGGCGCAGACCGGCCGCGTCGTGCAGCGGCTTGAGCACGGGCATCGCGGCCATCGTCGTGCAGTTCGGGTTGGCGATGATGCCCTTGGGTGGGTTGTGTGCCAGCTCGCCGTTGACCTCGGACACGACGAGCGGGACGTCGGGGTCCTTGCGCCACGCCGACGAGTTGTCGATGACCCGCACACCGGCGGCGGCGAACCGCGGCGCCTGCTCGCGCGACATCGTTGCGCCCGCCGAGAACAGCGCGATATCCAGACCGCTGGGTTCCGCGGTAGCAGCGTCTTCAACGACGATCTCACCGTCACGCCACGGCAGCGTCTTGCCCGCCGAGCGCGGCGACGCGAAGAAGCGCACCTCATCAGCAGGGAAGTCCCGCTGCTCGAGCAGCGCGCGCATGACGCCGCCGACCTGTCCGGTCGCGCCGACCACTCCGATTCTCACGCCCATGACTACCGCCCCGTCCCGGCGTAGACGACGGCTTCTTCGTCGCTGCCCAGATCGAAGGCGTCGTGCAGGACGCGCACCGCCTCGTCGAGGTCGGTGTCGCGGATTAGCACCGAGATACGGATCTCCGACGTGGAGATCAGCTCGATGTTGATCCCCGCCTCGGCGAGCGCCTCGCAGAACCGGGCGGTGACGCCCGGGTGGCTGCGCATGCCGGCACCGACGAGTGACACTTTGCCGATGTGGTCGTCGTAGAGCACCTCGGAGAACCCGATCACCTCACGCAACCCGTTCAGCTTCTCCACCGCGACCGGCCCGCGCTCGCGCGGCAGCGTGAAGGTGATGTCGGTCTTGCCGGTCTCCACCTTCGAGATGTTCTGGAGCACCATGTCGATGTCGATGTCGGCATCGGCGACGGCGCGGAACACCTTGGCGGCCGAGCCGGGGGTGTCGTCGAGACCGACTACGGTCACCTTGGCCTCGCTGCGATCATGCGCAACACCGGTGAGAATCGCTTCTTCCACGGGAATGTCCTCCATCGATCCGGTCACCATCGTGCCGGGTTTGTTCGAGTACGACGAGCGCACGTGTACGGGAACGTCGTAGCGCCGGGCGTATTCCACGCAGCGCAGCATGAGCACCTTGGCCCCGGCAGCGGCCATCTCCAACATCTCCTCGAAGGAGACGGTCTCGAGGTGGCGCGCGTTGGGCACGATGCGCGGGTCGGCGGTGTAGATGCCGTCGACGTCGGTGTAGATCTCGCACACGTCTGCGTTGAGCGCCGCGGCCAGCGCGACGGCGGTCGTGTCGGAGCCTCCGCGGCCCAGCGTCGTGACGTCCTTGGTGTCCTGGGCTACGCCCTGGAACCCGGCGACCAGGACGACCTTCCCCTCGTCGAGCGCATTGCGCACCCGACCGGGCGTGACGTCGATGATCTTCGCCTTGCCATGGCTGCTCGTCGTGATGACGCCGGCCTGCGAGCCGGTGAACGACTGCGCCTCCGCGCCCAGCGACGCGATCGCCATGGCCACCAACGCGTTGGAGATCCGCTCGCCGGAAGTGAGCAGCATGTCCATCTCGCGCGGCGGCGGCGCCGGGTTGACCTGCTCGGCGAGATCCAGCAGCTCGTCGGTCGTGTCACCCATGGCGGAGACGACCACGACGACGTCGTCACCGCGTCGTCGCGTATCCACGATGCGCTCGGCGACCCGCCGGATCCGCTCGGCCGTTGCGACCGAGGACCCGCCATACTTCTGCACTACGAGCGCCAACGGATTGCGCCTCTCTTCACCAGGGGATTGTCGAGCGCTCAGTCTACCGGGGCCGTGGTTGTCCGTCCGAACGCATATCGCCGCCACTACCATCGCCGTCGTGGCCAACTCCCGACCCACACCGCGCGACGCCGCCGACGACTGGGCGATCCCGGTCATCGTGTTCTTCGCGATCCGCCTCATCGGCGTCGGCGTCCTGGCCCGATTCGCCGATCTGCGCGGCACCAACCTGCCCACCACGCTGCAACTGTGGGACGGCAAGTGGATGCTGGCCATCGCCCGGTACGGCTATGCGGCTGTTCCGGCCTCCAACACCGACGCCAACGGCATCCACACCGCCGATACCGCGTACGCGTTCTTCCCCGGATACCCGTACACGGTGGGCGCACTCGCGAAGCTGCCGGGCTTCAGCGTGTACGGCGCCGCGATCGTCGTGACCATCATCGCGGGCGCGTTCGCCGCCGTCGCGGTCGCCCGTCTCGGCCGCTGGTGTGCCAGCACGATGGACCCCGACGCCGATGAGGCGCGCGTGCGGACCGCGGGGCTCGTGCTGCTGGTGCTGTTTGCCGCGGCACCCATGGGCGTCGTGCTGTCGATGGCCTACACCGAGGCACTGTTCTGCGCGGTCGTGGCATGGTCGCTCGTCGGCGTGCTCGAGAAGCGCTGGCTGCTTGCCGGCTTCACGGCACTGGCTGCCGGGTTGATCCGACCGACCGGGGTCGTTCTCATCGCCGTCGTCATGCTGACCGCGTTTCTCTGCGCGACGGGGATTCCGCGTGGCAAGACCGGCGCCGCCGGAGTGGCGCGCGGCGGGTGGCGGGCCTGGGTTGCGATCCTCGTCGCACCGCTGGGCTATCTGGGTTATCTGGGCGTGGTGTGGCGCCACACCGGGTCGCCGACGGGCTGGTTCGAGATCCAAACCGCCGGGTGGGGCACCGAATTCGATTGGGGCCGGGCCACTTTCCGATTCGTGAACCACTCACTGGTGCACTCCGGCGAGATCGCCCCGGTGGCGACCGCGCTGGTGATCGTCGCGACCATCGTCCTGATCGCCATCAACGTCGCCGCACGCACGCCGTGGCCGCTAGTGCTGTACGGAATCCTCGTCACCGCGACGATCGTGCTGTCGAGCGGGCTGATGATGAGCCGCGCCCGCCTGCTCCTGCCGGCCTTCGTCCTGCTCATCCCCATCGCCAATGTGCTCGCGCGCCAAACGCCCCCGGTCCGCAACACGGTGTTGGCCTGCGTGATCGCCCTGAGCTCCTGGTTCGGCGCCCACATGCTGACGGTCTATCCCCACGCCATGTAAGGACGGGCGAATCCTCTACTCTCACGCCTTGTGAGCGACAATCGGCGGTGGTGGGGCCTGGGCGTCCTGCTGCTTCCCGTGCTCCTGGTTTCGATGGACTCGTCGGTGCTGTTCCTGGCCATGCCGATGGTGACCGACGGACTGGATCCGTCCCCGACACAAACCCTGTGGATCCTGGACTCCTACAGCTTCGTCATCGCGGGCCTGCTGATCACGATGGGCAGCCTGGGTGACCGGGTCGGCCGACGACGACTCCTTCTGATGGGCGCGACGGTATTCGGCATCGGCTCGGTGGTCGCCGCATTCTCCGTCTCTCCGACGGTGCTGATCGTCGCGCGAGCGCTGATGGGCCTCGGCGGCGCAACACTGCTCCCGTCGAGTCTGTCGCTGATCACGACGATGTTCCCCGACCTGCGGGAGCGCTCACGCGCGATCGGCGTGTGGACCGCGGCATTCTCCGGCGGCACCGCGATCGGTCCGTTGGTGGGCGGTGTGCTGCTGCACCAGTACTGGTGGGGCTCGGTGTTCCTGATCAACGTTCCGGTGCTTGCCGCGCTGCTGCTGGCTGGGCCGTTGGTGCTGCCCGAGTTCGCGAACCCCTCCGACGCGGCGTTCGACCTGCGCGGCGTCGCCCTGTCCATCAGCGGGATCCTCGCCTCGGTGTATGCGATCAAGCATCTCGCCCTGAACGGTGTCGACGCCCCGAGCATCGTGATCGGCGTCGTCGGTCTCGCGATCATCGCGCTGTTCGCCCGCCACTGCACCCGTGCGCCCAACCCACTCGTCGACCCAAGCCTGATGCGCAACCGGCAGTTCACCGTCGCCATCGCGACGTCGCTGACATCGATGATGGCGCTGTCTGCGACCGCCTATCTCGGCAACACGTACCTGCAATCGGTGACCGGACGCGAGCCGCTCAGCGCTGCCCTGATGGGCATCCCGATGGCCATCACCGTCTGCGCGTTCTCCCTGGGCTCGGCACGGATCGTGCGACTCATCGGCGCCCGCCGCGCCTTCATCGGGTCCCTGCTGACCTGTGTGGTCGGGCTGGTCGTGATGCTGCGCATCGGCGTCGACGGTGGGCCATGGGCCTATCTCATCGGGTCGGCGATCGCCGGCATCGGCTACGGGCTGTCCTTCTCGCTCGTGTCCGACGTGGCCGTCGGGTCCGTGCCGACCGAGCGCGCCGGCGCCGCTACCGGCGTCTCGGAGACCAGCTTCGAGTTGGGCCAGGCCCTGGGTCTAGCTCTCCTCGGTTCGCTGGCGGCCGTCGTGTTCTCCCGCGTCATGACCACCGACGGCGCCGCGTTCCGCGGAACGCTCGGCGACGCGGTGACCGCAGCCGGAGGCGACGCAGCACTCATCGAGACCGCGAAGTCGGCCTACGTGACCGGCGTGCATGCCGCGCTGGGAACCGCGGCCGTGATTCTGGCGGTCATGGCCGTCGTCGCGACGGTGGTGCTGCCTCAGAAATCCAATGCGGCTTCTGCGGAATAGCCTGGCATCACCCAACGACCTCGATCCGACACCGCGGGCCTGATCCTCAGTACTTCGCGCAGGTGGCCTTGACCCGCTGCCAGGTGGCCTTGCGCTCAACCTTCTCCTGCGGGGCGTCGAACATGTTGTTGTCGCGCAGGAACTGGACCACCGCGGCCTCGGTCGGGTGCTCCTTCTGCCACTGCGCCTTCTTGGCCGCCCGCTGCTCGGGGGTCAGCACGATGATGCGCTCGAAGTTCGCCTTCAACGGCGGCGCCTCGTTGATCTCTTCCCATCCCGACGGGTCTTCCTTGGCCAGCGCCTTCTCGACCTGGCCGAGCGTGCACCCGGTTCCCGGGACCATCGTCGACTGCGGGACGGGCTTGGGCTGCGGGCCGTGCGTCGGCGTGAGGCCGGGCACGGCACCGGCCGCACCGGCGGTCAGGAGCGAGACGGCGCCCGCTCCGGCGAGGACGACAGCAGCTTTGCGACGCAGAGCACCCATGTTTTGGTTCCTTCCGGTTTGCCCGATGCCACCCGACCCTACTCGGCCGCGGCAGCCCCTTCGGCAGCTTCACGCTCGACGATCTCACGGATCGTCGCAACGCATCGGTCGATGTTGTCCTGCAGGTCGGCGCGGCGATCGGGTACCTGCATCGTCGTCCGCTCGAAGGCTTGGACAACGACCGGCAAATCCATGCACATCGTGAACTCTTCGGTGAGCATGGCGCCGTCGGCGTGGGGTTCGACGAGATAGGCCCAGTTGGTGAAGTCCTTGCCCAGCAGGTCGATGGTGAATCGGAACTCGGCGTCGGGTTCGTTCACATCCACTCGCGCCTTCGTCTTCCACCTGGCCAGGCGACGCTTGTTGTGGCCAGCGAAATGGGTGTCGTCGAGCCATTTCACCCGTCGGCATTCCGGGCTCCACTCGGGAAAGCGCGTGGGGTCGGACACCACCGCGAACACTTGCGCCGGAGTGGCGCGGATGACTGAGAACGCGCGGAGGGTGTCGCCTCGCCGGAGCCTGCGTGCCATGGGTCGATCCTACGACTCAACAGCCGCGGCCGACCCCGAGTCGGGCGCCATCGTGACCTACGAGATGTTCGCAGCGCATACGCGAAGTGCCGCCCCGCGGACGGGACGGCACCATGCGTGATTGACGAGCGAGGCGCTCAGTACTGCGAGCAGGTGGCCTGCACCTTCTCCATCGTCGCCTTGCGCTCCTGCTTCATCTTCGCGCGCTCCTGCGGCGAGTGGAAAGACAGGTTGTTGTCCTTCATGAACTGATGCACGCCGGCCTGCAGCGGGTGGTTGCGCTTCCACTCTTCCTTCTTGGCCTGACGCTGCTCCTTGGTGAGCACGACCATGTTCTCGAAACGCGCCCGCTTCTCCGGCGAGGAGTTGATCTTCTTCCATGCAGCCGGGTCTTCCTTGGCCAACGCCTTCTCGACCTGGCCGAGGGTGCAGTTGGTCTCGGGGACCTTCGTCGACTGCGGAACCGGCTTGGGGGCCGGACCACCGGGATGGGCGTTGGCCGCGCCGGTGGCGAGCACCGAAACAGCACCGACGCCGACGATGGCGGCGGCCACCTTCTGAGACAGAGCACTCATTGGCTGTCTTTCCTTTCACAAGCACGTCGCACGGGATGCGCGGACGTTGCGGGCTGACCCCGACAACTCTCCTCAGCGAACCTGAAGTTTCACTGAAACCCCTGGCAGAGCAGTCGAAGAACTCTGCACTCTTCCCCTTTGTGTCAGAGCGGTCACAGCAGGTACTCTCGTATCCATGCAGCGCGCACTCCTCCTCGGTTGCCGCGGCGGGGTCTGAACCGACCGGCCCTCCGTCGCGGCCCGTCTTGCGTGCCGGTCATCTTCCACCTCTTTCACGGATTGTGACCAACAATGACTTCCACTGATAGCTTCGTCGCCCGTCAGGGCACTCGTATCGTCGAACCCTCCGGCCCCAAGGCCACCGGCCAACCCGCATGGAACCCGCAGCGGGGCTCGGCCATGCCGGTCCACCGCTACCGCAGCTTCACCGATGAGGTCGAGCGCATCTCCCTGCCCGACCGCACCTGGCCCGACGCCGAGATCACCCGCGCCCCGCTGTGGTGCGCCGTCGACCTGCGTGACGGCAACCAGGCGCTGATCGACCCGATGAGCCCGGCACGCAAGCGCCGCATGTTCGACCTGCTGGTCCGCATGGGCTACAAAGAGATCGAGGTCGGATTCCCTTCGGCGAGCCAGACCGACTATGACTTCGTCCGCGAGATCATCGAGGACGACGTCATCCCCGACGACGTCACCATCCAGGTGCTGACGCAGGCGCGCGACGAACTGATCGAGCGGACCTTCGATGCCTGCCGCGGCGCTTCGAAGGTGATCGTGCACTTCTACAACTCGACGTCGGTACTGCAGCGCCGCGTTGTGTTCCGCGCCGACAAGGACGAGATCACGGCGATCGCCACCCACGCGGCGCACAAGTGTCTCGAAGAGCAGGCCAAGTACCCGGACACGCACTGGCGCTACGAGTACTCGCCGGAGTCCTACACCGGCACCGAGCTGAGCTACGCCAAGCACGTCTGCGACGCGGTCAGCGAGATCATCGCGCCGACGCCGGAGGACCCGCTGATCATCAACCTGCCCGCGACCGTCGAGATGGCGTCGCCCAACGTGTACGCCGACTCCATCGAGTGGATGCACCGCAACCTGGCGCGCCGCGATTCGATCCTGCTGAGCCTGCACCCGCACAACGACCGCGGCGAGGCCGTCGCGGCCGCCGAGCTGGGGTATCTGGCCGGCGCGGACCGCATCGAGGGCTGCCTGTTCGGCAACGGCGAGCGGACCGGGAACGTCTGCCTGGTGACCCTGGGCATGAACCTCTTCTCCCGCGGCATCGACCCGCAAATCTCCTTCTCCGACATCGACGAGATCCGTCGCACGGTGGAGTACTGCAACCAGCTGAACGTCCCCGAACGCCACCCCTACGGCGGCGACCTGGTCTACACCGCGTTCTCCGGCAGCCACCAGGACGCCATCAACAAGGGCCTGGACCAGATGAAGATCGACGCCGATGCGGCCGACGCCGATGTCGAGGACATCGTGTGGCAGGTGCCCTACCTGCCGATCGACCCCAAGGACGTCGGGCGCAACTACGAGGCGGTCATCCGCGTCAACAGCCAGTCCGGCAAGGGCGGCGTCGCCTACATCATGAAGGCCGACCACGGCATGAACATGCCGCGCCGCCTGCAGATTGAGTTCAGCCGTGAGATCCAGAAGCTGACCGACGGCGAGGGCGGCGAGGTGTCGCCCAAGGAGATGTGGGACGTCTTCGCCGACGAGTACCTGACGCCGATCCGGCCGCTGGAGCGGATCCGTCAGCACGTCGACGCCGCTGAGACCGACGACGGTGAGGACGCCATCAGCGCCGTCGTCAAGGTCGACGGCGTCGAGCGCGAGATCGAGGGTCGCGGCAACGGTCCGCTGGCGGCGTTCGTCGACGCGCTGTCGACCGTCGGATTCGACGTCCGCGTCCTCGACTACTCCGAGCACGCGCTGACCGCCGGCGACGACGCGAGTGCCGTCGCCTACGTCGAGACCGAAATCGACGGGTCGACGGTGTGGGGCGTCGGCATCGCCTCGTCGATCACGACGGCGAGCCTGCGCGCCGTGGTCTCCGCGGTCAACCGCGCCAACCGCGCAGCCGCTCCCGCGGACGACGAGAAGGCAGAACGCACCTGGGCGCCGTAGCCCATCGCACAAGATCGGCTACCGATCCCCACAACTGCTGACGCTGCAACCGCAGCAGTTGTGGGGATCAGTAGTTGCTGTGTGGCAATAGGGGCTTGAGCACACGGTCGTGCAGCGGCACGGCGGCCCAGTGCAGCGCCACGGCGACGGCCGCGGCCACCACCACACCGATGATGTGCTCTTCCGCGGACACGGCTGCCGATGCGCCCGGTTTGACATCGGCGAGGTGCACCACCGCCGCCACTAGGAACACGACGTACCAAAAGTGGTGGCCGGTCAGCACGTTGGCGACCGCGAGGATGCCGCAGACGACGAAGGCGACAATCACCCCCGGAGTCGGCAGCAGCCACGATACGAGCACCGCCGACCCGATGCCCAGCATTGCACCGGCGACACGGACCCCGGAGTTGTGGACGACCTTTCCGGCGTCGTAGGCGTAGATCAGACAGAACACGAGCAGCGCGTAACTGAGGGCACCCCACCCCGTTGCGGCCCAGATCGCTGTCAGCGCCGAACACCCGACAGCCAGCCCGACCCCGTAGTAGATGCGCTCCGACAACGGCTCACGCATCGGATGCTTGCGGCTCGAGCCGAACGCGATCGCACCCAAAACCGACACCGCAACGGCCGCGATCAACAGTCCGACCAGCGGCTGCCACAGATCGCTGAAGCCGCCCGAGTCGGCGAACTTGCTGAAGCCCAGGAAGCTGGCGGGCGAACGACTGAGCCCCGCCCCACCATTGACGACGAACATGCCCTGACCGATGGCCGTCGCGACGATGCCGCCGAGCTGCGCCCAGGGCCCGTGCCCGCCGATGAGCACCCCGGCGCACAGGATCACCGACGCCCACGCCGTCGCGTAGACCATTCCGCGCAGGCTGAGGACCCGGATCGCGGGGGCGAGGAACATCACGCCGATGTAGCCGGCCGAGAGCACCGGCGCGCCCCACCACTTCGACAGCCCGTACAGGATTGCACCGGTCAGCAACAGCGTGATCGCCGTCGGCGCCAACAACTTTCGAAACGACGGGGCGCCCGGCGTCGGTGCGGCCATCGACGTCGGTGCGACCGTCGATTCCGGATCAGCGGCGGCAGCACCGTCGTCGTCAGTCATGCCGGTGATGCTATCCGGCGCGCCGACGACTACTCGTCGGCGACTCCGGCGAGCGCGTCCATGTCCTCAAGGGTCTTACCCTTCGTCTCCGGCACGAACCGCCAGACGAAGAGGAACGAGAGCAATGCGAACGCCGCGTACATGAGGTAACCGAACACCAGGCCGGGACCGTCCTTGATGACCGGGAAGCTCATCGTGATGGCCCAGTTCGACGCCCACTGTGCGGCGGCGGCCACCGAGAGCGCCGCAGCGCGGAAGCGGTTGGGGAACATCTCCCCCAGCAGCACCCACACCACCGGGCCCCAACTCATCCCGAAGAAGATGACGAAACCGTTGGCCGCCAGCAGCGCGATGATGCCCCACGCACCGGGCAGGGTCTGGACCACCTCGCCGCTGTCGTTCAACACCGGGTTACCCGCAGCATCGAGGTCATTGGTCAGCTGGCTGAAGCAGGCGGCGACCACCGACAGCGTCACCACCATGCCGATCGACCCGACCAACAGCAACGGCTTGCGACCGACGCGGTCGATCAGCAGGATCGCGACGATCGTCGTCACGATGTTGATCACCGAGGTGATCGTCGACGTCAAGAACGCCTGGCTCTCGTCGAAGCCGGCGGCCTCCCACAGCACATTGGAGTAGTAGAAGATGACGTTGATGCCCACGGCCTGCTGGAACACCGACAGCAGCATGCCGACCCAGACGATCGGATAGACGCCGCCGGTCGGACGCTTGAGGTCGCGCCACGACGGCTTGTGCTCCCCCAACATGCTGCTGCGGATGCGGTTGATGGTGATCTCCAGGTTTTTCTCGCCCAGGAGCTTCTCGAGGACTGCGCGGGCCTCCGGGATGCGCTGCTTGGAGATCAGGTAGCGCGGCGATTCCGGAATGGTGCTGGCGAGCACACCGTAGGCGATCGCGGGAATGGCCATCATGAGGAACATCCACCGCCACGCGTCCAGGCCCAACCACAGTGGACTATTGGCCCCGTCCTCCGCCGCGTTGCGCAGTGCGAGGTTGACCAAGAAGGAGAGGAATATGCCGAGGACGATCGCCAGTTGCTGCAAGGAACCGAGCCGACCGCGGATCCGCGCGGGTGCGGTCTCGGCGATGTAGGCCGGCGCGATCACCGAGGCGACGCCGACGGCGAAACCACCAATGATTCGGAAGAGGATAAATACGGCCAAACCGCCGCCGCCCCAGTGCTCCGGCGCGAAGGCACAGCCGATGGCACTGATGAAGAACAGCACCGCGGCAATCTTCATGACCTTCAGGCGGCCGATCCGGTCGGCGATCCGCCCGGCCGTGAGTGCACCCGCGGCGGCGCCGATCAATGCCGAGGCGACGGCGAAACCGAGCGCGCCGGAGCTGACATTGAAGTCCTGCTCGATCGCCTTGGTCGCACCGTTGATGACGGCCGTCTCATAGCCGAAGAGCAGGCCGCCGAGCGCGGCAACCGAGGCTATCCGGATCGCGCCGCTGGTCGAACCGTCATCATCGTCATCGAAAACCGACTCCACCTCGGGAGTCGGACCACCTTCGCTCATCAGCGCAGTCCTCTCGGTCGCCCGCCATCCCCCGAGGAAACCCTAAGTCCGCGATGGTGGACGATGAGGTCGTTTTGGCCGTCTTCGCCGACAAGAAGAATCAGCGCAGGGCGTCAGCGACCGCCGCGGCGGCCCGGACCGCGGAATCGCGCGCCTCCGGCGAGAGCATGGTCATGCTGAGGAAGCCGTGGCACATCGGGCCGACCCGGTCGACGGTGACCGGAACACCGGCGTCGCGCAGCGCTTCCGCGTAGGCGATTCCCTCGTCGCGCAACGGGTCGAACCCGGCGAGCACGACGTGGGCGGGTGGGAGGTCGGAGAAGTCCTCGGCGCGTAGCGGCGACGCCCGCAGGTCTCCACGGTCGGCGGGGTCGGGGATGTAATTGTCGACGAACCAGTCCATGTGTTCCCGGGTCAGGAAGCGACCGCTGGCAAACTCGTCCTTCGACGGTAAGTCGACGGCGAGGTCGACCGCCGGATAGATCAGCAGCTGGTGTGCCGGAACGACGTCGTCTCCCCTGGTCTGCTGGGCGACGACAGCAGCAAGGTTCCCACCGGCACTGTCACCGGCGACGCCGATCTTGTGCGGGTCCAGCCCCCAGTCCGCGGCGCGCGAGACCGCGTAGCGCCAGGCCGCCATCGCGTCGTCGTACGCGGCCGGGAACGGGTGCTCCGGAGCGAGGCGGTATTCGACGGACAGCACGTCGACGCCGGCGTCGGCGGCCAGCGCCTTGGCCATCCCGACGTGGCTGGCGCGACTGCCGAGAGTCCAGCCACCGCCGTGGTAGAAGACGACCAGCCCGAGCGAGGACCGCCCGGCTCGGTACCGCGTGGCCCGCAACGGACCGGCAGGGCCGTCGAAGACGAGGTCTTCCTCGACGGTGAACGGCGCGAAGTCGGGCACCATCATCTTCGCCGACGCTTCGAGGCGCTTGCGCGCGACGACCACGTTGTGGTCGTGCATGTTGAAGGCGGGAATCTTCTCGGCAGCCTGGCAGATGAGCCCGAGGTAGGGGTCCAGCCGGTCGCCGGAAGTGTTGATCGGCGAAGCGACCGACGCTTGGCGTCGCACGACCGCGGGGAGTCTGCCCACTCCTTTGATGATGGTGCGCTGCATGCGCACGCCGACTGGCAGGGTCGCTCCGGTTCTCATGGGGGCACAGCCTACCCAGCCCGGCACTACACGACGGTGCTCGCGGGGTTGCGTAGCGGCAGCGGCTTGGCCGCGCCGTAGATGTGCACGGCGCCCGGACCGCCGGCGAAGCACTCGTCGAAGCCCGATCCCGGTGTCACCGGGAGCACGACAACGTCGACGTCGAGAGCCGGATGGAACTCCGCGTCGGCCGAACCCGACAGCGGCGGATTGGCGCCGCGCGGGCCGGTGGCGATCCAGGCGAGTTGGGTATGGGCGCCGTACCCGGGGTCGGCAGCGCCGACGTAGTCGGCGTAGGCGCACGGCACCGATCCGACAGTTCCGGTTTGCGGCGAGCCCGACTGATCAGCCGACCCCAGCGCGTACTGACCGTCGCAGTTGAACGCCCAGCCGCCGGCGTGGGCGGCGACCGACTGCGGGTGTAGCTGCATCCCGCACGACGGGACGAGGTGCAGGTCGAGCCCGTCGTGGCGCTGCGGCCACGGACTCCGAGCGACGGCCTTGCGCATCCGGTGGTCGGAATGATCCAGGCAGATCTCCACGCCGACCACCGGGCCGGCACTCCCGCCCTCGTCGCGCATCCGAAAGAGCGCGTGGGGGTCGTCGGGCTTCTTCTTGAAGTCGCCGCCGGAGGTGTCCAGGATCGGGTACGCGGCCATCTGCTCGGTGATCACGGCCTTCCCGGTGACGTCCCAGAGCAGCAGGTCCTCGTTGGAGTCGAAGTATTTCTCGGTGGTGAGCTCCCGGACCCCGAACTCGGTATCGATCCCGTCGAGGTCTCCCGGGCCCAGCACGAACGCCCGGTTGCGCACCTCGACCGCCGGGTAGGCGTGACAGTTCTTGATGAAGTTGATCAGCGAATCGAAGATCACCAGTGCGAGCGGGCCGTCGGACTCACGCCAGCCCTCACCGAGCGCGCGCACGATGGTGTTGCGAACGGCCACCTCGGGCGCCGACATCAGGGAGCCGAGGTCGGCCACCTCCGCCGAGATCGCGGTGCCGAGTACGAGCAGGAATCCGGGGTACTCATCGGTCGGGAACAGCTTTCCCAGGTGTTCCAGGATCAGATCACCCGGGTCCGGTTCACCGGGTGCGTGCACGTACGGGCCCAGCGGTCCGTGCCAGTAGAACTCGGGAGCCAGAAACACGTTGAGAACGCCGGTCTCCTCGTCGGGTAGCGCAGCGCGCGCGGTATCGACGGCGTTCTTCAGCGCGGCCCCGCGGGTTGCGATGTCGGCGTGAATGTCGTCGTGGGCGCGATAGGTTCCGGCGACGTTCCCGGTGCCGTTGGGGTCACCGACCGCGACGATGTCGGCGGGCGTCGTGGGGACCGCATAGCCGATGAACCGAACCTTCTCGTACTGGGACATGTCCAATTCGTACACCTCTCAACCGTGGTGGCCGACGTCGGGCACTTCATGCAGGCAGTCCACCAACTGCCTCGTCAGCGCGGGCCCAGGGTCGTACCCGGGGAAGTAGCAGCACACCTCGTCGGAGTGGGCGCCGAACCGCGCGCCGATCTCGGCCGCGACCTGCGACGGGGTACCGACGACCGCGATCCGGTCGACCATCTCGTCGGTGATCAAGTCGCGCATCGCCGCGAAGTCGCCGCGCTTGGACAGGGCGTTGAGCTCGGGGTGGACGTCAGCCCATCCCTCGATCTCCAGGACGGGCAGATAGGCCGGCGTCGAGCCATAGAACGAGACCAACCGGGCCACCGCATTGCGCGCGGCGGCGATCCGTTCGTCAGTCTCTCCGACCGCGACCATGGCCTGGGCGATGATCGAGAAGTTGTCGCCGCTGCGTCCGGCACGGTCAAAGCCCTCCTTCAAGGCGGGAACCGTGTTCTCCGCGAAGTGGCGACGGCTGCAGAACGGCATGACCAATAGGCCGTCGGCGTATTGGCCTGCGGTCCGAGTCATGATCGGCCCGAGCGCCCCGAGCAACACCGGCGGGACGCCGAATTCGTTGGGACCCGGGTTGAAGTTCGGCGACATGATTCGGTGCTGGGTGTACTCGCCGCGGAAGTCCAACGGCGCCCCCGACTGCCACGAGTCGAGAATCGCTTTCGTGGCCTGGATCCATTCCGCCATCTGCTTGGCCGGTTTGTCCCAGCGCGACCCGTACCGCTTCTCGATGTGGACGCGCACCTGCGACCCCAGACCCAACCGGAACCGTCCCTGACTGTAGGTCTGCAGATCGTGAGCCGCGTGGGCCAGATGCAGCGGCGAGCGCGGCAAGGCGATCGCGACGTTGGTCATGAGTTCGAGGTCACTCCCAACTGCCGCGGTCTGCAGTGGGAGGAAGACGTCGTGCTGCCCTTCGAAGGTGAACACACCATCCGCGCCGACAGCCACCGCTTGCGCGATGCTCGAGGTGACCTTCGACGGTGCGCCGTCGATCAATAGCTGAACCTTCACCGTTCCTCCTGGGACTCCCTTCCCGTAATGCTTACACGCCGTCGCACCGCCCACTTGTCGTAGCGCCGGAGGCGCACTTGGCCACAGCGCCGGAGGCGCGCACTTGCTGCAGCGTCGCGGTGTGGGAAACTCGATCCCATGTCAGAAGCGTCGCGGCTCCCCGCCCGCACCCGCCTCGCACTCGCGGCAGCGGCGTCTGCCCGCTGGGCGTCTCGCGCGGCCGGGCGCGGCAAAGGGTCGATGATCGGCGGTCTGGTCGCCATGAAGGTCGACCCCTCGATCATGGCCCGCCTTGGCGCGGGCCGCCGGACCGCGTTGGTCACCGGCACGAACGGCAAATCGACGACGACGAGGATGCTCGCCGCAGCACTGTCGGATGTTGGACCGGTCGCCACGCAGGCCGACGGCGCCAACATGGACGCCGGCATCATCGCGACCCTCTCGTTGACGCGCGGCAAGCCATTGGCGGCACTCGAAGTCGACGAGTTGCACGTACCGCACGTCTCCGATGCGCTCAATCCCGAGGTCCTGGTCCTGCTGAACCTCTCGCGCGACCAACTCGACCGCGTCGGCGAGATCAACATCATCGAACGGCGGCTGCGCGAGGGCATCGCCCGTCATCCGCAACTCACCGTCGTCGCCAATTGCGACGATGTGCTCGTCGCGTCCGCCGCCTTTGACGCCCCCAACGTCGTGTGGGTCGCGGCCGGGGCGAGCTGGGTCGGCGACTCGGTGAGCTGCCCCCGCACAGGCGAGCCCATCGTCCGCTCGGGCGACGGACAGTGGCGCTCCACCGGCGACGAGAACTTCGCCCGGCCGACGCCGGACTGGTGGTTCGACGACGCATGCGTCTACGGCCCCAACGGCTTCAGCGCCCCCCTCGACCCCGCCGTCCCCGGGCGTGCCAACCGCGGCAACGCCACCCAGGCCATCGCCGCGGCCGTCGCCATGGGCGCCGATCCGGCACTGGCCGCGAAAGAGGTCGGGACCGTCGGTGAGATCGCCGGCCGCTACGGCTCCTACCGCCTGGGCAACCACACCATCCGCACACTGCTGGCCAAGAACCCGGCCGGCTGGCAAGAGGCGCTGTCGATGATCGACCAGGACGCCGACAGCCTGGTGATCGCCGTCAACGGCCAGGTCCCCGACGGCGAGGACCTGTCCTGGTTGTGGGACGTCCGGTTCGAGGCCTTCGAGACCATGAAGGTCATCGCCTCCGGTGAACGCGCCGCCGACCTCGGTGTGCGCCTGCTGTACGCCGGAGCCGAGCACACCACCGTTCCCGACCCGATGACCGCGATCGCCCAGTGCCCACCGGGCCGCATCGAAATCCTGGCCAACTACACCGCCTTCCGCGACTTGGGCACGGCCTTGGAACGGGCCCACGCGCAAGCCGTCGCCCAGACGACGGGAGATGCCCGATGAGCGAGTCGACAGTCCGGATCGGCCTGGTGCTGCCCGATGTCATGGGCACCTACGGCGACGGCGGGAATGCACTGGTCCTGCGCCAACGCGCCCGCATGCGCGGGATGGAGGCCGAGATCGTCGAGATCACCCTCGACGACGATGTGCCCGACTCGATGGACGTCTACACCCTCGGCGGCGCCGAGGACTTCGCCCAGCGCCTGGCCACCCGTCACCTCACCGAGCACCCGGGCATGCAGCGCGCCGCAGCGGCAGGGCGTCCGGTACTGGCGATCTGCGCGGCCATCCAGGTGCTCGGCCACTGGTATGAGACCGCGGCTGGCGAGAAGGTCGATGGCATCGGCCTGTTCGACCTGACCACCTCCCCGGGGCCAGCGCGCTCGATCGGCGAGCTGGTCACCGAACCACTCCTGGCCGGCCTGACCCAACCGCTGTCAGGATTCGAGAACCACCGCGGCATCACCACCCTCGGCACCGATGCCCAGCCGCTCGCCAAGGTCCGCCACGGCGTCGGTAACGGCACGGCCGATCGGGTCGAGGGCATCGTCCAGGGCAGTGTCATCGGGACCTACATGCACGGCCCGCTGCTGGCCCGCAATCCCGAACTGGCCGACTACCTCCTGGAACAGGCGACCGGCACCAAGCTCGCCCCGCTGAACCTCCCGGAGGTCGATCAGCTCCGCAAAGAACGGCTCGCCGCCGCGCGCTGACCGACCACCTCGCACCGGTTCCGCGTCTGGTCCACGGCGAACCAGCCGTCCTCGAAGCGCTGCCACGCCTGCAGAAGTCCACGCGCGTGCTCGCCCTCGCGGGCGACCGCGGCCTCTAGCCGCTCCTGCGCGGAGCCGGCATCGATCCACAGCGCCCGCGCTACGTGCGGGACCATCGACCGACGTGCCGACGACACCCCTTCGACGACGAGGATCGGCCGCCACGCACGGACGACCTCCGGCCCCGGCTCCGCGTCGTCGCCGTGCCACACGCGACGGCGGTAGCGCAGGTCGTCACCGGCCAGGAACGGTGTCAACACGCCATCGACGAACTCCGGCCACCACGCGACCGGGTCGTCCCAGGTGGCGAACTCGTCGGTACTGACCAGCAGCGCGCGGTCCCCCAACTTCTCAACGAGGCGGGCGGCGAACGTCGACTTCCCGGCCCCGGAACGACCGTCGACGGCGATGATGCCCGCCCGGACCGTCGACGCGATCTCGGCCAGCACGTCCTCCGCGTCGGGCATACCCGGCTCAGGCCAGGGCGCGGCGACCCGACAGCGCTCGGCCCAGGGTCAGCTCGTCGGCGAACTCGAGATCCCCGCCCATCGGTAGCCCGGAGGCCAAACGCGTGACCTCTAGCCCGGGGAAGTCCTTGAGCATCCGCAGCAGGTAGGTGGCGGTGGCCTCACCCTCGGTGTTGGGGTCGGTCGCGACGATCACCTCGGTGACGTCGATGCCGTCGGCCTGGTTGCCCAGGCGCCGCAGCAGCTCGCGGATGCGCAGCTGGTCCGGGCCGATCCCCGACAGCGGGTCCAGCGCACCGCCCAGCACGTGGTAGCGGCCCGCGAACTCCTTGGTCCGCTCGATCGCGTTGACGTCTTTGGGCTCCTCGACGACGCAGATCTTCGTCGCGTCGCGCCGCGCGTCGGAGCAGATCCGACAGCGCGGGTTGGCCGAGACGTTGCCGCACTCGGAGCAGAAGGTCACGTCGTCACGGACCCGCGCGAGCGCGGCGATGAGGCGGTCGATGTCGGCCTTCTCGCCCGCCAACAGACTGAACGCGATGCGCTGGGCACCCTTCGGCCCGAGACCGGGCTGCTTGGCCAGCTCGTCGATCAAGTCCTGGATCGGCCCCTCGTACATGGGAGCCGACTAACCGAGACCGGGCAGCCCGCCGCCCAGCCCGTCCGAAAGCGGGCCCATCTTCTGCGTCGCCAGCGCGTCGCGCTTGTCGTCGAGCTCAGCCAGGGCTCCGACGATGAGATCCTGCAGAGTGTCGACGTCCGACGGATCGACGACCTTGGGGTCGATCGTCACGCCGGTGACACCGCCGGAACCGAGGCCCGTCACGGTGACCAGCCCGTTGCCGGCCTGGCCGGTGAGTTCAGTTGCCGCGATCTCCTGCTGGGCCCGCATCAACTGCTCTTGCATCTGCTGCGCCTGGGCCAGCAAACCCGAGAGCGCATCCGGGTCACCGCCGCCGAAGAGGGCACCGAGGTCTGGTGTATCAGTCACGAGGTCCAGGGTAGTCGTCGGTCCGACGTTTTCATCGCAGGAGCCGGTCGAGGTGGACGGCGAGTTCGTCGAGGGTCGTGTCGACGGGCGCGACCTCGAACGACAGGACATCCCCGCCGAATAGCCGACCCGCGCGGGGCACCATCTCGAACTCGAATCGGTCGTCGACGCGGCGCCATTGTTTGACCGCGTTGTAGATCGGCGCACTTGCGCCGGTGCTCACGCTGTAGCCGTCCCGGGCGACCGAGTCGCCACCGACCAGGTCGCGCTGAACCTGGAAGCAGGCGCCCGTCTCGTCGTCGAGAAAGACGATGGCCTCGCAGCCGAGGTCGGGGTGGCGCTCATAGGAGCCGTGGATCGTCATCGCGCTTTAGAAGAGCGTCGACCAGTAGTCCCAGAACCGGTCGAGAATCGCGCCGGCGACGAGCATGTAGGCGACGAAGACGACCAGCGGGAGATAGGTGGCGGCCGCGCTGAGTATGCGTCCCGGTGACGACGTCGTCGCCATCAGGTTGCGGACCGTGATCGCGCCGAACATCGCGATCGTCACCGCCCAGACGACCATGCAGTAGATGCAAAGCTTCCCGATGTCGTAGAGGCTCGAGTACATCAGCCACAGCACGAAGATCAGGCCCAGCAGAATCCCGATCTGCAGCCCGCCCCACACCCACCGGGCCAAGTTCGACCCCGAGAGGACGACGACGCCGAGGGTCACGACCACGGCGAACGCCGCGATTCCGATCAGCGGGTTGGGGAAGCCGAACAGGCTCGCCTGCCACGACTTCATCACCGGACTGCAGGCCATCACCGGGTTGAGGCTGCACGACGGCACGTAGGTTGGGTTCTCGGCCAGCCGCAGCTTCTCGATCGTCAGCCACGCCGACGAACCTAGTCCGATCGCACCGCCGATCACCATCAGCCATGCGGCGGCGCGAGTCCAGAATTCGCCCCGGTCCGGCTGCGTCACGATGTCGCCGCCGACCTCATCGGCTGACTCGCTTACGGTCTCAGTCACGTTGACGAGGGTACCGCTCACCGTCGTCGGGACTCGAAGCTGCGGTCGGCGCCCGTGATTGGGTCGGTGAACCGCAGGGCTGACGCCACCAGCTGCAGTGGCCGAGAGAAATCGCCGTGATCGGGCAGTTCGGCCAGTTCCGGACGCACGTCCGGGTACAGCGGATCGTCGACGATGGGTGCCCCCAACCCGGCCATGTGCATCCGTAGCTGGTGGGTGCGACCGGTCTCGGGGACGAGGCGGAAGCCGTCGTCGGTGCGGGTGATGGTGCTGATGGCGTTGACCGGGCCGTCGACGACGTGGGCGCGCAGATCACCGGCGCGCTTCTCGATCCGGTTGGCCACGCGAATCCCGTCACGCAGGTCCTCGTCTGCCGTTGCGTCGCTATGTGCGCGGTATTCCTTGTACACCCGGCGCGCGGCGAAGAGTTCCTGGTAGGCGGCGCGCACGGCTGGTCGTCGGGTGAAGACGAGGACTCCAGCGGTCAGCCGGTCGAGCCGGTGGACGGGTGCGAGGGCATCGTTGCCCAGCTCACGCCGCAAGCGCACAAGTGCGGTCTGGGTGACGTGGCGCCCGCGGGGCATCGTCGCGAGGAAGTGCGGCTTGTCGACGACGACGAGGTTCTCGTCGTCGTAGAGGATCTCGAGGTCGAACGGGATCGGGGTCTCCACCGGCAGGTCCCGGTAGAAGAACACTGCCACGTTGCGCCGCGAAGGAGCGTCGAGGGCGACCGGTCGGCCGTCGATGTCGACGACTTCCCCGGCATCGGCACGCGCCACGAGGGCTTCGGCTCCGACTTCGGCGCCCGACGACGAGGCGAGAAGCGCGTCCAGGACTGTCGTGGACTCGTCGTGACGCAGGATGACCCGCGTCGCATCCACCCCCGCGCGCGGCGGGAGCGGGCTGGGGCGACGGCGGCGGCTCAGTTCTCCAGCCGCGACTTGAGATTTCCGAGCAGGGCGAGCTGGATGCGGCCGAGGCCCTTGGGGGCGAAGGTCTTCTCGAAGAAGCCGCCGATACCGCCGGCACCCTGCCACGTGGTCGTGGTGGTCACCTTCGAGCCGCTGCCGCTCGGGGCGACGGTGTAGGTGGTGACCATCGACGAGTTGGCGTCGGTCTCGGTGATCGTCGATCCGGCGACGGCGACTGTGGCCTTCACATCGCGCTGGCGCTTCTCCGTTGCCTGCAGGATCCAGTGGACGACGGTGCCGTCACCCGTTCCGCCGGAGACCACGCCGTAGTCGCGGTAGTTCTCCGGCAGGATTGCCGGGCGCACCGTCGAGTAGTCGGACAGCGCGGCGAGCACTGCGTCGGGGGCGGCGTTGATCTCCACGGATTGGCTGGCGGTCACCTGTGCCATCGGGCACTCCTGTTCGTCGGGGCTGATCGTCGTGTCCATTCGAGGCGTCAGCTCGTGATTGTGGCAGCGCAGTCGCGGCAGCCATCGTTGCGACCTAGGCTAGTTGGTGATGTCGATAAACGTTGAGATGGGTCCGTCGGTCTACGAGCAGGGTGTGACGCGGCTGCTCGAGAGCTACCGTGCGATACCGCCCGACGGAACGGTGCGCCTGGCGAAGAAGACGTCGAACCTCTTCCGCCGCCGCGCCGCCAACCCTCACCCGGGATTGGACGTATCGGGCCTGGGCGGAGTCGTCTCGGTGGACCCGAACGCACGGACCGCCGAGGTCGCGGGCATGTGCACCTACGAGGACCTCGTTGCGGCGACACTGCCCTACGGCTTGGCGCCACTGGTCGTTCCGCAGCTCAAGACAATCACGCTGGGCGGGGCGGTGACCGGGCTCGGCATCGAGTCGACGTCGTTCCGAAGCGGGCTGCCGCACGAATCCGTCTTGGAGATCGACGTGCTGACCGGGGCCGGTGAGATCATCACCGCCACTCCGACCAACGAGCACGCCGATCTGTTCTTCGGCTTCCCCAACTCCTACGGCACGCTCGGCTATTCGGTGCGGTTGAAGATCGAACTCGAGCCGGTCAAGCCCTTCGTCGAGCTGCGCCACGTGCGGTTCACCGACCTGGAATCGCTGGTCTCGACGATGACGCTCATCGTCGACAAGAAGAGCTACGACGGGATGCCCGTCGACTACCTCGACGGTGTGGTGTTCTCCGCCGACGAGTCGTACTTGGTGCTGGGCCGTCAGACCGACGACGAGTCGATCCCGTTGTCGGACTACACGGGCAACGACATCTACTACCGGTCCATCCAGCACGATCCGTCGGCGACGCCCAAAACCGACCGCCTCACGATCCACGATTACCTGTGGCGCTGGGACACCGACTGGTTCTGGTGCTCGCGAGCCTTCGGCACGCAGAACCCGAAGATCCGCCGGTTCTGGCCGCGGCGATGGCTGCGCAGCAGCTTCTACTGGAAACTGATCGCGCTGGACCACCGCTACAACATCGGCGACCGGCTGGGCGCCCGCAAGGGGTTGCCTCCGAGCGAGCGCGTCGTCCAGGACATCGAGGTGCCGATCGATCGGACCGTCGAATTCGTGGATTGGTTCCTTGAGAACGTGCCGATCGAGCCGATCTGGTTGTGTCCGTTGCGGCTGCGCGAGCCCCTGCCGCCGGGCGCCGATCCGCACCGGCCGTGGCCGCTGTACCCGCTGGATCCCGGGCGCACCTATGTCAACGTCGGCTTCTGGTCCGCGGTCCCGGTCACCCCCGACCAACCCGGATACGCCAACCGTCAGATCGAGAAGCGGGTGGCCGAGCTCGACGGTCACAAGTCGCTCTATTCCGAATCGTTCTACCCGCCCGAGGAGTTCGCGCAGCTGTACGGCGGGAAGCGCTACGGGCAGTTGAAAGCCAAATACGATCCCCAGTCCCGACTGTTGGACCTCTACTCCAAGGCGGTGAAGAGTCAATGACCACGTTCAAGGAAGCGATTACCGCGACCGACCGAATGCCGTTGGCGAAGGTCTTCGAGATCTTCCTCGGCGGCGCGCCATCAGTGCGACTGACGGCGTATGACGGCAGCTCAACGGGCCCGGAGAACGCCCCGTTCCAGGTCGATCTGAAGACCCCGCGGGGTACGACCTAACTGGTCACGGCACCGGGCGACCTCGGGCTGGCGCGCGCCTACATCGCCGGCGATCTGGACATCATCGGCGTGCCGCCCGGCGATCCATACGAAGCGCTGCGCGCCCTTTCGGACAACATCAGCTTCACGCGTCCGTCGCCGCTGGAGATGGCGCAGATCGCCCGCGGGATCGGGCTGGAGCACTTCAAGCCGATCGCCCCGCCGCCGCAGGAGGCCGTGCCGCGCTGGCGCCGCTTCGCCGAGGGGTTGCGGCACAGCAAGACTCGTGACGCCGAGGTCATCCACCACCACTACGACGTGTCCAACACCTTCTACGAGTGGGTCTTGGGACCGTCGATGACTTACACGTGCGCCGTGTACCCAGACGCCGACGCGAGTCTCGAGGTGGCGCAGGAGAACAAGTACCGGTTGATCTTCGAGAAGCTGCGCCTGCAGCCCGGGGACCGGCTGCTCGACATCGGTTGCGGCTGGGGCGGGATGGTCCGCTACGCCGCACGACACGGCGTCAAGGTGATCGGTGCGACGCTCTCGGCCGAGCAGGCCCAGTGGGCGCAGCGGGCCATCGTCGACGAGGGTCTAGGTGATCTAGCGGAAGTCCGCCACTCCGACTACCGCGACGTGGCGGAGTCGGGCTTCGACGCGGTGTCATCGATCGGGCTCACCGAACACATCGGGGTCAGCAACTACCCGGCGTACTTCTCGTTCATGCGCGACAAGCTGCGCGACGGCGGCTTGATGCTCAACCACAGCATCACCCGCCCCGGCAACACCGGGTCCAACAAGGCGGGCGCCTTCATCGACCGCTACGTGTTCCCCGACGGGGAGCTCACGGGCGCGGGGACGATCATCTCGAAGATTCAGGACGTCGGCGGGCTCGAGGTCCTCCACGAAGAGAACATCCGCGAGCATTACGCCATGACGCTGCGGGATTGGAACGCCAACCTCGTCGAGCACTGGGACGAGGCCGTCGCCGAGGTCGGCGAGGGCACCGCACGCCTGTGGGGCCTCTACATGGCGGGCTGCCGAATCGGCTTCGACCGCAACATCATCCAGTTGCACCATGTGTTGGCGAGCAAGCTCGGGCCTGGCGGGAAGTCCACCCTGCCGCTGCGCCCCTGGTGGACGCCCTAGTTTCGCCGACCGAGCCCGATCCGACGCCGAGCGAGCCCGTTGCGACGCCGAGCGAGCCCGCTACGACTCGTCGAGGACGCGCGCGCCGAGTTCTGACTGAAGCAGCTCCAAGGCGACTTCCTCGGGGTCGCGGACCTGCGACGACGGCGAGTCGTCGTGGGCCTGGGCGACCATCTCGTCGCGCTCGGCGTCGGAGATCTCCTCGTCGGGCCTAGGCTCCGGAGAAGGCTCCTCGGGTTCGGGAATGACGTCGTCGGAGGTGTCTTCTGCGCCGCCGCGACTGGGCCGCCGATACGACTGCTTCGGCTGCTGCGCCGCCGTCGGCACCGTTCCCGCCTCGGCCGGACCCGTGCCGGGCTGCGCGTGAATCGTGCGCACGTCGATCTCGGTGCCGAAGACCTTTGCGAACGACGCACGTAGCGCTTGGGCCCGCTCTTCCTGTGACAGGCGGGCGGCCAGCGCCTCCGCCGTGTGCCCGACGGTGATCAGGCTTTCGGCGACCTGGTGGATGAACGCGCCGCTGAGCATCGCCTCGAAGACCGGCGAATGTTCACGCATGGCCGCGCGCACCTCGCCGAACCGGCGCTGCACCTCTTCGAGTGTCAGGCCGGAGGGGGCTTCCCCTGGTGTGGGTTCGAGCTCTGGCTCGGGTTCGGGCTCGCTCGGCGTCGGATCGGGCTCGGT